>NZ_JBHTZD010000026.1:13713-99527 GCF_042790455.1 Streptomyces sp. NPDC056734
CGGTGCGCTGGTGACGGGAGGTCGTCTCCGGCGGCCCGTCCGGCGGCCGTGGCCCTTTTGAGGACCCGGCGTCGGCTTCATGGCGCAGCAGTCCGGGCCCTGGCCAGTGCGGAAGGGTTCCTTCTCTGCTCGGAGGGGCTGCCTGCCCCCGATGAGCGGGCGGTGCGCTGGTGACGGGAGGTCGTCTCCGGCGGCCCGTCCGGCGGCCGTGGCCCTTCCGGGAACCCGGCGTCGGCCCCGTGGCGCAGCCGTCCGGGCCCTGGCCCGTGCCGAAGGGTCCCTTCCGTGCCCGGAGAGGCTGCCCGGGCCCGCTGGTTGGGCGGTCTGACGGTGGCGCGAAAGTGCGCTCCGGCGGTCGCCGCCCTTGCCAGGACCCGGGCGCCGGCCCCGTAGCGCGGTCGTCCGGGGCGAGCCCCACGGGGCGTCGGCCGAGGGGCTTCCCCGCCAGGGGTGGCACGGGGGGCTTACGACACGCATCGTGCGCCTCCTGTGCGCCCTATGTCGCCCGGGAACCTTCCTTCGATAGGCTGTACTGAACCCGCCCGCCGCATATGCCGCGGTGCCGCGTCGTCTCCGCGGCCCGGCGCCCAGGCCGGCCGCCCGCCCATGGCGGTCAACGGCGGCCGAAGGGTTCGTCGTACGTCATCGAATGTCATCGAGTGTCTTCGACAATCACGCAGCTCAAGGAGAGTCATCGAGCGATGGCCGGTCCCGCATTCCGCGCCGCCGCCGTACGGGTGCGCGTCCCCGCCACCAGCGCCAACCTCGGTCCCGGCTTCGACGCCTTCGGACTGGCGCTGGGGCTCTACGACGACGTTGTCGTCCGGGTCGCCGACGCCGGGCTGCACGTCGATATCGCCGGCGAGGGCAGCGAGACCCTCCCGCGCGACGAGAGCCATCTGCTCGTACGGTCCCTGCGCACCGCCTTCGACGTACTGGGCGGACAGCCGCGCGGACTGGAGATCGTCTGCGCCAACCGCATCCCGCACGGCCGGGGGCTCGGCTCCTCCTCCGCCGCCATCTGCGCGGGCATCGTCGCCGCGCGCGCCGTGACCATAGGCGGCGAGTCCCGGCTCGACGACGCCGCGCTGCTGGAGCTGGCCACCGAGATCGAGGGCCACCCCGACAACGTCGCGGCGTGTCTGCTCGGCGGCTTCACCCTGTCCTGGCTGGAGGGCGGCGCCGCCCGCGCGATCAGGATGGAGCCCTCCGATTCCATCGTTCCGGTGGTTTTCGTGCCGGGTCGGCCGGTGCTCACCGAGACCGCCCGCGGACTCCTGCCACGCACCGTCCCGCACGTCGACGCCGCCACCAACGCGGGCCGGGCCGCCCTGCTCGTCGAGGCCCTCACCCGCCGCCCCGAACTGCTGCTGCCCGCCACCGAGGACCGGCTCCACCAGGAGTACCGAGCCCCGGCCATGCCCGAGAGCGCGGCGCTGGTCGAGCGGCTGCGGGCGGACGGCGTGCCCGCCGTCATCTCCGGCGCCGGACCCACCGTGATGGCGCTGGCCGGCCATGACACCGCCGACAAGGTCGAGGCCCTCGCCGGGGCCGACTGGGCCGCCAACCGGCTCAGCCTGGACCTGCAAGGAGCCTGTGTGCTGCCGCTCGCGACGACCGGCATCCCGGCGGCCGATCATGCCGCCGACACCGATTAGGGCCGATCAGAGCCGATCAGGCACGCGATTGCCGGATGTGGAGAGGGGGAATGTTTGTTGGATCCGGTAGTGTTAACCTCAAGTCTGCACCCGACCCCACCATGGCGAGGTGCCTCGTGTCCCCGTCCGGGACAGACATCCTTCCGGGAGCCCCCCAAGCCGCACTGTGTCTCGTACTTCGTATGCGGGCAGTACGCCGTACGCCGACACTGAGCGGGCCGGGCGGCACGCTCCGGAATTGGTGCGACCACGCCACGTGACACTGGATGCCACGGCCAGGGGAAGCGCCATCACCAGAAATCTCTTCCGCCTCTTTGGCGGACCACCGCCCCGGCGCGGTCCACTCGGAACGGACCGAAGCCGGACAGCACAACCGGTCGCCGAGCCAGACAGGCCGACGTCCGCTCCAGGGAAGGACCCTTCGTGAGCGACACCACCGATCTGATGGGCGCACGTGTCGAGGAGACCGCTGCCGCGCCCGCCACGGACGCCTCCGCGCCTGCCACCGGTGCCGGCTCCCGGCGGCGCCGTGGTACCGGCCTCGACGGCATGGTGCTGGCCGAGCTGCAACAGGTCGCATCCGGCCTCGGCATCAGGGGCACCGCGCGCATGCGCAAGAGCCAGCTGATCGAGGTCATCAAGGAGGCGCAGGCGTCCGGCGGGGCGGCCCCCAAGGCCGAGGCCACCGCCGAGACCAAGCCCAAGCGCCGCACCACCTCCAGGGCCCGTACGGGCGACCCCGCCGGCGAGGCCGACAAGCCCGCGGCGAAGAAGGCGGAGGCGAAGACCGAGGCCCCGGCCGAGCAGGCCGCGACCCAGCAGCAGATCGAGATCCCCGGCCAGCCCTCCAAGGCCGGCACCGAGCAGGGCGGCGCCGAGGAGGCCCCGGCCGAGCGCCGGCGCCGTCGGGCCACCGCCGAGGCGGGCAGCCCCGAGACGGTCACCGCCGAGGCCAGGACCGAGTCGCGGTCCGACACCGCGGCGACCCCCGTGACCCCGGTGAACGGCGCGCAGCAGCCGCAGGGCGACGCCGGTGACGGCGCCGAGGGCCGCCGCCGGGACCGCCGCGAGCGCGGCCGTGACCGCGACCGGGACCGGGACCGAAGTGACCGGGACCGCCGTAACAAGGGCGACGACCAGCAGGGCCAGGGCGGCCAGCAGCAGCGTCAGCAGGGCGGCGGCCAGAGTGGTCAGGGCGGCCAGGGTGGCCAGAGCAGCCAGGGTGGTCAGGGCGGGAACCGCCAGCAGCAGCAACAGCAGGACGACGACGACTTCGAGGGCGGCCGGCGTGGCCGCCGGGGCCGTTACCGGGACCGCCGGGGCCGGCGTGGCCGCGACGAGATCGGCGCGAGCAGCAACGAGCCGCAGATCGCCGACGACGACGTCCTGATCCCCGTCGCGGGCATCCTCGACATCCTCGACAACTACGCCTTCATCCGTACGTCGGGCTACCTGCCGGGGCCCAACGACGTGTACGTCTCCCTCGCCCAGGTCCGCAAGAACGGCCTGCGCAAGGGCGACCACGTCACCGGTGCCGTGCGCCAGCCCAAGGACGGCGAGCGGCGCGAGAAGTTCAACGCGCTGGTCCGGCTGGACTCGGTCAACGGCATGGCGCCCGAACACGGCCGCGGCCGACCGGAGTTCAACAAGCTGACCCCGCTGTACCCGCAGGACCGGCTGCGCCTGGAGACCGACCCGGGCGTGCTCACCACCCGGATCATCGACATGGTCTCGCCGATCGGCAAGGGCCAGCGCGGTCTGATCGTGGCCCCGCCGAAGACCGGCAAGACCATGATCATGCAGGCGGTCGCCAACGCGATCACGCACAACAACCCCGAGTGCCACCTGATGGTCGTCCTGGTCGACGAGCGTCCGGAAGAGGTCACCGACATGCAGCGGTCGGTCAAGGGCGAGGTCATCTCCTCGACCTTCGACCGCCCGGCCGAGGACCACACCACGGTCGCCGAGCTGGCCATCGAGCGGGCCAAGCGGCTGGTGGAGCTGGGGCACGACGTGGTCGTGCTGCTCGACTCCATCACGCGTCTGGGCCGTGCGTACAACCTCGCGGCGCCCGCCTCCGGCCGCATCCTCTCCGGTGGTGTCGACTCGACCGCGCTGTACCCGCCGAAGCGGTTCTTCGGTGCCGCCCGCAACATCGAGGACGGCGGCTCGCTGACCATCCTCGCCACCGCTCTGGTCGACACCGGGTCCCGCATGGACGAGGTGATCTTCGAGGAGTTCAAGGGCACCGGCAACATGGAGCTGAAGCTCGACCGGAAGCTCGCCGACAAGCGGATCTTCCCGGCGGTGGACGTCGACGCGTCCGGCACCCGTAAGGAAGAGATCCTGCTCGGCGGCGAGGAACTGGCCGTCGTATGGAAGCTGCGTCGGGTGCTGCACGCGCTGGACCAGCAGCAGGCGATCGAGCTGCTGCTGGACAAGATGAAGCAGACGAAGTCGAACATCGAGTTCCTGATGCAGATCCAGAAGACGACGCCGACGCCGGGGAACGGCGACTAGCCGCCCCCGCCCGCACGGCCCTGTGGTGGCCGCTCCCCTTCCCGGGAGCGGCCACCTTCTTTGTTATAAGATCTCCGCCTTCGAACTTCTTATCCCTAGGGGGGACTTGAGTGGATATGTCCATGTCTGCGGGGGGTGAAAAGCGGCACAGACGGCAGATACGGTTCGGCGTGTCCGCCATCGCCGCAGCGCTCGCCGCGGTGCTCGGGGCCGCGCTGCTGACCTCGTCCGCCGATGCCGCCACTCCGCTGCCGTCGCCCGGGGTGATACCCGGACCGACCACCGTGACGAGCGCGGAGCTGACCGACCGCGTCGCGGGCGCCCAGGCGGAGGACGACCTCGCCGGGCAGGGCAACAAGACGTCACTGAGCGGCGGCGTCACCGCCGGCAGCGCGGCCGGCGGCAAGGACGCGCAGATCATCGGTGGGGTCACCACCGGGATCACCTCCGCGCCCTGGATGGCACAGCTGTGGTACTTCGACGACCGCGGCACCACCGGCACCGCCGACGACATCGGCTTCTTCTGCGGCGGCGCGGTCGTCGCCCCCACGAAGATCCTCACCGCCGCGCACTGCGTCAAGGGCTACAACTGGTACGCGAACGGCGCCGTCGTCACCGGCACCGCCCGGCTGCCCTCCGACAACGGCTCCGGCGGCACCGACCTGCACGGCGGCACGGTCACCCTGCCGCTGCGCCAGTGGCAGCACCCCTCGTACAAGGCGACGACGCTCGACAACGACATCGCCGTCATCACCCTGGACGTCCCGGTCAAGGCCACGCCGATCAAGATGACGACGGCCGGGGACAGCGCCTCGTACGCCGCCGGGACCAGTGCCAAGGTGTACGGCTGGGGCCGGACCAGTTCCACCAGCGACGCGATCTCGCAGCAGCTGAGGACGGCGACCCTGCCGCTCCAGTCCGACACCACCTGCTCGCGCACCTACGGCTCGGAATTCGTCAAGGGGCACATGGTGTGCGCGGGCAAGCCCGCCACCGGCAGCAACAGCGGCACCACCACCGCCTGCAACGGCGACTCCGGCGGCCCGCTGGTGGTGAACAACCGGATCGTCGGTGTTGTCTCCTGGGGCGTGGAGGACTGCGTGACCAAGGGCGCCTACAGCGTCTTCTCCAAGGTCACCTCGTACGTCGGGGCGGTCTATCCGCGCATCGACGACACCAACATCAGCCGGGACAACCGGGCCGACATGTGGGTGCGCAAGTCGTCCAACAAGATCGGCTACGCCAAGGCATCCAAGGGCACCACCTTCGACGCGCGCGAGGAGTGGGGCAACTGGGACGGTGTGAACACGGTCCTCCAGACCGACCTCGACCGGGACGGCTTCCAGGACCTGGTCTACCGGCGTACCAGCGACGGCGATGTCTTCTGGACCCACTTCGTGCTCTCCACCGGCCAGTGGGCCACCAAGAAGCTCGCCGACAACTGGAAGACCCGCACCCAGATGGTCCTCCCCGGCGATGTCACCGGTGACTATCTGCCCGACCTGGTCTCGGTGGACTCCGCCGGCGTGCTGTGGATCTACCCCGGCAAGGGCAACGGCACCTTCGCCGCCCGGGTCAAGGTCGGCTCCGGCTGGAACCAGTACAACGTGGTCATCGGCCACGGCGACTTCACCGGCGACGGCCGCACCGACCTGATCGCCCGTGCCAGGACCGGCAGCGCCGTCTACCTCTACCAGGGCACCGGCAAGGCCGGCAGCGGGGCGTTCTCGGCGCGGGTGAAGGTGCGCACCTGGAGCGCCTTCAACGCCTTCGACGCGGTCGGTGACATCACCGGCGACGGCAAGGCCGACCTGCTGGCCCGCACTCCCGCCGGGAAGCTCTCCCTCTACAACGGCACCGGCAAGGCGACCAGCGAGATCTTCGCCACACCCATCGAGATCGGTACGGACTTCAAGCAGTACGACCTCTTCGGCTGAACCCGCAGGTGAGGGGGGTCACCCCCGCGCTACCTGGCGACACCCTGTGCCCATCGCCCCGGCGGTGGGCACAGCGCGTTGTGCAACCCTGTGCCGAGTTTCCCCGTCTGACCGTACGGAGCACGATGGATACGGGGTGAACCCGGCGCCGTCCGGGCCGCCCCACCAGCCCTGTCCGTCACCGCTGGGGGTACACCGACCGGACGAGAAGCCGAGGAGCACATGTCTGCCGAGAGCACGCCGGGCCCCGGCATACCGGGCCCATCCGGTTCCAGCGGTCCGCGTCACCGCGCCCGGGACAGCCGCCGCAAGAAGCGCGGCAAGCGCAGCAAGGGTGCGCTCGTCGCGGCCTGGACCGCGGTCGGGATCGTCCTTCTCGGCGGCGCCGGCGCGGGCTATGTCTTCCTCAAGCTCAACGGCAACCTCCAGAGCGTCGACATCGACCAGGCCCTCGGCTCCGACCGTCCCACCAAGGTCGACAACGGCTCGGAGAACATCCTGGTCCTCGGCTCGGACTCCCGCTCCGGCGACAACCAGGACCTGGGCGGCGGCGAGGACGACGGCAGCGCCCGCTCCGACACCGCGATGATCGTCCATGTGTACGAGGGCCATAAGACGGCCAGCGTGGTCTCCATCCCGCGCGACACCCTGATCGACCGCCCGGAGTGCACCGACACCGACGGCAACGCCTACCCGGCCGCGAGCGGCGTGATGTTCAATTCGGCGTACTCCACGGGCGGCGCCGCCTGCGCCGTGAAGACCGTCGAGACGCTGACCGGGATCCGGATGGACCACTATCTGGAGGTCGACTTCAGCGGCTTCGAGACGCTGATCGACGAACTCGGCGGGGTGGAGGTCACCACCACCGAGGCCATCAGCGACCCCGACAGCCATCTCGACCTCCCGGCCGGCACCCACCAGCTCACCGGCGAGCAGGCCCTCGCCCTGGTCCGCACCCGGCACGGCGTGGGCGACGGCTCCGACCTCGGCCGTATCCAGCTCCAGCAGGCGTTCATCAAGGCCCTGGTCGAGCAGGTCAAGAGCATCGGCCTGTTCACCAACCCCACGAAGCTCTACGCCCTCGCGGACACCGCCACCAAGTCGGTCACCACGGACTCCGACCTCGGTTCGGTGAACTCGCTGGTGGCCTGGGTCAACGGCCTCAAGTCCATCGACTCCTCCGGCATGGACATGGTCACCATGCCGGTCCAGTACGACCCGGCCAACCTCAACCGCGTCCTGCTCGACGAGACCAAGGCCGACCAGGTCTGGACCGCCCTCAAGGCGGACAAGCCGATCCCGAAGTCAGCAACAGAGGGCACGGCAACGGGCCAGGCAGACGGCGTGGTGACGTCGTAGCGCCGGGGACTGCCACGCCCCTAGGGGCGCGGGGCTGTATCGATGTGCGGCTCTGCCGCGTGGGCGCGACCAGCCACAACGCACCCGCACCCGCCCACGGCGATCCCCCCCCCACCCCCTCCCGCGCCCCCTCCCCACCCCCAGGAATAGAAGACACCAACCCCCGGTTTTGGGGGATGGCCCCAGTCCTGGCAGACTGGACCGTCGGCCCCGGTTCACGCTCCGCACTCCGCGGCAGCGACCCGGCGCCCTCCCGAAACTAGGAGACACCTTGAAGCGCGACATCCACCCCCAGTACGTCGAGACGCAGGTCAGCTGCACCTGTGGCGCGTCGTTCACCACCCGCAGCACCATCGAGTCCGGCACCGTCCGGGCCGAGGTCTGCTCCGAGTGCCACCCGTTCTACACGGGCAAGCAGAAGATCCTCGACACCGGTGGCCGTGTGGCCCGCTTCGAGGCCCGCTTCGGCAAGGCCGCCGGCTCCAAGAAGTAGCGAGCCCCACTTCGCCGGTCCACGGCCACGCCCCGACGAGGGCGTGCCGGGACCGGCGTTTTTGGTCGCCCCGCCCTTCACCGTCGTACCGCACACAGGAGCCAGAAGATGTTCGAGGCCGTCGAGGAGCTGGTCGGCGAGCACGCCGACCTGGAGACCAGGCTCGCGGACCCCTCGGTCCACGCCGACCAGGCCAACGCGCGCAAGCTGAACAAGCGCTACGCCGAGCTGACCCCGATCGTCGCCACGTACCGCTCCTGGAAGGCGTCCGGTGACGACATCGACACCGCGCGTGAGCTGGGTGCCGACGACCCCGACTTCGCCGCCGAGGTCAAGGAGCTGGAGAAGCAGCGCGAGGAGCTGACCGAGAAGCTGCGGCTGCTGCTGGTCCCGCGCGACCCCAGCGACGACAAGGACGTGATCCTGGAGGTCAAGGCGGGCGCCGGAGGCGACGAGTCCGCGCTGTTCGCCGGGGACCTGCTGCGGATGTATCTGCGCTACGCCGAGCGCGTCGGCTGGAAGACCGAGATCATCGACGCCACCGAGTCCGAGCTGGGCGGCTACAAGGACGTCCAGGTCGCGGTGAAGACCCGCGGGCAGACCGAATCCGGGCACGGCGTGTGGGCGCGGCTGAAGTACGAGGGCGGGGTGCACCGGGTGCAGCGGGTGCCGGCCACCGAGTCGCAGGGCCGCATCCACACCTCCGCCGCCGGTGTGCTGGTCACGCCGGAGGCCGAGGAGGTGGACGTGGAGATCAACCCGAGCGATCTGCGGATCGACGTCTACCGCTCCTCCGGGCCCGGCGGCCAGTCCGTCAACACCACCGACTCCGCCGTACGCATCACCCACGTCCCGACCGGAGTGGTCGCCTCCTGCCAGAACGAGAAGAGCCAGCTCCAGAACAAGGAGCAGGCGATGCGTATCCTGCGCTCCAGGCTGCTCGCCGCGGCACAGGAGGAGGCGGAGAAGGAGGCCGCCGACGCCCGCCGCAGCCAGGTCCGTACCGTCGACCGCTCCGAGAAGATCCGTACGTACAACTTCCCGGAGAACCGGCTCTCGGACCACCGCGTCGGCTTCAAGGCGTACAACCTGGACCAGGTGCTCGACGGTGATCTCGACGCGGTGATCCAGGCGTGCGTCGACGCGGACTCGGCGGCGAAACTGGCAGCCGCGTAAGGCACAGGCACGGACGACCCAGTACGACACGGAGGACTTGCGTGCAGCAGTCATTTGGGGGGCGACCCCCGAGCCCCCGCAGCTTGCTGCTCGCGGAGGTGGCCCAGGCCACCCAGCGGCTGGCCGACGCCGGCGTGCCCTCGCCCCGTACCGACGCGGAGGAGCTGGCCGCGTTCGTGCACGGGGTGAAACGGGGCGCGCTGCACTCCGTCCAGGACGCGGACTTCGACGCCCGCTACTGGGAGGTCATCGCGCGCCGCGAACAGCGCGAGCCGCTCCAGCACATCACCGGCCTCGCCTACTTCCGCTATCTGGAGCTCCAGGTGGGGCCCGGGGTCTTCGTGCCCCGCCCGGAGACCGAGTCGGTGGTCGGCTGGGCCATAGACGCCGTACGGGCCATGGACGTCGTGGAGCCCTGCATCGTCGATCTGTGCACCGGCTCCGGCGCCATCGCCCTCGCCCTGGCCCAGGAGGTGCCCCGCTCCCGGGTGCACGCCGTGGAGCTGTCCGAGGACGCCCTGGTGTGGACCCGCAGGAACGTGGAGGGCTCCCGGGTCGAGCTGCGGCAGGGCAACGCCCTGGACGCCTTCCCCGACCTCGACGGACAGGTCGACCTGGTCGTCTCCAACCCGCCCTACATCCCGCTCACCGAGTGGGAGTACGTCGCCCCCGAGGCGCGCGACTACGATCCCGACCTCGCCCTGTTCTCCGGCGAGGACGGCCTCGACCTGATCCGCGGCCTGGAGCGGACCGCGTACCGGCTGCTGCGGCCCGGCGGGGTCGTGGTGATCGAGCACGCCGACACCCAGGGCGGCCAGGTGCCGTGGATCTTCACCGAGGAGCGCGGCTGGGCCGACGCCGCCGACCACCCCGACCTCAACAACCGCCCGCGCTTCGCCACCGCCCGCAAGGCGCTGCCGTGAGCATCCGCCAGACTTCATCCCAGCAGTTCGCGTACCTCGTGTACGACCGGTTCGAGGAGGCCCGCTAGACATGGCACGGCGATACGACACCAATGACGCGACCGACCGCGTGACCGGTCTGCGCGAGGCCGCGTCCGCCGTCCGCCGTGGCGAGCTGGTGGTCCTCCCCACCGACACCGTGTACGGCATCGGCGCCGACGCCTTCACCTCCGAGGCCGTCGCCGATCTGCTGGACGCCAAGGGCCGGGGCCGCAACATGCCCACCCCCGTCCTGATCGGCTCCCCGAACACCCTGCACGGCCTCGTCACCGACTTCTCCGAGCTGGCCTGGGAGCTGGTCGACGCGTTCTGGCCGGGCGCGCTCACCCTGGTCGCCAGGCACCAGCCGTCCCTCCAGTGGGACCTCGGCGACACCCGGGGCACGGTCGCGGTACGGATGCCGCTGCACCCGGTCGCCATCGAACTGCTCACCGAGGTCGGCCCGATGGCCGTCTCCTCCGCCAATCTCACCGGCCACCCGGCGCCGGAGGACTGCGACGCGGCCCAGCAGATGCTCGGCGACTCGGTCTCCGTCTACCTCGACGGCGGCCCCACCCCCGGCAACGTCCCCTCCTCCATCGTGGACGTCACCCGCCCGGTGCCGGTGCTGCTGCGCGAGGGCGCGCTCTCGCCCGAGGAGCTGCGCAAGGTCGTACCCGACCTTGAGGTGGCCAATTGACAGCCCCTGACGCGGGGCGTGGCATAGGCAACGGGGAACGTGCGGCGGAGATCACCACCACCTTCGTGGGGCTGCCGCGTGACAGCTTCCGGATCCTCCACGTCAGCACCGGCAATGTGTGCCGCTCGCCCATCACCGAGCGGCTGACCCGGCATTACGTGTCCCAGCGGCTCGGCATCCTGGGCGGTGGGCTGATCGTGGAGAGCGCGGGGACCTGGGGTCATGAAGGGGCGCCCATGGAGGCCAACGCCGAGGCGGTGCTGGCCGACTTCGGCGCGGACGCCTCCGGCTTCACCGGGCGCGAACTCCTCGACGAGCACGTCATCATGGCCGACCTGGTGCTCACCGCGACCCGCGACCACCGGGCGCAGGTGATCTCCATGGGGCACTCGGCGGGGCTGCGTACCTTCACGCTGAAGGAGTTCACCCGGCTGGTGAAGGCCATCGACCCGGCGACCCTGCCGTCCCTGGAGGACGGGCTGGTGGTGCGGGCCCGCGCCCTGGTCCGGGCCGCCGCCGCGCTGCGCGGATGGCTGCTGGCGCCCACCGCCGAGGCGGACGAGGTGTACGACCCGTACGGGGCGCCGCTGCCGTTCTTCCGGTCCATCGGGGACGAGATACATCAGGCGCTGGATCCGGCGATCACGGCGCTGACGGGGGTGGCGGCGCGGATGTAGGGCGCCCCGGGGGCGTCACGTGGGGTCCGTTTTCGCAGGCGGTCCAACCCATCAAGCGCCCCCCGCCCGCCCGGCCTACATTGGACGTACGTCCGGTGTCGACGTGCGGAGTGGATCATGATGGTCACCCACACCTCAGCGGCCGATCTGCTGCGGCGGCAGGACCCCGAGCTGGCGGATGTGCTGCTCGGGGAACTGGTGCGCCAGTCGACCACGCTTCAGCTGAACGCGGCCGAGAACTTCACCTCACCCGCCGTGCTGGCGGCGCTGGGCTCACCGCTGGCCAACAAGTACGCGGAGGGCTACCCGGGCGCCCGCCACCACGGCGGCTGCGAGATCGTCGACGTCGCGGAGCGCCTCGCGGTGGCCCGCGCGTGCGCGCTGTTCGGCGCCGAACACGCCAACGTCCAGTCCCACTCGGGCTCTTCGGCGGTGCTCGCCGCCTACGCGGCCCTGCTGCGCCCCGGCGACACCGTGCTCGCCCTCGGGCTGCCGTACGGCGGTCATCTCACCCATGGTTCACCGGCCAATTTCTCCGGGCGCTGGTTCGACTTCGTCGGCTACACCGTGGACGCGGAAAGCGGGCTCGTCGACCACGAGCATGTCCGGGCGCTGGCCCGGCTGCGGCGGCCCAAGGCGATCGTCTGCGGCTCCATCTCCTATCCCCGCCACTTCGACTACGCCCTCTTTCGGGAGATCGCCGACGAGGTGGGCGCCTATCTGATCGCCGACGCGGCCCATCCGATGGGGCTGGTCGCCGGGGGAGCGGCGCCGAATCCGGTGCCGTACGCCGATGTGGTGTGCGCGACCACGCACAAGGTGCTGCGCGGGCCGCGCGGCGGGATGATCCTGTGCGGGGCGGGGCTGGCCGAGCGGGTGGACCGGGCCGTCTTCCCGTTCACGCAGGGCGGGGCGCAGATGCACACCATCGCCGCGAAGGCGGTCGCGTTCGGCGAGGCGTCGACCCCGGCCTTCGCCGCGTACGCCCATCAGGTCGTCGCCAACGCCCGGGTGCTGGCCGCCGGGCTGGCCGCCGAGGGCCTCGCGGTCACCACGGGCGGCACGGACACGCATCTGATCACCGTCGACCCGGCCCCGCTCGGCGTCGACGGCCGGACCGCCCGGGGCCGGCTGGCCGCCGCCGGGATGGTGCTGGACTGCTGTGTCCTGCCGCACGGCAGCGCGCGCGGGCTGCGGCTTGGCACGGCGGCCCTCACCACGCAGGGGATGGGCGAGGCGGAGATGGCGCGGATCGCGGGGATGCTGGCGGGCGTGGTGCGGGGGAGTGCCGGCGGGGCACGGGTGCGGGAGGAGGTGCGGGAGCTGACCGCCGCGTTCCCGCCGTACCCGGGGTGAGCGGGGGTGGCGGGCGTGGCGGAGAGGGAACGTACCGGCTGATGGGCGCGGTGCCGGACACCTTCCCGGGGGCTCGTCCGTTACCACCGTGCACAGCGCACGCGGCAAGGTGTGTGCGGTGTGCACAGTGAAAGGCGACAACCCTGCACAGCAATACGTGCAACCATCGTCGCTACCCGGATGTCCCCACTCATATGCGTCCCTCGCTAGGGTGTGGGGCCTATATGGCCAGCGAGACCTGTGGGGAAGCCCGTGCGTGAATACCTGCTGACGCTCTGCATCACGGCCGCGGTGACGTACCTGCTGACAGGGCCGGTACGGAAGTTCGCGATCGTGGCCGGAGCGATGCCGGAGATCCGGGCCCGGGACGTGCACCGGGAACCGACCCCGCGGCTCGGCGGTATCGCCATGTTCTTCGGCCTGTGCGCGGGCCTGCTGGTCGCCGACCATCTCACCAACCTCAACGAGGTCTTCGAGAAGTCGAACGAGCCACGGGCGCTGCTGTCCGGCGCCGCGCTGATCTGGCTGATCGGTGTGCTGGACGACAAGTTCGAGATCGACGCCCTGATCAAGCTGGGCGGCCAGATGATCGCCGCCGGCGTCATGGTCATGCAGGGTCTGACGATCCTGTGGCTGCCGATCCCGGGCGTGGGCACCGTCGCGCTCACCCAGTGGCAGGGCACCCTGCTGACCGTCGCCCTGGTCGTGATCACCATCAACGCCGTCAACTTCGTGGACGGTCTTGACGGCCTGGCCGCCGGCATGGTGTGCATCGCGGCGGCGGCGTTCTTCATGTACGCCTACCGGATCTGGTACTCGTACGGCATCGAGGCCGCCGCCCCGGCCACGCTGTTCGCGGCGGTGCTGATGGGCATGTGCCTGGGCTTTCTGCCGCACAACATGCATCCGGCGCGGATCTTCATGGGGGACTCCGGGTCGATGCTGATCGGCCTGGTGCTGGCGGCCAGCGCGATCTCGGTGACCGGGCAGGTCGACCCGGACGTGATGAACCTGTTCTCCGGCTCGGAGCGCAACACCGTGCACCAGACGGTGCCGGTCTACATCCCGCTGCTGCTGCCGCTGACCATCATCGCCATCCCGGCCGCCGACCTGATCCTGGCGATCGTGCGGCGGACCTGGCGCGGTCAGTCGCCGTTCGCCGCGGACCGGGGGCATCTGCACCACCGGCTGCTGGAGATCGGCCACTCGCACAGCCGGTCCGTGCTGATCATGTACTTCTGGTCGGCGCTGATCGCCTTCGGGGCCCTCACCTACTCCGTGAACTCCGCGTCCATGTGGATTGTGCTCGCCGTCGTGGTACTGAGCGCGCTCGGTCTGCTGCTGCTCCTGCTGCCCCGGTTCACCCCGCGTGCCCCGCGCTGGGCCGAGTCCTTCGTGCCGCCGCGCTACCGGCGCCGCCGCCGCCCGGAGCCGGCGCTCCAGGAGGCCGGGGCCGGTGCGTCGTACGGCGTCGGGGCGGCGGAGGCCACCGAGGAGGAGACCGGGCAACTGGCGCCGGTGGTGGCCGGGGTGTCCGGGGCGGGCGGCTCGGCCGGCACCAGCGCCCGGGCGTCCGGGGTCAACGGGTCAACGGCGATGGGTGCCCGCGCACGGCTCCTGGACCGGCGCAAGGCAGGGTCGTCGCGCTGACGCCGGAGCTGACGCCGAAGGTAAGAATCTGACTAGAGCATTGCCAATTCATGGGGGAACCGGGCAGTGACGAAGCGGCCCAATATCAGACAAGTCACCGCCCGACCTGCACAGACGTGCACTTTCACTCTCATGTGTGACCGCGGGCACACCGGGCAGGTAAAGACCTCATCAAATAGTTTGTGATACCGTTCACGAGAACCCGGGATAGGGCCGAAGGACCGTAGTGCGACGGTCCATTGGCGGGAGTTTCCCTCTCAAACCCGGGACTACGCTCGTCCATGACGACACCCCTGCCCCACTGTGAAAAAGCGGAGTTGCCGCCATGCCGTCCAATGACGCCCGGATGCTGATCCACGCTGCCGCGCCCACGGCCGCCGTGGGTGCCGTCGCCGCCGCGGTCAGCGGAGTGATCGCCGGTGGCAAGGGAGCGGTCGGGGCCGGAGTGGCCGCACTGGTGACCATCCTCTTCATGGGCATCGGACTGCTGGTGCTCCAGCGCACCGCGAGGTCGCTTCCGCACCTGTTCCAGGCCATGGGTCTGATGCTCTACACGACACAGATCCTGCTGCTCTTCGTCTTCCTCGCCGTGTTCAAGGACACCACGCTGTTCAATCCGCGCTCGTTCGCGATCACACTCGTCGCGACCACCCTGGCGTGGATCGGCGCACAGACCTACGTACACATGAAGGCCAAGATCCTCTACGTCGAACCCGAACCCTCGACGGCCCCCAAGGCCGAGAAGACGGGCCCCTCGTCGTGAGGGGTAGGGCCGGGATAAGGACGCGTTCGACAAGCTGCTATCGTCCGGTGCCAACTGCGGCACAGCGGGCGCGGGCATCCAAGCTGACGCCTGTTCCATCGCGAGGCTGGACGCCGGACCGCCGCCCCCACCCAAGTAACACCAGTCCCGTGCCGAACCGCGGCCCTGTGCCGCGCCGACACAACGAGGTTGCCGTACCCATGCGCCACGCTGAAGGAGCCCGCGGTGAGTGCTGACCCGACGCAGGTGCTCGCCTTCGAGACCGACTGCCACATCTTCGCGGACTGTGGTTTCCCGGCTCCCGGCCTGCACTCGTTCCTGTTCGAGCCCATCTGGGGCGACGCGAACAGCAACCTGTACTTCAACAAGCCGATGCTGCTGGCACTGCTCAGCACGATCGTCGTGCTCGGGTTCTTCTGGGCCTCCTTCCGCAAGCCGAAGGTCGTCCCGGGCAAGCTCCAGATGGTCGCCGAGGCGGGCTACGACTTCATCCGCCGCGGCGTGGTCTACGAGACCATCGGCAAGAAGGAAGGAGAGAAGTACGTACCGCTCATCGTCTCCCTCTTCTTCTTCATCTGGGTGATGAACATCTGGGCCATCGTCCCGGTCGCCCAGTTCCCGGTCACCTCGATCATCGCTTACCCCGCCGCACTGGCCCTGATCGTCTATGTCCTGTGGGTCTCCCTGACCTTCAAGCGCCACGGTTTCGTCGGGGCGTTCAAGAACTTCACGGGCTACAACAAGGACCTCGGCGCGGTCCTGCCGCTGGCGATGGGCATCGAGCTCTTCTCGAACCTGCTGGTCCGCCCCTTCACCCACGCGGTTCGACTCTTCGCGAACATGTTCGCCGGTCATACCCTGCTGCTGCTGTTCACGATCGCCACCTGGTACCTGCTCAACGGTATCGGCATCGCCTACGCGGGTGTCTCTTTCATCATGGTCCTGGTGATGACGGCCTTCGAGCTGTTCGTCCAGGCCCTTCAGGCCTATGTGTTCGTCCTCCTGACCTGCACCTTCATCCAGGGCGCGCTCGCCGAGCACCACTGAGCGCGCAGCCCGGCCCACCCCTACAAAACCCCCGAGGCGTCCGGTGGCCAACCCCCACCGGTCCGTAAAGAAGAAGGAAGAACTGGCATGTCCCAGACCCTTGCCGCTGTCTCCGGCTCGCTCGGCTCGATCGGCTACGGCCTCGCCGCGATCGGCCCCGGCGTCGGCGTCGGCATCATCTTCGGTAACGGCACCCAGGCCCTCGCTCGTCAGCCCGAGGCGGCCGGTCTGATCCGCGCCAACCAGATCCTCGGCTTCGCCTTCTGTGAGGCGCTCGCCCTCATCGGTCTGGTCATGCCGTTCGTCTACGGCATCTGATCGTTCCGGCAACGACCAGTCCACTAGACGAAAGGCAATGACATGAGCCAGCTGCTCATTCTGGCGGCCGAGGGGGAGACGCAAAGCCCTCTTATCCCGCCGATCCCTGAGCTTGTCGTCGGCCTGCTCGCCTTCGTCATCGTCTTCGGCCTCCTCGCCAAGAAGCTCCTCCCGAACATCAACAAGGTTCTGGAAGAGCGCCGCGAGGCCATCGAGGGCGGTATCGAGAAGGCCGAGGCCGCCCAGACCGAGGCCCAGAGCGTCCTGGAGCAGTACAAGGCCCAGCTCGCCGAGGCCCGGCACGAGGCCGCGCGACTGCGCCAGGAGGCGCAGGAGCAGGGTGCCACGCTGATCGCCGAAATGCGTGCGGAAGGCCAGCGGCAGCGCGAGGAGATCGTCGCCGCCGGTCACACGCAGATCGAGGCCGACCGCAAGGCCGCCTCGTCCGCGCTGCGCCAGGACGTCGGCAAGCTCGCCACCGACCTGGCCGGCAAGCTCGTCGGTGAGTCCCTCGACGATCACGCCCGGCAGAGCCGCGTCATCGACCGCTTCCTCGACGAGCTTGAGGAGAAGGCCGAGGCGGCTCGATGAACGGCGCGAGCCGCGACGCCCTGGCAGCCGCACGTGAGCGACTCGACGCGCTGACGGACTCCACGTCCGTGGACGCCGGCCGGCTCGGCGACGAGCTGGCCTCCGTCACCGCGCTGCTCGACCGCGAGGTGTCGCTGCGTCGGGTCCTGACCGACCCGGCGCAGTCCGGTGAGGCCAAGGCCGAACTGGTCCAGCGCCTGCTCGGCGCCCAGGTCGGCGGCGAGACCGCAGACCTGGTGGCCGGCATGGTGCGGGCCCGCTGGTCGCGCTCGCGCGACCTGGTGGACGCGCTGGAGGAACTGGCGGACACCGCCGACCTCACCGCCGCCCAGCGGGCCGGCGCGCTCGACACCGTCGAGGACGAGCTGTTCCGGTTCGGCCGGATCGTCTCCTCCTCCACCGAGCTGCGCGCCGCGCTCACCGACCGCAAGGCCACCACCGCGGCCAAGACCGAGCTGCTGCGCGGTCTGCTCGGCGGCCGGGCGGACGCCGTGACCCGGCGGCTGGTGACGCGTCTGGTGACCGCGCCGCGGGGACGTAGCCTGGAGGCAGGGCTTGAACACCTGTCCAAGCTCGCCGCCGAGCGGCGGAACCGGATGGTCGCCGTCGTCACCTCGGCGGTGCCGCTGAGCGATCAGCAGAAGCAGCGACTGGGCCGGGCCCTGGCGGGGCTCTACGGCCGCCAGATGCACCTCAACCTCGACGTCGACCCCGAGGTCGTCGGCGGGATGCGGGTGCAGATCGGTGACGACGTCATCAACGGCTCCATCGCGGACCGTATCGAGGACGCCGCCCGCCGCCTGGCGGGCTGACCCACCGCCGCAACTGAACACGCACCACGCACCTACGGCCCATGTTGGGCCGTGCAGAGGATTCACCTCTTTCAGGGGGGAGTCCCCATCCCCCCAAGTGAAACTTCGGGCCCAACAAGGAGAGCAGGGAACCCAGATGGCGGAGCTCACGATCCGGCCGGAGGAGATCCGGGACGCACTGGAGACTTTCGTCCAGTCGTACCAGCCGGACGCGGCCTCGCGCGAGGAGGTCGGTACGGTCACCGTTGCCGGCGACGGTATCGCGAAGATCGAGGGCCTTCCCTCGGCCATGGCCAACGAACTGCTGAAGTTCGAGGACGGCACCCTCGGCCTCGCGCTCAACCTGGAAGAGCGCGAGATCGGTGCCGTCGTCCTCGGTGAGTTCAGCGGCATCGAGGAGGGCCAGCCGGTGCAGCGCACCGGTGAGGTGCTGTCCGTCGCCGTCGGCGAGGGCTACCTCGGCCGCGTTGTCGACCCGCTCGGCAACCCGATCGACGGCCTCGGCGAGATCGACACCGACGGCCGCCGCGCCCTTGAGCTGCAGGCCCCCACGGTCATGCAGCGCAAGTCGGTGCACGAGCCGATGGAGACCGGCTACAAGGCCGTCGACGCGATGACCCCGATCGGCCGCGGCCAGCGCCAGCTGATCATCGGTGACCGCCAGACCGGCAAGACCGCCCTGGCCATCGACACGATCATCAACCAGCGCGACAACTGGCGCTCGGGCGACCCCAAGAAGCAGGTCCGCTGCGTCTACGTCGCCATCGGGCAGAAGGGCTCGACCATCGCCTCCGTGCGGGGCGCCCTGGAAGACGCCGGCGCGCTGGAGTACACCACCATCGTCGCCGCCCCGGCGTCCGACCCGGCCGGCTTCAAGTACCTGGCGCCGTACACCGGCTCGGCCATCGGCCAGCACTGGATGTACCAGGGCAAGCACGTCCTGATCATCTTCGACGACCTCTCGAAGCAGGCCGACGCCTACCGCGCCGTGTCCCTGCTGCTGCGCCGCCCGCCGGGCCGTGAGGCCTACCCCGGCGACGTCTTCTACCTGCACTCCCGGCTGCTGGAGCGCTGCGCGAAGCTCTCCGACGACGAGGGCGCCGGCTCGATGACCGGTCTGCCGATCGTCGAGACCAAGGCCAACGACGTCTCGGCGTTCATCCCGACCAACGTCATCTCCATCACCGACGGACAGTGCTTCCTGGAGTCGGACCTGTTCAACGCCGGTCAGCGCCCCGCGCTGAACGTCGGTATCTCCGTCTCCCGGGTCGGTGGCTCCGCCCAGCACAAGGCGATGCGCCAGGTCTCCGGCCGGCTGCGCGTGGACCTCGCCCAGTTCCGTGAGCTGGAGGCGTTCGCCGCCTTCGGTTCCGACCTGGACGCCGCGTCGAAGTCGCAGCTGGAGCGCGGTCAGCGGCTGGTCGAGCTGCTCAAGCAGCCGCAGTACCAGCCGATGGCCACCGAGGACCAGGTCGTCTCCGTCTGGGCCGGCACCAACGGCAAGATGGACGAGGTTCCGGTCGTCGACGTGCGACGCTTCGAGAAGGAGCTGCTGGAGCACCTGCACCGCAAGGAGCAGGGCCTCATGACCTCCATCAAGGAGGGCGGCAAGATGTCGGACGACACCATCCAGGCGATCGACGAGGCGGTGGCCGAGTTCAAGAAGCAGTTCGAGACCTCGGACGGCAAGCTGCTCGGCGAGGACGCCCCGTCCGCCGCCAAGTGACGTAAGGAAGGGACCTGACTCATGGGAGCCCAGCTCCGGGTCTACAAGCGTCGCATCCGATCCGTCACCGCGACCAAGAAGATCACCAAGGCGATGGAGATGATCGCCGCCTCGCGCGTCGTCAAGGCGCAGCGCAAGGTGGCGGCCTCCACCCCGTACGCGAAGGAACTGACGCGTGCGGTCACGGCGGTCGGCACGGGGTCGAACACCAAGCACCCGCTGACCACCCAGGCCGAGACGGTCACCCGGTCCGCGGTGCTGCTGCTGACCAGCGACCGCGGTCTGGCCGGTGCCTTCAACTCCAACGCCATCAAGGCGGCGGAGCAGCTGACCGAGCGCCTGGAGCGCGAGGGCCGGCAGGTCGACACGTACATCGTCGGTCGGCGTGGTCTGGCTCACTACAACTTCCGTGAGCGCAAGGTCGCGGAGTCGTGGTCGGGCTTCACCGACGAGCCCACGTACGCGGACGCGAAGAAGGTCGCCGTTCCGCTGATCGAGGCCATCGAGCGGGACACGGAGGACGGCGGCGTGGACGAGATCCACATCGTCTACACCGAGTTCGTCTCGATGATGACGCAGTCGGCGGCCGACTCCCGTCTGCTGCCGCTCAGCCTTGAGGAGGTCGCGGAGGAGACGTCCACCAAGGGCGAGATCCTTCCGCTGTACGACTTCGAGCCGTCGGCGGAGGACGTCCTCGACGCCCTGCTGCCGCGCTACGTGGAAAGCCGTATCTACAACGCGCTGCTCCAGTCGGCCGCCTCCAAGCACGCCGCCACGCGGCGCGCGATGAAGTCGGCCACCGACAACGCGGGAGACCTCATCACGGCGCTCTCCCGACGTGCCAACGCGGCCCGACAGGCCGAAATCACCCAGGAAATCAGCGAGATCGTCGGTGGCACCGCAGCCCTGGCCGACGCGACCGCGGGGAGTGACAGGTAATGACGACGACAGTTGAGACGGCCGTTGCCACGGGCCGCGTCGCCCGGGTCATCGGCCCGGTCGTCGACGTGGAGTTCCCCGTCGACGCCATGCCGGAGATCTACAACGCCCTTCACGTCGAGGTGGCCGACCCGGCCAACGCCGGCGCGAAGAAGACGCTGACCCTGGAGGTCGCCCAGCACCTGGGTGACGGCCTGGTCCGCACCATCTCGATGCAGCCCACCGACGGTCTGGTCCGCCAGGCCCCGGTGACCGACACCGGCAAGGGCATCAGCGTCCCCGTCGGTGACTTCACCAAGGGCAAGGTGTTCAACACCCTCGGTGAGGTGCTCAACGCCGACGAGCAGTACGAGGGCGAGCGCTGGTCCATCCACCGCAAGGCCCCCGCGTTCGACCAGCTCGAGCCGAAGACCGAGATGTTCGAGACCGGTCTGAAGGTCGTCGACCTTCTCACCCCGTACGTCCGGGGCGGCAAGATCGGTCTGTTCGGTGGTGCCGGTGTCGGCAAGACCGTGCTGATCCAGGAAATGATCATGCGTGTCGCCAACCTCCACGAGGGCGTCTCCGTCTTCGCGGGCGTCGGTGAGCGCACCCGTGAGGGCAACGACCTCATCGCGGAGATGGAAGAGTCCGGCGTGCTGGACAAGACCGCCCTGGTCTTCGGCCAGATGGACGAGCCCCCGGGCACCCGTCTGCGGGTGGCACTGGCCGGTCTGACCATGGCGGAGTACTTCCGCGATGTGCAGAAGCAGGACGTGCTGTTCTTCATCGACAACATCTTCCGCTTCACCCAGGCCGGTTCCGAGGTCTCCACGCTGCTCGGCCGTATGCCGTCCGCGGTGGGTTACCAGCCGAACCTGGCCGACGAGATGGGTCAGCTCCAGGAGCGGATCACCTCGACGCGTGGTCACTCGATCACCTCGATGCAGGCGATCTACGTCCCCGCGGACGACCTGACCGACCCGGCCCCGGCCACCACCTTCGCCCACCTCGACGCGACGACGGTGCTCTCCCGTCCGATCTCCGAGAAGGGCATCTACCCGGCCGTGGACCCGCTGGACTCCACGTCCCGGATCCTGGACCCGCGCTACATCGCGCAGGAGCACTACGACGCCGCCATGCGCGTCAAGAACATCCTCCAGAAGTACAAGGACCTCCAGGACATCATCGCGATCCTCGGCATCGACGAGCTGGGCGAGGAGGACAAGCTCGTTGTCCACCGCGCCCGCCGGGTGGAGCGTTTCCTGTCCCAGAACACCCACGCCGCCAAGCAGTTCACCGGCGTCGACGGGTCGGACGTCCCGCTGGACGAGTCGATCGCGGCCTTCAACGCGATCTGCGACGGCGAGTACGACCACTTCCCGGAGCAGGCGTTCTTCATGTGCGGTGGCATCGAGGACCTGAAGAAGAACGCGAAGGACCTGGGCGTCTCCTGACGCCGGTTCACTCGTGAGCTGCGTGTGAATTACGTGTGAGTCGAGAGGGGCGGGGCGTGCCCGTACCGGGTGTGTCCGGCCCCTCTTTTCACTCCCCTTAGAATTGACCCAACACCCGGCAGGACGCCGGGTGGTGACCCGAGGAGCCTTCCATGGCTGCTGAGCTGCATGTCGCGCTGGTCGCGGCCGACCGAGAGGTCTGGTCCGGCGAGGCCAAGCTGGTCGTCGCGCGCACCACGTCCGGCGACATCGGCGTCATGCCCGGTCACCAGCCGCTGCTCGGTGTGCTGGAGTCGGGCCCGGTGACCATCCGTACGAGTGAGGGGGGAACGGTCGTCGCCGCGGTGCACGGCGGTTTCATCTCCTTCGCGGACGACAAGCTGTCGCTGCTGGCCGAGATCGCCGAACTGTCGGACGAGATCGATGTCCAGCGCGCCGAGCGGGCCCTGGAGCGCGCCAAGTCGGGGGACGACGCCTCCGCCGAACGGCGTGCCGAGGTCCGGCTGCGGGCGGCGCCCTCGCGCTGACCGGGGCACCTCCCGGGCCGACTAAGATCTGGGAGAGCGCCCGTGCCATGACGTCACTCAGCCGCGGCTGGGACCGGAGTGATCCGGTGCCGGTCGCGGCTGTGGCAGATATGGGTGTTTTTTCCGTTCCGTTACCTAGGAGACGAGGAGGTCGGTGCCGATGGTCCTCGCTCTGACTGTGTGCGGAATCGTCGTGGCCCTTGTGGTGGTGGGGCTGTTCGTCTTCGGTCTGCGCCGCAGACTCATCCAGCGGTCCGGCGGCACCTTCGACTGTTCGCTGCGCTGGGGGGTCCCCGAGCAGAGCGACACCAGCGGCAAGGGATGGGCGTACGGCATCGCCCGCTACAACGGTGACCGGATCGAGTGGTTCCGGGTCTTCTCCTACGCTCCCCGTCCGCGCCGCGTCCTGGAGCGCGCCTCGATCGAGGTGGCCGGGCGCCGGCTGCCCGAGGGCGAGGAGGAACTGGCACTGCTGTCCGACGCGGTGATCCTGACCTGTCTCCATCAGGGCACGCGCCTCGAACTCGCCATGAGCGAAGACGCGCTGACCGGATTTCTCGCGTGGCTTGAGGCAGCCCCGCCCGGTCAGCGCGTCAATGTCGCTTAGTTGCAGCCACAGCCACAGCCACAGCCTCAGCCTCAGCCTCAGCCTCAGCTACAGCTGTAGCTGGAACTACAGCTGCTGAAGCTGGATCGGTGTCACTGGAGGCCGTTGCTGATCGCGGTCACCAGTTCGCCGTTGGCGGTGTCTCCGCTGAACTCCCAGAAGAACGCGCCGCCCAGGCCCTGGCTCTTGGCCCAGGCCATCTTGCCCGCGATGGTCGCCGGGGTGTCGTAGGACCACCAGTTGTTACCGCAGTGCGCGTACGCCGTTCCGCCCACGGTGCCGGTGGCTGGGCAGGTGGTTTTCAGGACCTTGTAGTCCTGGTTGCCTGGTTCGATGCCGGTCGCCGCTCCGGTGGCCGTGCCGCCTGGCGCGGATTGGGTGACGCCGGTCCAGCCGCGGCCGTAGAAGCCGATGCCGAGGAGCAGCTTGTTGGCCGGGACGCCCTGGGCCTTCAGCTTGGCGATGGCCTCGGAGGAGGAGAAGCCCTGCTGCGGGATGCCCGGGTAGGGGGTGAGCGGGGAGTGCGGGGCGGTCGGGCCCTGCGCCGCCCAGGCGCCGAAGAAGTCGTACGTCATGACGTTGAGCCAGTCGGAGTAGACGGCTCCGCCCGCGTAGTCGGCCTTCTCGATCTTGCCGCCGGTGGAGGCGTCAGCGGTGATGGCGGCGGTGACCAGGTTGTTCGGGCCGAACCGGGCACGCATGGCCTGCTGCATGTTCTTGAAGGCCGCGGGGCCGGAGGTGTCGCAGGTCAGACCGCAGGCGTTCGGGTACTCCCAGTCCAGGTCGATGCCGTCGAAGACATCGGCCCAGCGCGGGTCCTCGACCAGGTTGTAGCAGGACTCGGCGAACGCGGTCGGGTTCTGCACGGCCTGGGTGAAGCCGCCGGACCAGGTCCAGCCGCCGAAGGACCACAGGATCTTGATGTGCGGGTACTTGGCCTTCAGCTGGCGCAGCTGGTTGAAGTTGCCGCGCAGCGGCTGGTCCCAGGTGTCGGCGACACCGGAGACGGAGTCGGCCGCGGTGTACGACTTCTCGATGGCCGCGTAGGAGTCACCCATCGTGCACTGTCCGTTCTGGACATTGCCGAAGGAGTAGTTGATGTGGGTGATCTTGGAGGCGCTGCCCGAGGTGTCCAGGTTCTTCACGTGGTAGTTGCGCCCGTAGACGCCCCACTCCGCGAAGTAGCCCAGGTTGATCTCGCCGGGCGGCGGGGGCGGGTCACCGCCGGTGGTGCGGACCGAGGCCGCGCCGCTGACCGGACCGGTCTGGTCGGCGGTGTCCCGGGCCTGGATCGTGTAGGAGTAGTCCGTACCGGCGGTCAGACCGGTGTCGGTGTAGGTGGTGCCGGTGACCGTGGCGACCACCGTGGAACCGCGCAGGATGTCGTAGTTCTTGACGCCGTTGTCGTCGGTGGCGGCACTCCAGGCGAGGTTCACCGAGGTGTTGGTGACCCCGGAGGTCGTGGGGGTGCCGGGGGCGGTCGGCGGGTTGTCGCCGGGGACCGTGGTGCCGTCACAACTGGCGCCGTTGAGCTTGCAGTTGGAGGGGGCGCCGGGGCCGGTGCCGTTGAAGCCGAAGGTGACCGAGGCGCCGGGGGCCAGGGTGCCGTTCCACGACTTGTTCTTGGCGGTCCAGTGGTTGCTGGCGCCGGTGATGTCGGCGTCCCAGCCGGTGCCGACGGTGGTGCCGGCGGGGAAGTCCCACTCGACGGTCCAGGAGCTGATGGTGGTGGTGCCCGTGTTCTTGACGGTCCACTTGCCCTCGAAGCCGCTGCCCCAGTCCTGGGGCTTGTTGAACGTGGCGGTCGCCGAGGTGGCGGCCTGGGCGGGGGAAGCGAGCCCCACCAGTCCCGCCAGCGGGAGCAGCAGGGCCGCGAGCCCTGCCGCCGCCTTGTGTCTGAAGCGCATTGCGAGCGCCTCCTTGGGAGTTGTCGGGGTGTGCCCGGAGTGTGCCCGCGCCTTGCCATGGGCATGGCGCAGTGAACGCGAGAATAGAAAGGTCTGGACCACCGGTCAATAGGTCTGGACCATTGCCCAAGGATGTTCTGTATGGCGGCTGTGCCCCCGAGGAGCGCCCGACGAGCCCCCGAGGGCTCCTCGAAAGGCTCCCCGGGAACCCGCCGGGATCAGATCCCCAACTCCTGCGCCAGCACCGCAGCTTGCACCCGGCTGCGCAGCTCCAGCTTGCCCAGCAGTCGGCTGACGTGCGTCTTCACCGTCGCCTCCGCCATGTCGAGGCGGGCCGCGATGTCCGCGTTGGACAGTCCCTCGCCGAGCGCGGACAGCACCTCGCGCTCGCGCCGGGTGAGCGCCTCCAGGACGGCCGGATCGGTGCCCGGCCGCTTCACCGGCTTCGCCGCGAACTCCGCGATCAGACGGCGCGTCACGGCCGGCGCGATCAGACCCTCGCCGCGCGCCACCGTCCGTACCGCCTCCAGCAGATCCCGTGCCTCGGTGTTCTTCAGCAGAAAGCCCGACGCTCCCGCGCGCAGCGCCCCGAAGACATACTCGTCCAGATCGAAAGTGGTCAGTACGAGGACATCCGCGACCCCCTCGCCCACCACCGTCCGGGTCGCCGACACCCCGTCCAGACGCGGCATCTGAATGTCCATCAGCACCAGATCCGGCCGCAGTTCCCGGGCCAGCGCCACCGCCCGCTCGCCGTCCGCCGCCTCGCCGACCACCTCGATGTCGGGCGCGCTGCGCAGGATCAGCACCAGCCCGGCGCGCACGGCGGACTGGTCCTCGGCGACCAGCACTCGGATCATTCGGACTCTCCTTCGGCTACGGGCAGACACGCGCGTACGGCCCAGATCTTGCCCTGCGGCGCGTCCTCGGGTCCGGCCCCGAACGTGCCGTGCAGCAGCGTCGCCCGCTCCCGCATCCCGACCAGACCGGCCCCGGACCCGGGGGCGCGCGGCCCGTCCCGGTCGCCGTAGGGACTGGTCACCGTGACGGCGAGAGACCCGTCGCGCAGGTCCAGGGTGACGGCGACCGGGCCCGGCCCGGCATGCTTGAGCGCGTTGGTCAGCGACTCCTGGACGATCCGGTACGCCGCCATCTCGACCGGCGCGGGCAGCTGCTCCCGGTGGCCGGCGGCCAGCGTGGCGTCCAGGCCGTTGGCGCGGGCCGCGCCGATCAGGGCGTCCAGACCGTCCAGGGTGGGCGCGGCGGAGGGCTCCCGGTCGGCGCCGTCGCCGCTGTCGTCGCGCAGGATGCCGATCAGCCGGCGCATCTCCGCGAGCCCCAGCACGCTGTTCTCCCGGATCACCCCGAGGGCGTCGCGGGAGGTGTCCGGGTTGTCCAGGGAGAGGGCCGCGCTGGAGTGGATGGCGATGGCCGAGAGATGGTTGGCGACCATGTCGTGCAGCTCACGGGCGACCCGGGCCCGCTCGGCGGTCACCGCCTGTGTCCGGTCCATCTCGGCCAGCAGCGCGGTCTGCTCCGCGCGAAGCCGGGCGGTGTCGGCGGCCTCGCGGTGATTGCGCACGATCAGCCCGGTCGACGCGGGCCCGAACGCGACGATGCCGGTGGCCACGCCGATCAGCAGCGCCTCCGGGACCCGCCACAGCGCGAACGGCACGATCGTCGCTAGCACCGACAGCATGCCGGTGATCCGCGGGATCCGGCGGGCGGCGCCGGGCGTGCCGTACAGGACCGCCGCGTACATCACATCCGTGAACATCACGATCGTGACCAGGCTGCCCTGGGTGAACTGGTCCGCCAGCAGCGCGAGGGTCGCGACCGGCAGCGCGACGGCCGGGGCGGTCCGCCGCAGCACCTCCGCGCCGCATATCACCACCAGCGGCACCAGCAGCGGCCACGGTCCGTCGAACAGGACGCCCATCCCGCCCTTGGGCCGCGTTCCGAGCCCCACGGCGGCCAGCGCGACCCCGCCGATCAGCCCGGCGAGGGCGATCCGCACATCGAAGCGGTGCGGGCGGGGCAGGCGGGACAGTCGGGCGGCCATGCACCCATCCAACACGGCCGGACGGCCGGACGCCTGATCCCAGGGAAGGGGCCGCGACTGCATCTTTCGATGTACGGCGACTTCCTCACCGGCGACGACGTATCGCGGCGGGGCCGACGGGAGCCTTGAAGGGTGAACGAAGGGAGCATTCCGTGATCGTCGCCCTGATCATCGCCTGCGAGGTCGCGTTCTGGGTTCTGCTGGCCCTGGGCCTCGCCGCCCGCTATCTGCTGCGGTGGCAGCGCACCAGCGTGGCGCTGCTGCTCTGCGAGCCGCTGCTGGAGGTCGTGCTGTTCGTCGTGGCGGCGATCGACCTGCGCGGCGGCGCCGAGCCGAGCTGGAAACACGGCATCGCGGCCCTGTACATCGGGTTCACCGTGGCGTACGGCCACTACACCATCAAGTGGCTGGACGGCCACGCCGCCCACCGCTTCGCCGGGGCGCCCCGCCCGCCCAAGCCGCCGGGTTACGGCATGGCCCGAGCCGTTCACGAAGGCAAGCTGTGGATCCGTACCGTCGTCGCGGTGGCGGTCGCCTGCGCCCTGCTCCAGGCCGCGATCTGGTACGTCGGGGACGGCGGCGACACCTCGTCGCTGCGCAGCTTCCAGTGGGCGGCCCTGCGGGTGGCCGGCATCCACGGCCTGATCGCCCTCACGTACGCGATCTGGCCGAAGAAGGCACCGGCGGAGCCCTCGGAGAAGGAGCATGCCCGGTACTGAGCGGCGACGGCCGGGCGGCTGCACGGCTCAGGGCCGGGCCGGCGGGACCCGGCACCCGGCCGGGCCCTACCCGGGTGTCACCGCTCCCCACCCGGCACCCACAGCACATCCCCCACGTCCTTGTTCGCCACCCGGGCCAGAATGAACAGCAGGTCGGACAGCCGGTTGAGATAGGTCGCGGTGAGCGGATTCATCGTCTCGCCGTGACTCTCCAGTGCCGTCCACGTCGACCGCTCCGCCCGCCGGACCACCGTGCACGCCTGATGCAGCAGCGCCGCGCCCGCCGTGCCGCCCGGCAGGATGAAGGAGCGCAGCTTCTGCACCCGCTCGTTGAAGCGGTCGCAGTCCGCCTCCAGCCGGTCGATGTAGAACTGCTCGACCCGCAGCGGCGGGAACTCGGGCTTCTCCACCACCGGCGTCGACAGGTCCGCGCCCACGTCGAACAGGTCGTTCTGGACCCGGGTGAGGACCGCCGCCGTCTCCTCGTCCAGCGCGCCCAGCGCGAGCGCCGTGCCGATCGCCGCGTTCGCCTCGTTGGCGTCGGCGTACGCGGCGATGCGCGGGTCGGTCTTGGGGACCCGGCTCATGTCACCGAGGTTCGTGGTGCCCTTGTCCCCGGTCCTCGTGTAGATACGCGTCAGATTGACCATGAGGCCAGCGTAATTACGCCCCGCCGCTCCGGGAGACCCGTGTGCCGACTGTCACGGCACCTCCCGCGGGTCGGGGGCCGGATGGCTCAGCGGCATGGCCCGGAACAGGGCGTCCCGCGCGGGCGAACCGCTGCCGAACTGATCGCGGCTCGCCCGCGCGCACCACGCCGTCACACCGGCCGTCGGCCGTCGGCCGTCGGCCAGGATGGGTCCTCACCCACGCGGTACGCGGCCCGGCGTGACACCCGCCCGGAGCGCTGGACGAGGTGACCGCCGCGCGGGCCCCGGGTGCCGCCGTACGGAGACCGCGCGACCGCGCGACCGGGCGTGCGGGTGGCCGGGCGTGCGGGTGGCCGGGGGCCAGGAGACGCCGTACGTGTGCGTGTGGCCGGGGGCGGCAGATCGCCGTATGTGTGTGCGGGTGGCCGGGGGCCAGGAGACGCCGTACGTGTGCGTGTGGCCGGGGGCAGCAGATCGCCGTACGCGTGTGCGCGTGGCCGGGCCGGCAGATCGCCGTACGCGTGTGCGCGTGGCCGGGCCGGCAGACCGCCGTACGCGTGTGCGCATGGCCGGGGCCGGCCCACCGCCGCGTGCCGGACGGATGCTCATACGGCACACCCCGCCCGCCCGTCAGATCAACGCCCGCCCATGAGAGGCCCGCACACGTCCCACCCCGGACCTCACGCGGCCTCGCGGGCCCCAACCCGCCCCGGCTCAGCAGCCCACACGCCCCGCCCCAAAGGCCCCCCGAACCCCCGCCCGACAGCCCCCGCCAACCCGCTCATCCGAACTCCCTACAACCGTCGATGTGATGGTCGGACCACCGTCGGTGTGATGTCCGTCATGTGAGACGTGACGCGCGTTACTAAGCGGTCACACAGCCCCTTGCGCCCGCTAAGGTCCGGCCAGGGACACAACGACAGCGTGTATCAGGGGAGTCGCACAGTGGCACGGAAGCTCGCCGTCATCGGGGCCGGCCTCATGGGTTCCGGCATCGCCCAGGTCTCCGCGCAGGCGGGCTGGGACGTCGTCCTGCGTGACATCACCGGGGACGCGCTGCGGCGGGGCACCGACGGCATCGAGGCGTCGCTGGAGAAGTTCGTCGCCAAAGGGAAGCTGGAGGCGCACGACGCCGACGCCGCGCTCGCCCGGATCACCACGACCACCGACCTGGAAGCCGCCGCCGACGCGGACGTTGTCATCGAGGCCGTGTTCGAGAAGCTCGACGTCAAGCATGACATCTTCCGCACCCTGGACCGACTGGTGAAGGACGACGCGATCCTCGCGTCCAACACCTCCGCCATCCCGATCACCAAGATCGCGGCGGTCACCGACCGCCCCGAACGGGTCGTCGGCGTCCACTTCTTCTCGCCGGTACCGATGATGAAGCTGTGCGAACTGGTGCGCGGCCACAAGACCGGTGACGAAACCCTCGCCATCGCGCGGGAGTTCGCCGAGTCCACCGGCAAGACCTGCATCGTCGTCAACCGGGACGTGGCCGGCTTCGTGACCACCCGGCTCATCTCCGCGCTGGTCGTCGAGGCCGCCAAGCTCTGCGAGTCGGGCGTCGCCACCGCCGAGGACATCGACCTGGCCTGCAAACTGGGCTTCGGCCACGCCATGGGCCCGCTCGCCACGGCCGACCTCACCGGCGTCGACATCCTGCTGCACGCCACCAGCAACATCTACACCGAGACCCAGGACGAGAAGTTCGCCCCGCCGGAGCTGATGCGCCGGATGGTGGACGCCGGTGACATCGGGCGCAAGAGCGGGCAGGGCTTCTACAGCCACTGAGCCCGCACACGCGGCCGATCAGCCGCACAAACCCCTGGGGCATCACACCTCGGGGTGAATTCGGTATCGGTTCGCTCACAGACGGCAACCAGGGAGCGCCCAGCGCAGTCAGAGGTTGCGTCGACGCACATCGCAATACATATGGCAACGCACACCGCACATCACCATCGCATCGGACATCACCACCGCGAAGCAACACGACGCATCACGGGGAGCGCATATGCACATCAGGGGCGACCACGCCGAGCTGGTCGTCGGGGGCCGCCTCGACGTCCGCAGCGCGGCGGACGCCCGAACGGCCCTGCACACAGCGGTCGACGACGGCGTCGGCGATCTCATCCTGGACCTGTCCGAACTGGACTCCTGGGACGCCACCGGACTCGGAGTGATCATGGGGGCGCACCGGCGGGCCGGACGCTGCGGCCGACGCCTGGTGCTGCGCGACGTACCGCCGCAGATGAAACGCCTGCTGGTCGCCACCCGGCTGCACCGGATCCTCGCCATCGAGGGCGGCATCGGGGTGGAGTCACTGCCCCGCGTATGACCCGGCAGGGCACGGGCGCACCGTGACGGCCTGTGGTGCAGACCGCAGGACGGGTGGGACGCACGCGCGGAAACCCGTGCGACGCACACAATTCTCACGAGACCGTGACCTGTCGGACGGCCCGGTACCCCGGGCTGTCGTAGATACTGTGCAAAGGTTTACGGTTCGAATGCCCGCCGCCCGAACACCCTGAAGCGGGCACCGGACCAGAAGCGACAGCGCAGTGTGCAGCAGGCCGGGAGGGGCCCACGCCACGACGCTTTTGGGGGGCTTGAAACCGATGGACCCGATCAACCGGGGACCCGAGGGCCACGGCCACGAAGGCGACGGCGAGCCGCCGCGCCCGCGCCCGCCCCGGGACTCCCTCGCCCAGGACTTCGGCCAGCACACACCCGCTCTGGCCCGTACGACACAGCTCGTCACCGGCGAACTGCTGCTCACCGTCAACCCCGTCGACGGCAGCGAGATCGAGATCTGCCCGCCCGGCGAACGTCCGGCCCGGCCCGGCAAGCTCGGCGCCGAGGCCCGCGCCGCGGCCGCCCGCGCCGCCGCCCCGCCCGTGCCACCCGGCCCCGCCCGGCCCGAGCTGCCGTTGCTGGGCCGCCAGGGGGAGCGCGACCGGCTCGTACGGCTGCTCGCTCGGGGCCGTTCGGTACGCCTCACCGGCCCCGGCGGCTCCGGCCGCACCCGGCTGCTCGACCTGGTCGCCGGCGACTGCGCCGACCTCGCGCCCGACGGCGTGGTCCGGCTCAGCGGCGTCGGCCGCAGCCCCGACGACCTGCTCCACGACCTCTTCTACGCCGTCCACGAAGCGCCCCGGTACCGGCCCGACGGCGACGAACTGCGCGCGCTGCTCGCCGAGGTGGGCGCGGTCGTGGCCGTCGACGACATCGAGTTCGGCGGCACCGCGCTCGATGAACTCCTCGACGCCACCCCCGAGTGCGCCTTCGTGTTCGCCGCGACCCCGGAGATCGCCGCGCCGTCCGCCGGGTCCGCCGTGGAGGAGGTCGTCCTCAGCGGCCTCGACCGGGCCGGTGGACTGGATCTGCTGGCCCGGGCCGTCGGCCGGCCGCTCACCGAGGAGGAGGCCAACTGGGCCGGCGACCTGTGGTTCGAGTCCGAGGGCCTGCCGCTGCGGTTCGTGCAGGCCGGCGCCCTGCTGCGGCAGCGCGACCGGCTGCGGGCCGGCGCTGACGCCCTCGACGAGTTCGGCGTCTTCCAGGAACTGCCCGGACTGCCCGAACTCCCCGCCCCGCCCTTCGACGCCGTACCCGGCGCCCCGGTCTTCGACGAGATCCCGCTGCCTTCGCTGGGCGAGGGTGCCGCCCCCGCCGCGCTGCTCGCCTCGCGGCTGAGCCCCGCCGCCCGCGCCACCCTGCGGTTCGCGGTCGCACTCGACGGCGAGGTGCCGCACCAGGCGCATCTGCCCGCGCTGGTCGGCGACACCCACGCGGACGCCGCTCTCGGCGAGCTGCTGAGCTGCGCCCTGGTCTCCCCGGCGGGCCCCCGCTACCGGCTGGCGGCCGGGGTCCTGACCCAGCTGGCGGCCGCCGACTACGCCGACGACATCGAGGCCCAGGCCCTCACCGCCGCCCGGCACTACGCCTGGTGGGCCGGACACCCCTCCGTGACCCCGGAACGCGTGTGCGCCGAGGCCGACGCGCTGCTCGCCGCGCTCGGCGTGCTGGTGCCGCTCACCACCGCGCCGGAGGAGGGCGCGGAGAGCGTCGTCGTGCGGCTGGCCCGTACGGCGGCACCCGCGTTCGCCGCGGGACTGCACTGGAGCGCCTGGGAACGGGCGCTGCGCGCGGGCGGCGAGGCGTCCCGGCTCTCCGGCGAGGTCGCGGACCAGGCCTACTTCCACCATGAGCTGGGCGTCCTCGCCCTGTGCGGCGGACGGCTGGACCGGGCCCGTACGGAACTGGAGACGTCCATCGGCCTGCGCGCGGCGCTCGCCGACAAGCGTGGCACGGTCTCCGGACGCCGGGCGCTGGCCCTCGTCGACGACCGCGCGGGCACCACGCCGGGCGTCGGCGTCCTGGCCCTCGGCGCCACCGTGGGGGAGGCGGTGCCCGGGGCCCGCTCCGCGGAGCCGGCGTTCCCGCCCGGCCCGGTGCCGACCGGGCTCGGCGAGTTCCCGCCGTTGCAGCGGCTGGACGACGGCACGCTGGTGACCCACCGCAGCGGCCCCGGCTCCCGCAAGGCCCGCGGCGGACTGCGCGGCTTCGCCCGGCGCAACCTGGTGGCCGCCGGAGCGGGCGCCCTGCTGGCCGCCGTGCTCGGTACGGTCGTCACCCTCGGCGCCACCTCCAGCAGCGAGGGCGATCCGCCGGCCGACCAGGTCGGCGTCAACCCGTCCGCGAGCCAGGACATCGGCGACGACAACCTGGGCGCCGACACGTCGGACGACAGCGGCACCGGCTCGGCGACCCCCCGGCACACCGACCCCGGCCCCGACGGCACACTCGGCACGACGGACGACCCGACACCGGCCGCCACGGCCGGCACCGGCGAGCCGTCGGACGAGCCGAGCGGCACACAGGGCAGCGGCGGTACGTCGCCTTCGCCTTCGCCGAGCCAGAACTCACCGCGCCCGTCGACCTCGAACTCGGACCGGCCGTCGTCCTCGCCGTCGTCCAACTCGCCGTCGACGTCGCCCACACCCACGGATTCGGAATCGGAGTCGGAATCGCCGTCAGAGTCGCCCACCGACACCCCGGAACCGCCGTCCGACACCCCGACGGGCCCCACCACGTCCGACTCGGCGAGCGGGCCCGCCCCCAGCACGACGGTGAGCGCCCCGCAGCCGACCGAAGGCTCCGGGGGGTCCGAGGCGACCGGAGAGGGAACGCCGGGCGATGCGTCGGTCTCCGGGATCTGACGTCCCGTAGATCAGAACAGCCGCAGTTTGTCGTCCTCGATGCCCCGCAGGGCGTTGTAGTCCAGGACCTGGCAGCCGATGCCGCGGTCCGTGGCGAGGACCCGGGCCTGCGGCTTGATCTCCTGCGCGGCGAAGACACCGCGGACCGGCGCGAGATGGGGGTCGCGGTTGAGGAGTTCCAGATAGCGGGTCAGCTGCTCGACGCCGTCGATCTCGCCGCGCCGCTTGATCTCCACCGCGACCGTCCGGCCGTCGGCGTCACGGCACAGGATGTCGACCGGGCCGATGGCGGTCATGTACTCACGGCGGATCAGGGTGTAGCCGTCGCCGAGGGTCTCGATCCGGTCGGCGAGGAGTTCCTGGAGGTGTGCTTCCACGCCATCCTTGATCAGGCCGGGATCGAGGCCGAGTTCGTGCGACGAGTCGTGGAGGATCTCCTCCATGGTGATGATCAGCTTCTCACCGCCCTTGTTGACGACCGTCCAGACGCCGTCCTCGTCGCCGCTGCCCTCCTTCAGCGTGCACGGCGGCGACATCCAGTTGAGCGGCTTGTAGGCGCGGTCGTCCGCATGGATCGAGACGCTGCCGTCCGCCTTCACCAGGATCAGACGGGGTGCGGTGGGCAGATGGGCGGTGAGCCGGCCGGCGTAGTCGACCGAGCAGCGGGCGATGACGAGACGCATGGTCGGCAACGCTACTCGACCCGCACGGGTCCGCGCGATTCGCCCGGGGCCCGTCCATCCCGCACGCCCCGGGCCGCCCGGGACACTGCCCGAGTTCTGTTAGATCACTCCTGTTCGTCCCTGGCCGATTGTGCGCGTAAAGCGTCCACCGGGTGTGCCTATTCGCCTGGTGCCACTCCGAACAGTTGCCTACGGTATGAACGGGAGGTCGCGAGCTGTGTACGCACCGTGTTCGGCGTCGCCCTCCCATTTCTGTCCGGCAACCCCTGCTCGTCGGGGGTGCGAGAGGAGAACCCATGTCGCTCGACGTCTCACCGGCCCTACTCGAACAGGCCGAGCGAGGCGAGGTCGACGAAGCAGCCTTCGTCGACTGCGTCCGGACCTCCCTGCCTTACGCGTGGGAGATGGTCAGCTCCCTGGTGGCCCAGCTGAAGGTGGACGGCGGTCACTTCGCCGACAACCAGACGCCCCCGCCGGACGAGCAGGCACGCGGTCAGTTGCTGCGTGCGCTCGCGAGTGACGCGATCCGCGGTGCGCTCCAGCGGCACTTCGGTGTGCGGCTGGCCTTCCAGAACTGCCACCGGGTGGCGGTGTTCCCGCTGGACGCCTCGGCGGACGACAGGCTGGCCCGCTTCACGTCGATCCGTGGTCAGCTGCTCAACCAGTCCTCGGAACTCCGGGACTGCTGAGTCGGCTCGGGCCTTTGCTTGCCGCTCCGGACGCGGGAGGTGCGATCAGTACCGGAGCGGCAGGTTACCCGGCGACGGGCGCCGCCGCGCGGCGGCGCCTCGCGGGGGAGCGCCTTGCCGGGGAGAGCCTCGCGGGGCGGTGCCCTGCGGGGCACTCCCTGTGGGGTCACACCGCGCGGGGCACTTCCTGTGGGGCATTCGCTGGGAGGGCACCTTGCGGGGCGGTGCCTTGTGGGGGTTTTGGGGCACGTCTTAGGGGGCGGTGCCTCGCGAGGAACGGAGAGCGGGTCGCGGGCGGCGGGGAGCATCTCGCGGTGAGCGATCCGTGGCGGATCCGTCCGCCGGGGCCGTGAGTCGGGCCGTACGCCGGGCCTGTACGCCGGGCCGTGTCCTGAGTCCGTACGCCGGGGCCGTGTCCCGGGCCTGTTTCCTGAGTCAGTGCGCCGGGCCCGTCTCTTGAGTCTTGTACGCCGGGTGCGTCTCCCGGTCCGCGTCCCGGCCCGTACGCCGGGCCGGTGTCCCGGGCCAGTCTCCTTGGCCCGTGCGTCGGCCCGTGCCCCGAGTCCGTACGCCGGGCCGTCTCTTTGGCCTGTACCCCGGTCCCGTACCCCGGGCCCGTGTCCTGAGCCCAAAGGCCGGACCGGTGTCCCGGGCCCGCGCGCTGGTTCGCCGCGCCAGATGCGGAGGGCGTCGAGCCCCTGGACCGAACCAGGCCCGAGCCTGGCACCGAGCCCTGCCCGAGTCCGTTGCCCAGCCCAAGCCCATGTCGCGCCCGACCCCGTCGCCCCGCCCCGGGCCCCCCGCTGCCCGGCACCCCCTGCGCGACCGCCCCCGCCCGGCAGCCCCCCCGCCCACCCATCGCCCACCCATCGCCCACCCATCGCTCACCCCAGCTGGGCCAGTACCTCGGTGCCCAGTCGTCGTACGTTCTCCTCCGTTGCCGCCAGGTCTCCCGAGCCCTCGACGAGCAGGGCGAAGCGGGAGATGCCGGTCCGCTCGCCGGTCGCCGCGAGCCGGTCGGCGCACAGCCGGGGGGTGCCCACCGGGTGCAGCCCGCACAGCAGTTCGGTGTACGCCAGCGGATCGCGCATCCGCCGCTCCCGGCCGTCGACCGTCATATGGGCGTCGAGCCCCTGCTTCAGCCAGCCCGGCATCGACTTCAGCAGCGTCTCCTGCGCGTCCGTGTGCCGGTCGGCGATCTGGCAGACGCCCGCGGAGACATGGCCCGCGCCCCGGACCTCCTCCTCACCGCGTCCGGCGGCCCGCGCGCAACCGCGCCACAGGGTCACCATCTCGGCCTTCTCCTCGTCGCCGATATGCATGCCGAGCAGCATCGGCAGCCCCCGCTCGGCGGCCATCCGCACGCTCCCCGGCGAGGTGCACGCGACCAGCAGCTCGGGACCCGGGGCGCACGGCAGCGCCTGCGACGGTCTCGGGACGACGGTCACCTCACGGAAGGCGTAGCGCTCGCCGCACGCGTCGACCGACGGCTCGCTCAGCCAGCGGGCCAGCAGATCGAGTGATTCCGGGTACCCCTTCTCGTACGCCTCCAGACCCGCGCCGAAGACCTCCAGGTCCACCCAGGGTCCGCCGCGCCCGACGCCGAGGGAGAAGCGGCCGCCGCTCGTCACATGCAGCAGCGCGGCCTGCTCGCCGAGAGAGACGGGGTGGGTGGTGGGCAGCACGCTGACCGCCGTACCGACCCGGATGCGCTGGGTGCGGCCCAGTATCAGCGCGGCCAGGGTGACGGCCGACGGGCAGACGCCGTACGGCACGAAGTGGTGCTCGGCCAGCCAGACCGAGTCGAGACCGGCCTCCTCGGCGACCTCGGCCGAGCGGACCGCGCGATGCAGCGCCTCCGCCTGGCCCTGACCCGGGAACTGGGCCGCCAACACGAATGTTCCAACGCGCATGTCTTCCTGCTTCCTCGGCTCCGACGCGGAGCTCCCCCACCCGGCATAACCGTCTGACACGTGCCGAGGTCACGGCCTGGCGAAGAGATATGCGGATAGTCGGGAGAATGCGGGGAGACCGTGGGGGACTTGCGGGTCTTCGGTGCTCCGCGTACCCCGGTCCGCGCCGCGTAGGCTTGAGCCGGACCCTGCTCCCTGTATAGCCCCGTGAGGTGTTCCGTGTCCCCGCGTCGCAACCGACCCAAGGGCCCGAAGGGTGCCGACCCCTCCGCCGACGGCGCCGGGGACGACGGCCCCGGGCGCTACGGCGGCTGGCAGTCCTCGGTGCGCTGGCAGGGCGAGGAGTGGAACGTCCGGCATGTGGCCGGGGCGAGCGCGCAGGGCAAGTCGTACCGCTGTCCGGGGTGCGATCAGCTGATCCCCGACGGTGTCCCGCATGTCGTCGTCTGGCCCGACCACTCAGGGGTGGACGACCGGCGGCACTGGCACAAGGCGTGCTGGAACGCGCGGGACCGCCGCACCACACGGGTGCAGCGGTCCAGAAACGCGCCGAAGTTCTAGCGCCTCGCCGCCTCCGACGCCCTCCCGGCCGCCGGTCCTACACGTCCCGCCGCTCCAGCAGCGCGTACGCGCCGGCGAAGGCGGCGGCGGTGACGCCGATGATGATCCACAGCGGGTCCCAGCCGGAGGGGCCGGACTCGCTGAGGGAGTTGGCGTAGAAGATGGAGAGCTGGTTCGGGATCGAGTACTCGAACAGCGCGTCGCGGATGGGCTCCAGTGACGAGGAGAACATGAACAGCGCGATCACCAGCGGCGCCAGCACGGCGGCGATCATGATGGTGATGGCGCCCGCCGAGTGCCGGATGATCGAGCCGATGATCAGCGAGAGCAGCCCGAGCAGCGCGATGTAGAGCGAGATGCCGACGGTGGCCTTGAGCCACTCCTGGGCGGTCGGCTCCCGGGCCCCCGTCAGCAGGGAACTCTGCACGATCGCGACGAATCCGACCGACACCAGGGTCACCACGAAGGCCAGCGCGAAGAACACGATCGACTTCGCCGCCAGCACCCGGCCGCGGGTGGGGCAGGCGGTCATCGTGGTACGGATCATGCCCGTGCCGTACTCGGAGGCGGTGGTCAGCACACCCAGGGTGATGATGCACATGCAGCCGAGCAGCAGCCCGAAGAAACCGAGGGCGAGCGGGCTCTCGCCGCCCAGATCGGCCTCGGTGGTGTTGCTGCTGACGATCAGCGCGGTCAGCAGGCCGATGCCGACGACCAGCACCACGAAGACACCGAGCGTCCAGATCGTGGAGCGGACCGACTTGATCTTCGTCCACTCCGAGGCGACCGCGTGCCCGAGGTGCGTACGGACCACGGGGATCGGCGAGGTGTAGCCCGGGTACGCGACTCCGGGCGCGGCCTGCGGCAGAGGGGGCTGGGGCGTGCTCATCGGGGGTCCTCGGGCTTGGTGGGGTCGGAGGGGGCCGGGGCGGCGGCGGGGGCAGCGGCAGCGGGCGCGGGTGCAGGCGTCTGCGGGGCGCCCGGCGCGGCGGGCGCGGGCGCGGGCGTCTGCGAGGTGGCCGGCGCGGCGGGAGCGGGCGCGGGCGTCTGCGAGGTGGCCGGCGCGGCGGGAGCGGGCTGCGGAACCGGCGCCGGGGCCTGCTGCGGGGCCGGGGGCTGCTGGAGGTACGGGTTGACCCCCTGCGCGGGCGCGCCCGGCGGCCGTATCGCGAACGGCTGGCCGCCCTGGTGCGGCGGCGGGGGCGCGTACCAGCCCGGCTGGCCCTGGCCCGGGACCGGGGGCGGCGGCTGGACACCCGGCGGCAGCTGCTGCTGGAGGCCGGACTTCTGGTCGGTGGTGGAGCGGTAGTCGACGGCGCCCGCCGTCATCCGCATGTACGCCTCCTCCAGCGACGCCTGGTGCGGGGACAGCTCCCACAGCCGTACGTCGCTGTCATGGGCGATGTCACTGATCCGCGGCAGCTGCAGCCCGGTCACCCGCAGCGCGCCGTCCGGCTCGGGCAGCACATGGCCGCCGGCCTCGGCGAGCGCGGACGCCAGCTTCTCGCGCAGCTGGGGATCGGTGTCGGGGGTGCGGACCCGGGCGAACCCGGCGGAGTTCGCGGCGATGAAGTCCTGCACGCTCATGTCGGCCAGCAGCTGGCCACGGCCGATCACGACGAGGTGGTCGGCGGTCAGCGCCATCTCGCTCATCAGATGCGAGGAGACGAAGACCGTACGGCCCTCGGCGGCGAGCGATTTCATCAGGTTGCGGACCCAGAGGATGCCCTCGGGATCGAGGCCGTTGACCGGCTCGTCGAAGAGCAGCACCTGGGGGTCGCCGAGCAGTGCTCCGGCGATGCCCAGGCGCTGGCCCATGCCGAGGGAGAAGCCCTTGGAACGCCGGGTGGCGACGTCCTGGAGGCCGACCACGCCGAGTACCTCGTCGACCCGGCGGGCCGGGATGCCGGAGAGCTGGGCGAGGCTCAGCAGATGGTTGCGGGCCGACCGGCCGCCGTGCACCGCCTTGGCGTCCAGCAGGGCACCGACCTGCCGGGGCGCGTTGGGCAGCTTGCGGTAGGGATGACCGCCGATGGTCACATGACCCGACGTCGGGTTGTCCAGGCCGAGGATCATCCGCATCGTGGTCGACTTGCCCGAGCCGTTGGGCCCGAGGAAGCCGGTGACCGTGCCCGGACGGACCTGGAAGGACAGGTTGTACACAGCGGTCTTGTCGCCGTAGCGCTTGGTCAGGCCGACTGCTTCGATCATGCTCCGCACCCACAAAATGGCTCAGGACAGCGGGGCACACGCCCCCCGTAAGGGTTAGGAGGATATCCGGGCTCCACCGGTTCCGGCCAAGACCGAGCAAAACGTTACGGCAGACCTGTGCCGGTCGACGTTCCCGCGCGTCCCGGTACCTACGCATCCCTCCGCTTCAGCAGCACATAACCCCCCAGCAGCGCCGCCGCCACCCAGGCCACCATGATCGCGAGCCCGCCCCAGGGGCCGTAGGGCGTGTCGTCGTTGATCGGGGTGACGACCTGCATGATCTTGCTGCCGGCCTGGTCGGGGAGGTACTGGCCGACCGTCTTGGTGGCGCTGACGGCACCCAGGATGGTGGAGATCAGGAAGAAGAACGGCATCAGGATGCCCAGGGACAGCATCGGTGAGCGCAGCATCGCGGCGACGCCCATCGAGAACATCGCGATGAGGGTCATGTAGAGGCCGCCGCCGATGACCGCGCGCAGCACGCCCGGGTCGCCGATCGACGCCTTCAGGTCGCCGAGCATGAGCTGGCCGAGGAAGAAGGTGATGAAGCTGGTCACCATCCCGACGACCAGGGCGAGCGCGGTGGCGACCGCGACCTTGCTGAAGAGCAGGGTGCCGCGCTGCGGAACAGCGGCCAGCGAGGTGCGGATCATGCCGGTCGAGTACTCGTTGGAGACCACCAGTACCCCGAACACGATCAGCGCCAGCTGCCCGAGACTCATCCCGGCGAAGCTGATGAACGTCGGATCGAAGGAGAGCCGCTCGGTCTCGGTGAGTTTGTCGTACTGGCTCTTGGTGAGCGCGGAGATGAGCATGCCGAGCCCGATGGTGACCACCACGGCGAGGGCGAGTGTCCACACCGTGGACGCCACCGACCGGATCTTGGTCCACTCGGACTGGATGACCTGTGTCGCCGCCATGATCAGGCGCCCCTCTTCCCGTCGCCGCCGTTCCACCCCTGGCCCCACTGCTGCTGCTGTGGGACGGGGGCGGTCGCCGGGGTGCCGTCATGGGCGTGGTATTCGACCGAATCCGCCGTCAGCTGCATGAACGCTTCTTCAAGTGAGGCCCGCTGCGGGCTCAGCTCATGCAGCACGATCTGGTGCTGCGCCGCCAGCTCACCGATCCGCTCCGCCTGACCGCCCTCGACCTCCAGCGTCCCGTTGCCGTTCTCCGCCACCGTGATCCCGCTGCCGTGCAGCGCGTCGAGCAGCCGCTCGCGGTGCGGGGTGCGGATCCGGACGTAACTGCGCGAGTTCTGCGCGATGAAGTCCGCCATCGACGTGTCCGCCAGCAGCCGGCCCTGGCCGATCACCACCAGATGGTCGGCGGTCAGCGCCATCTCGCTCATCAGATGCGAGGAGACGAAGACCGTACGCCCCTGGCCGGCCAGCGATTTCATCAGATTGCGGATCCAGTGGATGCCCTCGGGGTCGAGCCCGTTGACCGGCTCGTCGAACATCAGGATCCGCGGATCGCCCAGCAGCGCGCCCGCGATGCCGAGGCGCTGGCCCATGCCCAGCGAGAACCCCTTGGCCTTCTTCTTCGCCACCGCCGTCAGGCCCACCGTGTCCAGTACCTCGGTGACCCGGCTGCGCGGGATGCCATTGCTCTGCGCCAGGCACAGCAGATGGTTGAAGGCGCTGCGCCCGCCGTGCATCGCCTTGGCGTCCAGCAGCGCGCCGATCGCCTTCAGTGGATCCCTCAACCGGTCGTAGTGCTGTCCGTCGATCCGTACATCGCCCGCGGTGGGACGGTCCAGGCCGAGCATCATCCGCATCGTCGTCGACTTGCCGGCACCGTTCGGACCGAGGAACCCCGTGACGATGCCCGGCCGCACCTGGAAGGTGAGGTCATTGACCGCGATCTTGTCGCCGTACCGTTTCGTCAGCCCCTCAAGCTCGATCATGGGCCAACGCTAGACCGTGGCAAAGCCCTCTGCCACTGGTAGGACAGAGGGCTTTGCCGTGATGCGCGGGTGTTCAGCTGTTGTACGCGGATCGTTACCAAGACGTACCGGTACCCACCAGTACCAACCGGGAGTTACCCGGACTTAACGGGACTGCTGGGCCGGGACGCCACGGGAGATCGGCTCTTCGTCGGCCGGGGCGCTGGCCGCGGCCACCGCGGCGCCGGTGAGCGTCGCGAGCATCTCGCGGACGTTCGTGAGCTGCGCGTTGATGGAGTCGCGGCGGTTGGTGAGGGCGGCCAGCTCGCGCTCGGATTCCGAACGGATCCGGTCGGCCTTGGCGTTGGCGTCGGCCACGATGTCCTCGGCCTGGCGCTGCGCGGTCTCCACCGTCTGGCGGGCGCGGCGCTCGGCGTCGGTGCGCAGCTTCTCCGCCTCCAGGCGCAGCTGCTCCGCCCGGTGCTCGATCTCCGCGAGACGCTTCTCCGCCTTCTGCTGACGCGAGGCCAGGTCCCGCTCGGACTGCTCGCGCCGCTTGGCCAGGTTGGTCTCGAAGTCGGCGGCGGCCTGCGCGGCCTTGGCGCGGGTCTCCTCGAAGAGGGCGTCCGCCTCCTCCCGCTTGGACTGCGCGTCCTTCTGGGCCTCCGAGCGCAGCTGCGAGGCGTCGCTCTTGGCCTTCTCGACGATCCGGACGCCCTCGTCCTCGGACTTGGCCTTGCGCTCCGCGGCGAAGGACTCCGCGTCGTTGCGCACCTGCTGGGCGGCCGACTCGGCGAGTTCGCGGTGCTGCTCCGCCGCGCGCCGGGCCTCCTCACGCAGATCCTTCGCCTCCTCCTCGGCAAGGCGGAGGATCTTCTCGACGCGGGCGCCGAGCCCGGCGTACGACGGCTCCGCGTCGCTCACCTGGGCCTGGGCGTTCTGCGTCTCGAGGTGGAGTTCCTCGATGCGCTTCTCCAGAGCGGTGATGCGGGCGAGAGCGCTGTCTCGGTCGGAGACGAGCTTGGAGATACGTTCGTCCACCTGAGCGCGGTCGTACCCACGCCGCACAAGCTCGAAGCCGTAGGGGGAAGTGTCGCTCATGGGGTTCCTGTCGAAAGAGACCGGTGAGGTGATAGGGGGAATCCTAGGGGCCGAAGCGGTGTGTCATCGAGCGGATGCGTGTTTGATCTGGAGAATGACACCCCTTTTGGGTGGCCAACCGTCAGACAACTTGCCAGAGTCCCTGCCAGAGACATAGTCAAAGGCCCCAGCAGACACGGAAGTCGGTGCCCCGCGCAAGCGCCGGACCGGCGGACCACGCCGTGCGCGCGGGCCCGAGCGGCGCCTGTCGAAGGCACGGACACTCTCCCATGCCCCGCCGAGGCCCGGGCAACCGCCCCCGTTCACCTGCGTCGATCACCCACCGCCCGAGCCCGGTGACCGGACCCGGGCAGCGCCGCCCGGCGTCCGCTACCCGTCCGCCGACTTGCCACCCGATCGTGGGGCGCCGACCGTGGCACCGGCCTTGACGGAATCCTTGCCGGTCACCGGTGTCTCGAACGACTCCAGCGCCTCCAGCACATCCTGCACCCGGGAGATCTCGGCGTTGATGTCCTCGCGGCGGCGCACCAGCACCTCCAGCTCGCGCCGGCCCTCCTCGACCGTGCGCCGGGCCTCGCGGATCGCCTCCACCTTCAGCTCCTCGGCCTCCTTGATCAGCGAGGCCTTCTTCAGCTCGGCCTCCTTCAGCAGGCCCTCCGCCTTCTTCACGGCGGCGATCCGGACCTTGCCCGCCTCGGAGTTGGCCTCCGTGACCAGCTCCTTGGCCTTGGCCTGAGCCTTCGTCAACTGCTCCTCGGACGCCTTGATGAGCGCGTCGCAGCGGTCGCCGGTCGACTTCATGGTCTCGGACGCCTCACGCCGGGCCCGCTCGTGCAACTCCTCGATCTCCGAGGTGATCCGGTCGCGCAGCTCCTCCGCCCGCTCCCTGATGGCGGTCGCGTCCCGTCGGGTGCCGACGAGCAGTTCGTCCGCGTCCGTACGGGCCTTCTCCACCGTCTGATTGCCCTCGATGGTCGCCTCGGAGACCAGCCGCTCCGCCTCGCTGCGGGCCGCGCCGACCATGGAGTCGGCCTGCGCCTCGGCGTCGGCGGTGGTCTTCTGCGCCTGCTGCTGAGCCTCCATCAGCAGCTTGTCCGCCTCGGCCGCGGTCTCCGTGATGAGCGTGTCCACCTGCTCGGCCGCCTCCGAACGCCGCTTGTTGGCGTCCTTGCGGGCCCCGTCGAGCGTCCGGTCGGCCTCCTCGCGCGCGGCCGACGTCAGCCGCTCCGCCTCGGCGGCGGTCCGCTGCTCGAGCCGCTCCGACTCGGCGCGGACCCGCTCGGCGTGCTGCTGCGCGCTGCCCACCGTCTCGGCGGCCTCGGCCCGCAGCCGCTCGGCCTCACCGGAGGCGTCCGCGAGGAGTTTGTCGGCGGCCCGGCGGGACTCGCCGCGCACCCGGTCGCTCTCCGCGGCGGTCTCCGTGGTGAGCCGCTCGGCCTCGGCGGAGGCGTCGGCGAGGAGTTTGTCCGCGGCCTGGCGGGTCTCGCCGCGCACCCGGTCGCTCTCCGCGACCGTCTCGTTGGTGAGCCGCTCGGCCTCCTTGCGGCTCTCGGTGATCAGGGTGTCCGACTGCGCCGCCGCGTCCGAACGGATCCGGTTGGCGTCCTCCCGGGCCTCCGCCCGGGTGCGCGAGGCGTCCTGCTCGGACTGCGCGATGGTGTCCGACGCCTGTGTACGCGCCCGCTGGGCGTGCTCGGCGGCCTCCCCGCGCAGCCGCTCCGACTCGGCGATGGCGTCGCCCACCGTGCGCTCCGCGAGCGCCTTGGCGGCCTCCGACTCCTCGTTCGCCTGGCGCACCACCCGGTTCGCGTCCTGCGAGGCCCGGTCCCGCTCGGCGTAGGCGTCGGCGCGGACCCGGTCGGACTCCTCGCCGGCCTCCCTGCGGGTGCGCTCCGCGGAGTGCTCGGCGGCCGAACGCAGCCCCGCGATCTCCTCCTGCGCCTGCTCGTGCAGCCCGGCGACCGAGTCCCGTACCTGCTGGGCGTGGAGGTCGGCGGCCGACACCAGCTCGGTGGCCCGCCGGTCCGCCTCCTCGACCAGCCGCACCGCCTCGGCCTGCGCCTCCTCGACGCGCCTGCGCGCCGCGGCCAGCAGTTCCTCGCTCTGCTCGCGGGCCCGCTCGCGCTCCTGGTCCGCCTCCTGGCGTGCGGTGCCGAGATGCTCGTCGGCCTCGCGGCGGCGCCGGGTGGCCTCCTCCTGCGCGGCGGCCAGCGTCTCCGACGCCTCCGCGCCGAGGCGCTCGGCGGCGGCCTGCGCCTCACCGCGCACCCGGTCCGCGGTGTCCTGCGCCTCCGCCCTCAGCCGCTCCGCCTCGGCCGCCGCCTCCGACCGCAGCCGTACGGCGACGGACTCGCCCTCGGCCCGGGAGGCGGACGCGTCCGCCGCGGCCTCGTCGCGCAGCCGGCCTGCCTCGGCCTCGGCCTGCTGCTGGAGGGCACGGGTGCGCTCGGCGGCCTCGGCGCGCAGCCGCTCGCTCTCCTCGGCGGCCTCCCGGCGGATCCGCGACGCCTCCTCGCGGGCCTCGGCCAGGGCCTGCTCGGCGGCGGCGAGCCGCTGCTCGGCCTCCGCGTGCAGCCGGGACAGCTCCTCGGCGGCCTCCGCGCGGCGGGCCTCTATCGCGCGCTCGGTCTCCTCGTGCAGCTCGCGCGCGTCGCGCTCGGCGTCCGCCTTGATGCCGTCGGCCTGCTCGACGACCTCGGTGCGATGCCGCTCGGCCTCCTGGCGAGTGCGCTCCAGCGTCTCCTCGGCCTGCCGGCGCAGCGTGGTCGCCCGCTCGATGGCCTCGGTGCGGACCTTCTCGCTGTCCGCCGTCGCGCTGCGGCGCAGCTCGTCCGCGTCCGCCTTGGCCTTGGCCAGCAGCTCCTCGGCGGACCGGGCCGCCTCCTCGATCTGCTGGACCGCCTCGCGCCGCGCCTCCGCCCGGATCCGCTCGCCCTCGGCGACCGCGTCCGCGCGCAGCTGCTCGGCCTCGCCGCGCAGCCGCCGCGCCTCCTCCTGGAGTTCGACGGTCTTGGCGCGGTACTCCTTGGTGTCGTCCTTCGCCGCGCCCTTGAGCTGCTCGGCCAGGTCGTGCGCCTCGGCCCGCAGCCGGTCCGACTCGGCCTCCGCCTCCCGGCGGATCCGCTCGGCCTCCTCGGCGGCGGCCTTGGTGGTCCGCTTGGCTTCCTCGGACGCCTTGTCGAGCACGTCCTCGGCGGTCCTGGCCGCCTTGGACAGCTGGGTCGCGCTCTCCTCGGCGGTGATCGTACGAGCCTTCTCGGCGGCCTCCGCGACCAGCTTCTCGGCCTCCGCGCGGGCGTCGGCGACGGACTGCTCGGCCTCCGCCTTCGTCGCCTCGGCCTCCTTGGTGGCCTCGCTGACCAGCCGGGCCACCTGCTCCTTGGCCGTACGCGCCCGCTGCTCATTGGCCGCCTCGGCGCCGGAGAGGGCCTTCGCGGCGGCCTCCTTGGCCTCGCCGAGCACCTTCTCCGCCTCGGACTGCGCCTTGCGCAGCGCCTCCCCGGCCTCGGTCATCCGCTGCTCGGCGGCCCGGCCCAGCTCCTGCGCCTGGCGCCGGGCGGAGTCGGACTCGGTCGCCGTGGACGAGCGCAGCTGCTCGGCGCGGTCGGTGGCATCCTGGGCCTGGGCCGATGCCGCGTTCAGCATCCGCTCGGCGTCCGTGCGGGCCCGGCGCATCAGCTGCTCGGCCTCCGTACGGGCCGCCTCGGCGTCCTCGCGCAGCCGCTGCCGGGCCTCGCCGGTCAGCCGCTCGGCCTCGGCGCGGGCGCCGGCCATGGCCTTCTCGGCCTCGGCGCGGGACTCGTCCAGGAGCCGGCGGGCCTGCGACTCGCTGCGGGCCCGCAGCTGCTCGGCCCACGCCACGTTCTCGTTGACGTGCGACTCGACGTTCTGCCGGCGCTCGGACAGCTCCTGGTCGAGCTGCTGGCGCCGGGCCACCGCCTCCTGGTGCAGCTCCGCCTGGAGCCGGGCCGAGTGCTCGGCGTGCTCCTGGAGGATCCGCTGGGTCTGCGCCCGCGCCTGGCTCAGCTCGCGCTCGGCGTCCGCGCGCAGCTGATCGGCCTGAAGCTGCGCGTTGCGCAGCAACTGATCGGCCTGGTAGCCGAGATCGGCCCCGTCGTAGGCCGGCCGGGACATGATGGTGCGCCGCGCCTCGTGCAGCTTGGCGCGCAGCACCTCGACCTGGTAGCCGAGGTCCTCGGCGTGCTGGATCGCCTTTTCCCGCTCGGTCTTCAGCCGCTTCATCTCGGCCTCGAACCGAGAGAGGTGGTCGACGTCAGCCGCCGGCTCTCGCTCCTGGCTCTCGTAGCCCCGCACTGCGCGGTCCCATCCGTCCCCTGGTCGCAAGTCTCTCCGTACGGGCTCCGTCCGTCCTGCGGACGAGGCCCCCGGGGAATGGTGTCAGATCAACGGCGGAGCCTGGGCTGCTGCCCCGGCGCTCGACCCCCGAAACCCGGACCCCGGCACGGATCCCAACGCCACAGGCGGACGGCAGGACCCCGATCGCCCATGCCGAAGCGGCGACCGCACCCAACCCTACCGGCCCCTATGTACGTGGGTCAGTGCTCAGGGGACTCAACAGGCGCCGAAGTGACCAGTTCTGTCAGTACGCCATGACAATCCTTGGGATGCAGAAACGTGATCCGGGACCCCATGGAGCCGCGCCGGGGCTCGTCGTACAGCACCCGGACCCCCTGCTGCCGGATCGCGTCGGCGTCGGCGTCGACGTCCGCCGTGCCGAACGCGATGTGATGCACGCCCTCCCCGTTCTTCGCGAGCCACTTGCCCACGGCCGAGTCCGCGCGGGTCGGCTCCAGCAGCTGGAGGTAGGAGGCGCCGCCGTCCGAGGTCTCGTTGATCTTCAGCATGGCCTCGCGGACGCCCTGCTCCTCGTTGATCTCGGTGTGGAAGACCTCGAAGCCGTAGGTGTTCTTGTAGAACTCGACAGTCGCGTCGAGGTCATGACAAGCGATCCCGATGTGGTCGATGCGCGTCAGCATGGTTTCAGTGGAGCGCCACCGCGCCGGTTACGCAACGTGCGCGCGATCACACCGACGGCCCGATGACGTTCCCGCGTACCGCTCAGTACGCTCGAAGTAAACCCTCGTTCACAGTCCTCGGCCTGGTGCAGGCCGGTAAGGGGATCGCAGCTCATGTCTTCTGGAAATTCCGGTACGACCGGCTCGGTGATCGTCGCGGGCGCGCGCACGCCCATGGGACGGCTGCTGGGTTCGCTGAAGTCCTTCTCCGGAGCCGACCTCGGCGGCTTCGCGATCAAGGCCGCCCTGGACCGTGCGGGGATCGGTGGCGACCAGGTGCAGTACGTGATCATGGGCCAGGTGCTCACGGCCGGCGCCGGCCAGATCCCGGCCCGCCAAGCGGCCGTCAAGGCGGGCATCCCGATGAGCGTCCCGGCGCTCACCATCAACAAGGTCTGTCTGTCCGGCCTCGACGCCATCGCGCTGGCCGACCAGCTGATCCGGGCCGGCGAGTTCGACATCGTCGTCGCGGGCGGCCAGGAGTCCATGACCAACGCCCCGCACCTGCTGCCCAAGTCCCGCGAGGGCTACAAGTACGGCGCGATCGAGATGCTCGACGCCATGGCGTACGACGGGCTGACCGACCCGTGGGAGAACATCCCCATGGGCGAGTCCACGGAGAAGCACAACACGCGCCTGGGCCTCGGCCGCGCCGAGCAGGACGAGATCGCCGCCCGCAGCCACCAGCGCGCCGCCGCCGCCCAGAAGAACGGCCTGTTCGAGGCCGAGATCACGCCGGTGGAGATCCCGCAGCGCAAGGGCGACCCGGTGCTGTTCAGCAAGGACGAGGGCATCCGCGCCGATACCACGGTCGAGACGCTGGCCAAGCTGCGCCCGGCGTTCAGCAAGGACGGCACGATCACCGCGGGCACCGCCTCGCAGATCTCCGACGGTGCCGCGGCCGTCGTCGTCATGAGCAAGGCGAAGGCGCTGGAGCTGGGCCTGGACTGGATCGCCGAGATCGGCGCCCACGGCAATGTGGCGGGCCCGGACAACTCCCTCCAGTCCCAGCCGTCCAACGCCCTCGCGCACGCCCTGAAGAAGGAGGGCATCGACGCCGGGGACCTGGACCTCATCGAGATCAACGAGGCGTTCGCCGCCGTCGCCCTCCAGTCAACGAAGGACCTCGGGGTGTCCCCGGAAAAGGTGAATGTCAACGGCGGCGCCATCGCCCTGGGGCACCCGATCGGCATGTCCGGCGCCCGGCTGGTGCTCCATCTGGCGCTGGAGCTGAAGCGCCGGGGCGGCGGTATCGGCGCGGCGGCGCTGTGCGGTGGCGGGGGGCAGGGGGACGCTCTGATCGTGCGGGTGGCCAAGGGCTGACCGGTCGGTCCGGATGCCGCTGCGTCATCGCCACGTCGTCACCGGGTTCCTCCGAACGGAGCTGAGATGCAGGACGTCCCCACGCTGGTGGCCCAGGCGCGGGAAGGCCGGCCGCGTGCCGTCGCCCGGCTGATCTCCCTGGTGGAGGGGGCGTCCCCGCAGCTCCGCGAGGTCATGGCGGCGCTCGCTCCGCTCACCGGCGGGGCGTACGTCGTCGGCATCACCGGGTCGCCGGGGGTCGGGAAGTCGACCTCGACGTCGGCGCTGGTGAGCGCGTACCGGGGGCGGGGGAAGCGGGTGGGGGTGCTGGCCGTGGACCCGTCGTCGCCGTTCTCCGGCGGCGCGCTGCTCGGCGACCGGATCCGGATGGCCGACCATGCCTCCGACCCCGGCGTCTACATCCGCTCCATGGCCACCCGGGGCCATCTCGGCGGGCTCGCCCGGTCCGCCCCGCAGGCCATCCGGGTGCTGGACGCGGCGGGCTGCGAGGTGATCCTGGTCGAGACGGTCGGGGTCGGCCAGTCCGAGGTCGAGATCGCGTCCCAGGCCGACACCTCGGTGGTCATGCTGGCCCCGGGCATGGGGGACGGTGTGCAGGCCGCGAAGGCCGGGATCCTGGAGATCGGGGACGTGTACGTCGTCAACAAGGCCGACCGGGACGGGGCCGACGTGACCGCGCGCGAGCTGAACCACATGCTGGGCCTGGGCGAGGCCCGGGGGCCCGGTGACTGGCGGCCCCCGATCATCAAGACGGTCGCCTCGCGGTCGCAGGGCGTGGACGAGGTCGTCGAGGCGCTGGAGAAGCACCGGGCGTGGATGGAGGAGCGGGGGGTGCTGACCGAGCGGCGGCGGGTCCGCGCGGCTCATGAGGTGGAGGCGATTGCCGTCGCGGCGCTTCGGGAGCGGATTGCTGATCTGCGGGGGGATCGGCGGTTGGTCGCGCTCGCGGAGAGGGTTGTGGCGGGGGAGGTGGATCCTTATGGGGCGGCGGATGAGTTGGTGCGGGGGGTTGCTGGGGGGAGGCCGTAGGTCGATGGGGTGGTGCGGGGCGTTGGGCGCCTTTTCCCACCCACCCGCCCGTGCGACTCGATGACCACCTCACGGTCGCCTCGGCGCCGGCCCCACGTTTGCCGTGCCCGGCGTCTCGCGCTCTTTCCCACCCACCCACCCGCCCGTGCGGGTCGGTGACCACCTCGCGGTCGCTTCGGCGCCAGCCCCGCGTTTTGCCGTGCCCGGCATTTCGCGTTCTTTCCCACCCGCCCGCCCGTGCGGGTTGGGGGTCGGGTTGGCGTTGCCTCGGTGTCGGCCCGTGTTTTGCCGCGCCCCGCGTTCTGCGTTTTCCCGCCCGTCTGCCCGTGCGGGTTGGTGACCACCTCACCGTCGCCTCGGGGGCAGCCGCGTGCTCCTGCTGTGCCCGGCGTCCCGCGTTCTTTCCCGCGCGCCTGCCCGTGCGGGTTGGGGGTCGGGTTGGTGTTGACTTGGTGTCGGCCTGTGTTTTTGTGGTGCCTGCGTAGCCCGCTTTTCTCAGCCGCTCGCCCGTGCGGGTCCGTGATCCCCTTCGCGTGGTGGGTCTGTTTTCTGACCAGACCCGTCTTCGGTGGTTCTCTCTTGCGGGGTGGCGCTTTCAGCCTGTCCGGCGTTTGAGGACGAGGCCCTTTGGCCGATGAGGGGGGAGGGGGCGGAGCCCCCTGGGGGAGGGAATGGGTATGGGCGGCGGGGGCGAAATCTCTTGGATCGCCGCCCCCGTCGCCCCGCCGCGCATTTCCGTCAGTCGTCGTCCCCGTGGTCGTCCGAGGCGTCGTCGGAGGAGTCGTCCGCCGAGTCGTCGTCAGCCTGGTCCGAGCCATCGTCGTCAGCCCGGTCCGAGGCGTCCTCGTCCGCCCGGTCCGCCGTCACCGTTCCCGACTTCGGGTTCACGGTCCAGTCGGATTCCGTGCCCTTGGGGTCTGATACCTCTACGTCCCATGCGACCGTGCGGTCGTCGTCGTCCAGGTCGATGGATGTCACGAAGCCCTTCGCGGCGGCGGCGGTCGCGGCCTCGGCGGCGGTCACACCGGCGTCCTGCGCGGCCTTTCGCTCCTCGGCGTCATCGTCGTCGTCCACGCCGCTCCGGCTGTCCAGGATCTGTCCCGAGGACGGGTCGACGTACACCGTGTACGAGGTGTCGCCCTTGCCCAGGACGTCCACCTCCCAGTGCAGGCCGGCGGGGCCGTCGTCGTCGTCCTCGTGGTCGAGGTCGGCCGACACCGCCGTGCCCGGCCGTTCCTTCAGCGCCGCCTCGATCGCCTGCGCCGCCGTGACCTTCGCCTCCGTACCGTCGTCGTCGCGGTCGTCGTCGTCCTCCGCCGGCAGGGTGACCGACGACGCGGGCGAGGTCGTCGTCGACGGTGCCGGTGAGCTGCCGTCGCCGCTGCCCGCGAAGGCCAGCGTGGCCCCGCCGCCGATCACGGCCGTCGCGGTCAGCGCGGCGATGACGATGTTGCGCTTCATTGAGGTTCCTCCCCGTAGCTGAGCTGGGCGTCGGTTCGTTCCGACGTCCACCAAGGTGCCGGGAGCCACCTGAAGCCACGCTGAAGGCACCTGAAGATCACTTCAGCTTCGGTCTGCGAACCTGGTGCGCATGCGGCTGCTGATCGTCGAGGACGAGAAACGACTCGCGCTGTCCCTGGCCAAGGGCCTGACGGCGGAGGGCTACGCCGTGGACGTCGTCCACGACGGCCTGGAGGGCCTGCACCGGGCGACCCAGACCCCGTACGACCTGATCGTGCTGGACATCATGCTGCCCGGCATGAACGGCTACCGGGTCTGCGCCACCCTGCGGGCCGCCGGCCACGACGTGCCGATCCTGATGCTGACCGCCAAGGACGGCGAGTACGACGAGGCCGAAGGGCTGGACACCGGCGCCGACGACTACCTCACCAAGCCGTTCTCCTACGTCGTCCTGGTCGCCCGGGTCCGCGCGCTGCTGCGCCGCCGGGCGCAGGCCAAGGGTGCCTCCCCGGTGCACACCATCGGGGAGCTGACGATCGACACCGGCGCCCGGCGGGTGCTGCGCGGCACCGAGGGGGACGAGATCGCGCTGACCGCGAAGGAGTTCGCCGTGCTGGAGCAGCTGGTGCTGCGCCGGGGGCACGTCGTCTCCAAGGCCGAGATCCTCGAACACGTGTGGGACTTCGCCTACGACGGGGACCCGAACATCGTCGAGGTGTACATCAGCGCCCTGCGCCGCAAGCTCGGCGCCGGGCTGATCCGGACCGTGCGGGGCGCCGGGTACCGGCTGGAGGCGCCGAGGTGAGCCGTCCGTTCGCCTCCGTACGGGCGCGGGCGACGCTCGGCGCCACCCTGGTCGTCGCGGTCGCGCTGGTCGCCGCCGGGGCCGCCGTGCTGTTCTCGCTGTACGCGAATCTGACCGGTCAGGCCGGTGCGGACGCCGAGCGCAACGCCCGTACGGTCGCCGCCGACCTCGCCGGCGGAGTGCCGTACCGCGATCTGCAACTGGACGACCAGGACGAGCCGGTGCAGGTGCTGTCGGCCGACGGCACGCTGGTCGCGGCGACCGACGGCCTGGAGCGGATCAGCGGCACCGCCACCGGCCAGGTGCGGCCCGGCCCCGAACCGTCCCCCACGCCCACGGCCGGAGACGGCGACGACGATGACGACGACACCGAGGCCGAGGACGTCGGCGATGACGACAGCGGGAGTGGCAGCACGCTCGGGCCCGGCGAGATCGGGGACGCTGCGCCGTTGTCCAACGGCTCCGCCACCATCGACGGCCGGTCCGGGGACTACCGCTTCGCGCGTGTCGAGGTCGATGTGCCCGGCCAGGGCACCTTCACCGTGTTCGCCGGAGCGCCGCTGGCGACCGAGCAGAGCGCCGTCGACACCGCGCTGAAGGTCATGCTGGTCGGGTTCCCGCTGTTGCTGGGGATCGTCGGGGGTGTCACCTGGCTGGTGACGCGGCGGGCGCTTCGGCCCGTTGAGGGCATTCGGCGGGAGATGGCCGAGATCACCGCTTCGGAGGATCTGACCCGGCGGGTGCCGGAGCCCGACACCCACGACGAGATCGCCCGTCTCGCCCGCACCACCAACGAGACGCTGGCCGCGCTGGAGACCTCCGTGGACCGGCAGCGCCGCTTCGTCGCCGACGCCTCGCACGAACTGCGCAGCCCGATCGCCTCCCTCCGTACCCAGCTGGAGGTGGGCGCCGCCCATCCCGAGCTGCTGGACGTACCGGGCGCGGTCGCGGACACCGTACGGCTGCAGCATCTGGCCGCCGATCTGCTGCTGCTCGCCCGGCTCGACGCGGGGGAGCGTCCGCTGGACGCGCGGGTGGATCTGGCGGCGCTGGCCCAGGAGGCCGCGGCGGATCGCCCCGGGGTGCGGGTGATGGCACAGGAGCCGGTCGAGCCGGTCGAGCCGGTCGAGGTCGCCGGGTCGCGGAGCCAGCTGGAGCGGGTGCTCGGCAATCTGCTGGACAACGGGCGGCGGCACGCCCGCAGCGAGGTCACGGTCACCGTCCGCGGGGTCGGCGACCGGGCCGTGGTGGAGGTCGCCGATGACGGGGACGGGGTGCCGGAGGCGGACCGGGAGCGGATCTTCGAGCGGTTCGTCCGGCTCGACGACGCCCGCAGCCGCGACGACGGCGGCGCCGGGCTGGGCCTGGCCATCGCCCGCGATGTCGCCGTACGCCACGGCGGCACGCTCACCGTGGCGACGGCCCCGGCGGGCGGAGCCCTCTTCACACTCCGCCTGCCGCTCGCCTAGGGACGCCCAGTGGGCTGCCACTGGGAAAGCCGGTTGGCTGCCACGCCCGGGGGGTGGTCAGGGGCGAGGGGTGGTCAGGGGCGTCCGCGCTGGCCCCGTAGATGGTCCGCGATCGGTTTGAGGGACTTTTCCAGTTCGGTCAGGGACTCGGGGGGCAGCAGGTCGATGAAGTGTCTGCGGACGGAGGCCACATGATGCGGGGCGACCTTGCGCATGATCTCCATGCCGCGGTCGGTGAGGACCGCGTACAGCCCCCGGCGGTCGGACTCGCAGTTCTCCCGGCGCACCAGCTGCTGGTTCTCCATGCGGGTGATCTGGTGCGAGAGGCGGCTCTTGGACTGGAGGGTGGCGGAGGCGAGATCGCTCATCCGCATCCGCAGATCCTCGGACTCGGAGAGATTCACCAGGATCTCGTAGTCGTTCATCGTCAGGCCGAACGGGTGCAGGTCCCTTTCCAGCTGGTACGTCAACAGCTTGTTGACCTCCAGATGGGTGCGCCAGGCACACTGCTCCGTGTCGGTCAGCCAGCGCGTGGCCGTCTCGGTCTCCATGAATGAAGTCTACCTAAAAAGTTGAAAGGCGAACTAGTGGGGGTGGTGTGACGGTGCGCACGCGTTCGATGTCACACTCCGCAGACTACCGCTCACAGCCCGAAGCGACGCTGGAGGTCTCCGAGCTGTCCGGGAAGGCGCGGTGCCCCGCCTTGCGCTCCGGGCCCGCCGTGGCCGCCGGGCGCCCCGCCGCCGGGCACCCCCGCCTGGTGCGGGACCGCCCCCGTGGTCTGCTCGGCCATCAGGGCCTCGGACGACTGGAGCAGGACCGTGCCGGCCCCCACGAACTCGAACTGGTGCTCCTCCCCGGAGGCTCCGCCCAGGCCCGTCATCGCACGTAGACCGCCCATCAGACCTGTCATGTAGCCGTGGTCGTAGTGATGGCACGGCGAGGGGCAGTCGGCCCAGCCGACGAGGGCCTGCGGGTCCACCCGGATCGGGGGTTCCATGAACACCACCGGGCCGTTCGAAGCGGCCACGAACTTTCCCGATCCGATCAGGGTCAGAAAGCCCGGCACGATCGACTGCTTCAGAGCGAGAGTTGGCTGAAAAGCGAGCAGATTGCCGGAGCGAATGGTCAGATTGCCGTCTTCGAGGTCGAACGAATTCACATCGAAGGCCCGGTCGGCGAGGAGCATCTTGCCGCTGCCCTCCGCCACCACCCAGTCCGAGGCGTGCAGTGGCGAATGGAACGAGGTCCGCACCAGCCGATCCAACCGGCCGTGCCCGATCCCGTTGAACTCGATCGCGCCGTAGTACGCGATCATCTTCCCCTTCTGGAGAAACCACTGGGAGCCCTTCAGCTCCACGCAGAAGGTGTACGCGTTGACGTTGTCGTCGACCGGCAGGGTCATGGGGTCGTGCACGACGGGACCCGCACCCGGGTAGGCGGTCACAGCTTGTCCTCCGATGCCTGCACATACACCGCGCCGTTGCCGCTCAGCTCCAGCTGGAACGCCTCGCCGGAGCCACGGCCCACCATGTCCCGCCAGCCGAGGGCGGTCGAGAGCTTGTTGCGTACGTCGCCGTGGTGGGCGACGTACGCCTGCGGGTCGACATGGACCGGGCGCTGCGGGGTGATGGGGATCTCGAAGACCCCGCCGTGGGCCATGACGGCGACCGCGCCGTGGCCCTTCAGGGTGGTGGTGAACAGGCCCTGGCCGGAGACCTGGCCACGGACCATGCCCATGACGCCGCCCTGCGCGCCGAGGAACATCGTGCCCTGCTGGAGGGTGCCCTCGAAGGCGAGCAGCCGGTCCGCCTCCACGTACAGGGTGTCGCCCGCGAGGCCGATCACCTGGATGTGGTGCCCGCCGTGCCCGAACAGCACCGTGCCGTTGCCCTCGACGGTCATCAGCGGGGTGTCCTCGCCGGCCACCCGGCGCCCGATCATCGACCTGACGCCGCCCTGGCCGCCCGCCATGCTGGGCGTGAAGCTCACCTCGCCCCGGTAGGCGAGCATCGCGCCGCGCTGGCTGAACAGCCGCCCGCCCGGGGTCACGGTCGCCTCGATCATCTTGGAGTTGATCTCACGGAAGGTCATCTCACACATCCCCCGCGATCGTGTTCCGCTCGCTGGGCTGGACGTAGACCAGGCCGTCGCCCTCGAAGCGGATCTGGAAGGCTTCGCCGCCGCCCTCGCCGAGCAGGGTGCGGAAGGTCACCCCGGACTGGAAGGACTGCCGGAGATTCCCCTGGTGCGCCACATACGCGCCCGGGTCGACGGTCAGCGGGTACTGCCGACTCACCCGCAACAGCACGGCCGGGCCGTCCGAGGTGATCGCCGCCTGGCCGTGTCCCTCGACGGTCGTCGTGAACAGGCCGTTGCCCTGGGTCGCGCCGCGCAGGCCCGTGAACGACGTGCCCGTGCGCAGGCCGGCGTCGGTCGCCAGCAGGTTGCTCGACTCCACGTACAGGGTGTCGCCCTGGAGACTGACGAGATTGATCTCGGAGGCCCGGTCCGCGAACCAGCAGCTGCCCTGGCCGCGCACCTCCATCATGGTCATCTGCTCGCCGGTGAGCCGTCGGGTGACCATCCCGCGTATGCCCTCACCGCCGCCGCTGAGCTTCTTGAAGGCCATCTGGCCGTCGTAGGCCACCATCGAGCCGTTCTTCGCCTTCACGGCGTCCCCGGTCATCTCGACGGCCAGCACCTTGCTGCCTTGAAGTCGAAACATCGCCACGCAAGGGACGGTAGACCCAGCGACGGTCCGGCGAACAGGGCCCAGGGGTGGAGACCCACCCTGAACCACCCCCTAGGGAATCCGCTCGACCGACCCCGGAGTCCTGGCCCCGGGTCCTGGCCCCGGCTCACGTTCGCCGTCCGCAGCCGCGCAACTGTTCGGCCGTCGCGCCCGGTTCCGGCGTCAGGGCCATCGCGTCGCCCATGTCCACGGGCACGCCGAACGCCTTCTCCCGCAGGCGCGCGCGTGCGTCCGTGAGCCGGATCACAACGGACCGCTTGCCGTCCGCCCGCCGAGATCACCCACGGAGACCGCGTCGCCCGTCCCGCCGCCCGGCCGCGCACCGACGAGGGCGGCCCAGGGCGCGGTGCGTCGGGGCGCTGGGGCGCTGGGGCAGCATCATGGGCGTGCGCGCGTACGGCAGCAGTGCCCGCCCATCCCCGCCCCCCGACAGGAGCCCCGCCCGATGCCTCACCGCCTCCGTCCCGCCCTCCCGCGCGTGCTGACGGCACTCACCCTGTGCGGCGTCCTCGCCCTGAGCGCCTGCTCCGGTTCCGGTTCCGGCTCCGCCGCCCCGGACCCGGCGGACAGCTCCACCCCCGACGCCAGAGCCGACACCACCCCTACGGTCACCGCCGGTACCACCCCTGACGCCACGGCCGACGCCACCCCTGACGCGACCGCCGACGCCACGACCGACACCACCCCTGCCCCCACCCCCGACGCCACAACCGCGCCCCCCACCCCCACCCCCGCCCCGTCCGGCGGCGTCACCCTCCCCACCCCCGGCATCGGCTTCGACTACCAGATAGGCGGCCCCTACCCGCCCCCCGAGGGCGTCGGGGCGGTCTCCCGTGACCGTGGCGTCGAGCCCGCCCCCGGCCTCTACAACATCTGTTACGTCAACGCCTTCCAGGCGCAGGCCGACGCCACCGGCTGGTGGCAGGAGCACCACCCCGATCTGCTCCTGCGCACCACCGAGGGCGCCCTCGTCATCGACGAGAACTGGGACGAGGTCCTCCTCGACATATCCACCCCCGCCAAGCGCGAGCGGCTCGCCGGGATCGTGGGGGAGTGGTTCGACGGGTGCGCCGACTCCGGCTACCAGGCCATCGAGGCCGACAACCTCGACTCCCACGAACGCTCCCAGGGGCTGCTCACCGCCGACGACGACCTCGCCTTCGCCGAACTGCTGATCGCCCGCGCGCACGCCGACGGCCTGGCGATGGGCCAGAAGAACGCGGTGGAACTCGCCGCGCGGGGACGCGCCCTGGGCTTCGATTTCGCGGTCGCCGAGGAATGCGGCCAGTACGACGAGTGCGCCGCCTACGCGCGCGCGTACGACGACCGGGTCTTCGTCATCGAGTACGAGCGGGCCGGACTCACCACCGCCTGCCGCGGCTGGGGCGAGCGCCTCTCGGTGGTCCTGCGGGACCTGGACGTCACCCCGCCCGGCACCCCCGGCCACGAACGCCGTACCTGCTGACGCACGGGTGATGCCACCCCCGTCCGACCGGCCCGCACCCGCCTGCCACAATGGGGGATCGTTTGTGCTTCCGTTCACAAAGCCGCCGGTCCGCAGCGGGCCGGGCACCGGAGGCCCCGAGCCACCCCCGACGTACCCCCTGACGTACCCCCGACACAGCGAAGGTGACCCGTGGACATCAAGACCGCCGGCGCGCTGCGCCGCCTCCGCCTGGTCTCGGCCCCCGAGGCCATCTCGTTCCTCTTGCTGCTCGTGTGCTCCGTGCTGAAGCGGACGACCGACTTCGACGCGGTGCCCGTGATGGGCATGGTCCACGGCGTGCTGTTCATCCTGTACGTGATCTTCTGGGCCGACGCCTGGAACCGGACCAAGTGGCCGCTGGGCAAGGCCGCCCTCTACTTCGTGCTGTCGATCCTGCCCACCGGCGGTTTCTTCGCCGATCGCATGCTGAAGCGGGAGGCCGAGGACGCGGTCATCGCCTCGCGTGTCCGCAATGAAGGGGTCGTGAACGCGTGATCGTCGCCTTCTCCGTGACACCGCTGGGTGTCGGCGAGGACGTGGGGGAGTACGTCGCCGACGCCGTGCGGGTGGTCCGCGCGTCGGGGCTGCCGAACCGCACCGACGCCATGTTCACGTCCATCGAGGGCGAGTGGGACGAGGTCATGGACGTCGTCAAGCGTGCCGTGGCCGCCGTGGAGGAGCGCGCGCCCCGCGTCTCCCTGGTCCTCAAGGCGGACATCCGGCCCGGCGTCACCGACGGCCTCACCGCCAAGGTGGAGACCGTGGAGCGGCACCTGTCGGACGAAGCGGACGACTGAGGCCGGCCCCTCTTCCGCAACACGTGAAACCCCGGCCCCGTCAAGGGCCGGGGTTTTCTCGCGCCTGGCGATCCCGACGATCGAGCATCGTCGCTCCCATGGTTCAGCATGATTGAGCACTCGCTCAAAAACGACTACCCTCACCCTCACAGAGTTTGAGCACTCGCTCAAACCCGCAGCTGGACGAGGGGGACGAGTCATGGGAGCCGGAGGAGCCGCAGCGCTCCACATAGAGACCCGCATCCGCACCGACCTCGACACGCTCTGGTCGGCGACCCAGGAGCCGTCCCGGCATCAGCGCTGGGACCTGCGCTTCACGGAGATCGACTTCCTCCCGCGCGGCGAGGGCGAGCCGCAGCGCTTCCGCTACGCCACCCGAGTGCCGCCCTTCCTCACCATCGCCGGGACCGGGGTGTCGGCCGGGGAGAAGGAGCGCCCCGACGGCACCCGCACCTCCGCCCTGCGCTTCGCCTGCCTGCACCCGCTCTCCCCGCTCGCCGAGGGCAGCGGCTACTGGCGTTACGTCCCCGACGGCGACGGCGTGCGCTTCCTCACCGGCTACGACTACCGCCCCCGCTGGGGCCGCTTCGGCGCCCTCGCCGACCGCCGGCTGTTCCGCCCGCTGATGGGCTGGGCCACCGCCTGGTCCTTCGACCGGCTGCGGCTCTGGCTGGAGCGCGGGATCACCCCCGAGCGCGCCCTGGCCAACTGGCTCGCGGAGATCACCGTACGGGCCCTGGTGATCATGGTGGCCGTGACCGGGCTCGGCCTGGAGCCGTTGCTGGGGTCCTTCGGTCCGTTCGCCGCGCCGATGGCGTATCCGCTGCCGGTGCTGTTCCTGGTGGGCGTCTGCCTGGCGCTGTTCCTGCCGCCCCGGGCCGGTACGCCCGCCGCCCGCCGCTGCCTGCGCACCCCGCCCACCCGGGCACGGGCGCCTCGGCTGCTGTGCACGCTGGAGAACCCGCGATGACCGCGAGGGCGTCGGCCGCGCCCGCCTCGATCTTCCGTACCGCCATGGGCCCCGCCTTCGAGCGGCTCCACCCGCAGCTGCGGCGGCGTTTCTCCGTCGGGCTGGACAGTGGCGAAGCCTGTGTCGGGCGGGGCGTGATGGACCGGATCTGGCACGGCGGGGCCTTCGTCAAGCCGTTCCTGGCGCTCGGCGCCACCCGCAACATCCTGGTCCCGCGCGAGGGCCACCGGGTCCCCTTCACCATCGAGAACGTGCCCTACGCCGACACCTTCGGCCGTGAGACGGTGACCTTCGTGCGCACCTTCGATCTGCCCGGCCGCCCCCGCCGGTTCGACGCCCAGATGGTCCTCGGCCCCCAAGGCGACCGCGTCCTCGACTACCTCGGCACCCACCAGCACCTCGCCACCGACCTGCGCTTTCACGCCGAGCCCGATGGCTCGCTGCTGATCCGGTCCGGCGAGCACCGGTTCCGGGAGGGGCCGGTGGACGTCCGGGTGCCCGCGCTGATCGGAGCGAGCGCGGAGGTCAGGGAGGCGTACGACGAGCCCTCGGGGCGCTTCTTGATCCGGGTGCGGGTGGTCAACGAGCGGTTCGGGCCGCTCTTCGGGTACGAGGGCAGCTTCACCGCGACCTACTCCGACGTCCGCCGCCACGGCGTACGGGCCGGGCTGCGGCCGGTGCGCGAGGAGGTCCGCGCGTGAGCCCCGAGACCACGAAGTCCCTGGAGACCAAGGCCAGACTGCTGGACGGCGCCCTGCGGGTGCTCACCGAGCAGGGCATCGCGAAGATCTCGGCCCGTACGGTCGGGGCGGCGGCCGGGGTCAATCAGGCGCTGGTCTTCTATCACTTCGGCTCCGTGGACGAACTGCTGGCGGCGGCCTGCCGGTACGGTGCCGAGCGCTCGGTCGCCCGCTATCGCGAACGGTTCGCGGCCGTCACCTCGCTGAGTGAGCTGCTCGCGCTCGGGCGGGAGATCCATGAGCGTGAGCGGGCCGGGGGGGAGGTGGCGTTGCTCGGTCAGCTGCTCGCCGGGGCTCAGACGCATGCGAGTCTCGGGCCTGCGACCAGTGCGGGGCTTGAGTTGTGGATCGTGGAGATCGAGGCGGTGCTGGGGCGGGTGCTGGTGGGCACGCCGTTCGGGGAGTTCGCCGATGTGGGGGGGTTGGCGCGGGCGGTGGCGGCGGTGTTCGTGGGGATCGAGCTGTACGAGGGGGTTGACGCGGGGGGAGCGGGGGCCGCGCTGGCGGCTCTTGAGCAACTGGGGGTCCTTGTTGCCGCGTTGGAGGATCTTGGGCCGGTTGCTCAGCGGGCTGTGCGGCATCGGTTGCGTAGGTCCGTCCGACGGTGACGCCTCCCGGCTGGGGATGGCAGTGCCGGGGCGGGGGCGCCGTGGGGGTGGTGGTCGGGGGCGGTCTGCGGGTGGTGGTGGGCTGGTCGCGCAGTTCCCCGCGCCCCTTAGGTGGGGGTGGTGCGGGTTTCTTCACAGGTTCAGCCGTCCGCCCGTGAGTCGGGGCGGCGCGGGCTTCCTCGCAGGTTCCCCCGTCCGCCCTTAGGTCGGGGTGGTCGCCCTTCTCTGTAGAGGTTCCCCACCCACCTGGACGCCCTCCGTTCGACACATTGGTGAAACTGCACTTCTGTGTGGATACGGCAGGTTCGATCGTCCATGTGATGGGAGGGTGCAGTGCGGCCCGAGGGCTACGACTACCACACCCACAGCCGACTCGCCGGGCCGCTCACGGAGCCGCCCGGCGACGCGTACCAGGTGCGTTACACCTCGCTGCTGGCGCGGGAACCGCACCGAATACGGGCGGTCCTGCTGATGGTCCTCGCGCCGCTGGTCACCGGCCTGCTGCTGGTCTACCTCGTCTGGCCCAGTCACTGGGTGGAGCGCGAGGGCGGTGAGCGGTGGCTGGTCCGGCTCGACGCCACCATGCTCATATCCATCGGGCTGATCGGGCTGTTCATGGTCGTCAACGTCGCCTCGGTGGCGCACGCCACGCTGGTCGCCCGCGACCCCGTCCCGGTCGTCCCCGAACCCGGCACCCGCGTCGCCTTCCTCACCACGTACGTCCCCGGCAAAGAGCCGCTCTCCATGGTCCGCGCCACCCTCGAAGGCGCCACCCGGATCACCCACACCGGCCCGCTCGACGTCTGGCTCCTGGACGAGGGCGACGACCCTCGGGCCAAGGCGCTCTGCGCGGAACTGGGGGTCCGTCACTTCACCCGGCACGGCGTCCCCGAGTGGAATCGCGCCCGAGGTGTCCACAAGGCCCGTACCAAGCACGGCAATTACAACGCCTGGATCGCCCTGCACGGCGACGCGTACGAGTTCTTCGCCTCCGTCGACACCGACCATGTCCCGCACCCCGCGTTCCTGGAGCGGATGATGGGCTACTTCCGGGACCCGGACGTCGCCTTCGTCGTCGGACCTCAGGTGTACGGGAACTACACCTCGCCGGTCACCAAGGCCGCCGAGTCACAGCAGTTCCTCTTCCACGCGCTGATCCAGCGGGCCGGGAACCGCTACCGGGCGCCGATGTTCGTCGGCACCAACAACGTCGTACGGATCGCCGCCGTGCGGCAGATCGGCGGGCTGTACGACTCCATCACCGAGGACATGGCCACCGGGTTCGAGCTGCACCGGCGGCGCAATCCGCGCACCGGACGCCACTGGCGGTCCGTCTACACGCCGGACGTGCTGGCCGTGGGGGAGGGCCCGGCGTCCTGGACGGACTTCTTCACCCAGCAGCTGCGCTGGTCGCGCGGGACGTACGAGACGCTGTTCACGCAGTACTGGAAGGCGCCGTTCAGCATGCCGCCGGGGCGGCTGTTCTCGTACACGCTGATGCTCGTCTACTACCCGATGACGGCCGTCAACTGGTTCCTGGGGATTCTCAGCTGTCTGCTGTTCCTGTGGTTCGGGGCGTCCGGTACGCAGGTCGCGGCCTCGGTGTGGCTGATGCTCCACAGCGACGCCGCCGCTCTCCAGATCGGCCTGTATCTGTGGAACCGCCGCCACAACGTCTCGCCGCACGAGCCGAGCGGCTCCGGCGGGCTGGCCGGGATGGCGATGTCGGCGCTGTCCGCGCCCCTGTATCTGAAGTCGCTCGGCGAGGCCCTGACCCGGCGCCCCAGCCGGTTCGTGGTCACCCCCAAGGGCGGTGACGCCAGCCCCGACCGGCTGCTGACCTTCCGGATCCACTTGGGCTGGGCGATCCTGCTCGTCACCTCCCTCACCGCGTCCGTGATCCTCGGCCACACCCATGCCGCCATGCGCACCTGGGCGGTCCTCGCGACGGCCGTCTCGCTGGCCCCGGTCGCGATCTGGGCCGCCGGACGGCTCGCCGGGTACCGCGACCGCCCGGGGGTTCCCCGGCGGGCCCGGGCCCCGGTCCCCGAACCCGCTGGGCCCGCGCCCCCCACCGCGCCCCGCACCACCACGACAGGAGGCACCTAGGCCATGGCCCGCACGCCCTCGCCCAAGACCAGGAAGACCCTTTTCGGCATCGGTGGTGCCGCGATCCTGCTGGGCCTGAACGCCCCGGCCGCGCTGGACCTCGCCGGGGAGACGTACCACGACTACAAGATCTCCCGGCCCGCCTACCAGGCCCGCTACGGCTCCTGGGACCAGATCGACATCCCTCGGGAGTACCGCACCAACGCCATCCACGCCGCCCTCCTGCACACCGGCAAGGTCCTCATCGTGGCCGGATCGGGCAACGAGCAGCGCAAGTTCGACCAGGGCGCCTTCGACACCGTGCTGTGGGACCCGAAGGCGAACACCTTCAAGAAGATCCCGACGCCGGAGGATTTCTTCTGCGCGGGCCACGCCCAACTGCCGGACGGGCGGCTCCTGGTGGCCGGCGGCACCGCCCGCTACGAACTCCTCGACGGCGAGGTCGAGCGGGCCGGTGGCGGGATGCGGGTGAAGAACGAGAACCCGGACCGGGCCGTGTTCCTGAAGAAGGGCACCCGCTTCCGCTCGCCCACCGGGGTCGAGTACCTGACCCGGTTCGACGTGACCGTCCCCCGGGCGACGAAGACCGACGGCGACCAGGGCGTGGCCATCACCGCGAGCGAGGCCCGCGTCTTCGTCGAGGCCGTCAAGGGCGGCCGGTCGTCCGTCACCGAGCAGCGGGCCCAGTACGGGATCGTCGGCCTCAAGGGCGCCGACGCGCGGAACACCTACGGGCTCAGTGAGCGGATCACCCTGGAGAAGCAGGACTTCCAGGGGATCCGCGCCGCCTACGAGTTCGACCCGGTCGCCGAGAAGTACCTCCCGGTCGACCCGATGGACAAGGCCCGCTGGTACCCGACCCTGGTCGGCCTGGACGACGGGCGGATCCTCGCCGTCTCCGGGCTGGACGACGTCGGGATGATCGACCCCGGGGACAACGAGATCTACGACCCGGGGACGAAGACGTGGACGCCGGGGCCCAAGCGGTACTTCCCCACGTATCCCGCGCTCTTCCTCACCCAGGGCGGCAAGCTGTTCTACTCCGCCGCCAACGCCGGGTACGGGCCCGCCGACCAGGGCCGCGAGCCCGGCATCTGGGACCTGGAGACCAACCGCTTCACCAAGGTGCCCGGCCTGCGGGACGCCGACCGGACCGAGACCGCCACCTCGCTGCTGCTGCCGCCCGCGCAGGACCAGAAGGTGATGATCCTGGGCGGCGGAGGCGTCGGCGAGTCGTCCAAGGCCACCGCGCGCACGGCGGTCGTCGACCTCACGGCGGACAACCCGGTCTTCGAGGACGGCCCCGACCTGCCCCAGGGCACCCGCTATCTGAACAGCGTGATCATGCCGGACGACACCGTCTTCACCTCCAACGGCTCCTCCGACTACCGGGGGCGCGGCGCCAGCAACATCCTCAAGGCGCAGTTCTACGACCCCAGGGCCAACACCTTCCGGGAGGCCGCCGCGCCCGAGGTCGGCCGTAACTACCACTCCGAGGGGCTGCTGCTGCCCGACGGCCGGGTGGCCACCTTCGGCTCCGACCCGCTCTTCGACGACCAGCAGAACACCAAGCTGGGCCACTTCGAGCAGCGCATGGAGGTCTTCACGCCGCCCGCCCTGCACCGCGCGGGCGCGAATCGGCCGGTCCTCAAGGCCGGGCCCGAGAAGCCGGAGGCCGACGGGACGGTGACCTACCCGACCGAGCACCCCGAGCGGATCGCCGCCGCCCGGCTGATGCGGCCCAGCGCCGTCACCCACACCACCGACGTCGAACAGCGCTCGATCGAGCTGGCGGTGACCAAGAAGGGCGACTCGGTGACGTTCACCGTCCCGGACGACCGGGCGCTGGTGCCGCCCGGCTGGTACATGCTCTTCGTGACGGACGCCGAGGGCACCCCCTCGGAGGCGAAGTGGATCCACGTGGAGCGCTGACCGCGCGCGGGGCTACCCCTTCGCGTTGCGGGCCAGCTCCAGGGCGTACTCCGGCCACCAGCGCCCGGCCCGCGGCCCGCCCTCGCAGGCGCCGTCCGACTCGCCGGGCCGCTTGATCCACAGATAGGCGTCGAGACCGGGCACCCCGGTGTCGTCCGTGGGCCGGGTGCCCAGCGCCCGGCCGGGCGGATTGCACCAGACACCGTCGAGAGGACCCCGGCCGTTGCGGCTGGTGTCGATGACGAAGTGCTTGCCGCCGAGCCCCCGCGACAGCCGCTGGCCGTACGCCGTCGCCACCGCGTCGGTCTGGAAGTTGGAGACGTTCAGCGCGAACCCGTCCGCGTCCGCCACCCCGGCCCGCCGCAGCGGCTCGACCAGCTTGTCCGGCTCCTTGATCCAGGCCGGATTGCCCGCGTCCACATACACCTTGGTGTGCGGCTGCCGCTTCAGCAGGCCGATCGCCTCGCGCAGCAGCCCCTCCCGCTCCGGCTCCAGTGCGACGGGCGTGCACCCCGAGATGACATGGGCGATGGCGTCCGGCTCCAGCACCACCAGCGCCTTCGCGTCCCCGATCGCCGCCGCGAACCGCCCGATCCAGTCCCGGTAGGCGTCCGCGTCGGGCGCACCGCCCGCCGAGTGCTGCCCGCAGTCCCGGTGCGGGATGTTGTACGCCGCCAGCAGCGCCGTTCTGCCCTGCCGCCGGGCGGCGTCGGTGGCCGCGCGGACCAGCGGGGCGGGGTCGGTCTCCCCGGCGGGCCACAGCATGGCGGGCTGCTCGGCGATCCGCCTCAGCAGCTCGGCGTCCGCCGTCCGGCCCTGCTGCCGCCAGGCGCGGATCTGCCGGGCGGCGGGGCTGCCGGGATCGACCCAGAACGGCGACGCGGGCCGCGCGTCGCGGGACGCGGCCCCCGCGACGGACGCCTCGTCGACGCCGGGGGCGGACGCGCAGCCCACGGTGAGCCCGAGCACCGCGAGCGCCGCGAGGGTGTGGATCAGCCGGGACATGCTGCTGCTCCCTGAGCGGAGAGGAGGTGACAGTGACAGTCGGTGACGGAACGTCGATATAGTTACATAAGGTGACAGATGGGGGTGGGATGGACATGGAGATGTCCCGCCGTACGGGTCACCGGGATTCCTTCCGGTCCTGTGACGGGTCACCTGAGGGGTCGCCCGACGGGTCGGCCGGAGCGGGGTGGACCGAAGGACGAGACAGGGCTGACCGCGATATGACCGACGGGTAGGGTCTGATGCCGTGTCGAAGCCGCTCAGTCTCCCGTTCGATCCCATCGCCCGCGCCGATGAACTCTGGAAGCGGCGCTGGGGCAGTGTGCCGGCCATGGCCGCGATCACCTCGATCATGCGGGCGCACCAGATCCTCCTCGCCGAGGTCGACGCGGTGGTGAGGCCCTACGGTCTGACCTTCGCCCGGTACGAGGCCCTGGTCCTGCTCACCTTCTCCAAAGAGGGCGAACTGCCGATGTCCAAGATCGGCGAGCGGCTGATGGTCCACCCCACCTCGGTCACCAACACCGTCGACCGGCTGGTGAAATCCGGGCTGGTCGCCAAGCGCCCCAACCCCAACGACGGCCGCGGCACCCTCGCCGTCATCACCGACAAGGGCCGCGAGGTCGTCGAGTCCGCCACCCGCGACCTCATGGCGATGGACTTCGGCCTGGGTGTGTACGACGCCGAGGAGTGCACGGAGATCTTCGCGATGCTGCGGCCGTTGCGGGTGGCGGCGGAGGACTTCGACGCCGAGTGAGGGCCGTGTGAACGCGGAGCGAACCGGGTGTCCGGGCGGCGGTGAACGAGGGCTTCCGCCATGCTGACCCGCCGGAAGATCGCCCGGAACATGCCGATACGCTCGGCGGCATGAAAAAGAGCGTGCTGACCCGCTACCGCGTCATGGCCTACGTCACCGGCGTGCTCCTGGTCCTGCTGTGCCTGTGCATGATCGGCAAGTACGTGCTGGACATCGACGGCGCCGACGACGCGACCTTCGTCGTCTCGATGGCACACGGGTGGCTCTACGTCGTCTATCTGCTCTTCGCCTTCGATCTGGGCTCCAAGGCGAAGTGGCCGGTCGGCAAGCAGCTGTGGGTGCTGCTCGCGGGCACCGTCCCGACGGCCGTCTTCTTCGTCGAGCGCAAGATCTCGCGGGAACTGGACGCGAAGGTCGCGCAGCCTGCTCCGGCGGCCGCGAGGGTCTAGCCCCCAGGGCTTCGGGCGGATCGCCGGGACGTACCGGCGTTCCGCCAGCCAGTCGGCATTTATTCGGACATCCCAGTAAATTCGATGGCATGGATGCTGACGCCATCGAGGAGGGCCGCCGTCGCTGGCAGGCCCGGTTCGACTCCGCGCGGAAGCGGGAGGCCGACTTCACCACGCTCTCCGGGGATGCCGTGGAGCCGGTGTACGGGCCCCGGCCCGGGGACAGATACGCGGGCTTCGAGCGGATCGGCTGGCCCGGGGAGTACCCCTTCACGCGCGGGCTGCATCCGACCGGGTACCGGGGGCGGACCTGGACGATCCGGCAGTTCGCCGGGTTCGGGAACGCCGGGCAGACCAATGAGCGCTACCAGATGATCCTGGCGGCGGGCGGGGGCGGCCTGTCCGTCGCGTTCGACATGCCGACGCTGATGGGGCGGGACTCCGACGACCCGCGCTCGCTCGGCGAGGTCGGGCACTGCGGGGTGGCGATCGACTCCGCCGCCGACATGGAAGTGCTGTTCCGCGACATCCCGCTCGGGGACGTCACCACCTCCATGACGATCAGCGGCCCGGCGGTCCCCGTCTTCTGCATGTACCTGGTCGCCGCCGAGCGCCAGGGCATCGACCCGTCCGTCCTCAACGGCACACTCCAGACCGACATCTTCAAGGAGTACATCGCCCAGAAGGAGTGGCTCTTCCAGCCCGAGCCGCACCTGAGGCTGATCGGCGACCTGATGGAGTACTGCGCCGAGCACATCCCCGACTACAAGCCGCTCTCCGTCTCCGGCTACCACATCCGCGAGGCCGGCTCCACGGCCGCGCAGGAACTGGCGTACACGCTGGCCGACGGCTTCGGATACGTGGAGCTGGGTCTCAGCCGCGGCCTGGACGTGGACGTCTTCGCGCCCGGCCTCTCCTTCTTCTTCGACGCCCATCTCGACTTCTTCGAGGAGATCGCCAAGTTCCGCGCCGCACGCCGCATCTGGGCGCGCTGGCTGCGGGACGTGTACGGGGCGAGGACCGACAGGGCGCAGTGGCTGCGCTTCCACACCCAGACCGCCGGCGTCTCCCTGACCGCCCAGCAGCCGTACAACAACGTCGTACGGACGGCGGTGGAGGCGCTCGCGGCCGTCCTCGGCGGCACCAACTCCCTGCACACCAACGCCCTCGACGAGACCCTCGCCCTGCCCTCCGCGCAGGCCGCCGAGATCGCCCTGCGCACCCAGCAGGTCCTGATGGAGGAGACCGGCGTCGCCAACGTCGCCGACCCGCTGGGCGGCTCCTGGTACGTCGAGCAGCTCACCGACCGCATCGAGGCCGACGCCGAGAAGATCTTCGACCGGATCAAGGAACGGGGCCTACGGGCCCACCCCGACGGACGTCATCCGATCGGGCCGGTCACCTCGGGCATCCTGCGCGGCATCGAGGACGGCTGGTTCACCGGCGAGATCGCCGAGGCCGCCTTCCAGTACCAGCGCGCCCTGGAGAAGGGCGAGAAGCGGGTCGTGGGCGTCAACGTCCACACCGGGTCCGTCACCGGGGACCTGGAGATCCTCCGGGTCGGCCACGAGGTGGAGCGCGAGCAGGTACGGGAGCTGGGCGCCCGCAAGGGGCGGCGGGACGAGGCCGCGGTGCGCGCCGCGCTGGCCGCGCTGCTCGACGCCGCCCGCGACGGCTCCCGCATGATCGAGCCGATGCTCACCGCCGTACGCGCCGAGGCCACCCTGGGGGAGATCTGCGGGCTGCTGCGGGACGAGTGGGGGGTGTACACCGAGCCCGCCGGATTCTGAGCGGGGGCGCGGAGGGCAGGCGCTACGCCGGTCCGCCGGCCGGGCCCTGGTCCGTCGCACCCGGGAGGCCCACGAGCAGGACGCGGGTCAGTGACCGTACCCAGCGGGCGTCCGCAGGCTGCGCGCTCACCAGGGAGCGGTGGACGACCGCGCCGGCCACCAGGTCGAAGATGAGGTCGGCGGTGCGCGCGGCCTCCTCCGGGTCCGTCTGCGGGGTGAGTTCGCCGCGCGCCTCACCCCGTTCCCGGCCCTGGAGGACCAGGCGTTTCTGGCGGTCGACGATGGAGGCCCGGATGCGCTCGCGCAGGGCCTCGTCACGGGTGGCCTCGGCGACCACCGCCATCAGGCCGCTCCTGGCCTCCGGGCGGGACAGGACCGCGGCGAACTGGAGGACCACGCCCTCGATGTCCGCCGCCAGGCTGCCGCGGTCCGGCAGGCGCAGGCCGTCGAAGAGTTCCGCGACCGCGTCGACCACCAGTTCGTTCTTCCCGGCCCAGCGGCGGTAGAGGGTGGTCTTCGCGACGCCCGCGCGCGCCGCCACGTCCGACAGGGTCAGTTTCGACCAGCCCAGCTCGGTCAGCGCCTCCCGCGTCGCCCGCAGGATCGCGGTGTCCGCGGTGGTGCTGCGCGGGCGGCCACGGGCGGCGGCGGGGATCCGGCTCTGCATGTCCCGACCCTATCCGGCGGTCCTCCCCGACCCCGCCCGACTGTGCCCGGTCATGCCCGATCGCCTCCGGCCGTGCCCGATCGCGCCCGGACTGTGCCCGAGCTGTGCCCGGCGGCGGGAAGGACACGCAACTGAGGCGGGACCGGTGGGTGGCTCAGGGGCGGGGCCGCGCCGTGAGGGAGATCACCGAAGGGTGCTTCCCCGGGCCGGGTCGCTCCCATTACGCTACGGCTCGTAGCGAAAGCGCGGTGGACGCTGTGACGCTGTGACCACGGCTTGTGCCACCGCCCGTGCCGGACGTACGCGGGCGGTGACCGGACGGCGCGGGTGGGGACCCGGTGCCGTACGGCATACCCGGCGGGGGCCGGGAGGCACACCCGGACCGGCCGGTGTCTCCCGGTCGGACCGGCCGCTGTTCCACGGTCGGACCGGCTGCTGTTCCACAGTCGGATCGGCCGGTGTTCCACGGTGTTTTCACACACGCGCGGTAACGGGGGAGGATAGACGCATGCAGCCACGGAACATGTCCATGAGCGGGGTCGTCGACCTCGCCGCGGTGAAGGCGGCCCAGGAGGCCAAGGCCAAGGCGGAGCAGACGCGCGCCGAAGCCGCCCGGCAGGGTGGGGGCGGTGCCGTCTCCCCGGCCGATCTCGTCATCGACGTCGATGAGGCCGGCTTCGAGCGCGATGTCATCCAGCGCTCCGCCGAAGTACCGGTCGTCATCGACTTCTGGGCGGAGTGGTGCCAGCCCTGCAAGCAGCTCAGCCCCGTCCTGGAGCGCCTGGCCGTCGAGTACGACGGGCGCTTCCTCCTCGCCAAGATCGATGTCGACGCCAATCAGCTGCTGATGCAGCAGTTCGGGATCCAGGGGATCCCCGCGGTGTTCGCCGTCGTGGCCGGGCAGGCGCTCCCACTGTTCCAGGGGGCCGCCGCCGAGGCCCAGATCCGGCAGACCCTCGATCAGCTGGTGCAGGTCGCCGAGGAGCGGTTCGGCCTGACCGGGCTGACCGTCGACCCCGACGCCGAGCCCGGCGCCGCCCCGGAGGCCGTCGCCGAGGCACCCGCCGGGCCCTACGAAGCCCTGCTCAACGCCGCCGCCCAGGCGCTGGACGACGGTGACCTCGCCGGTGCCGTCCAGGCGTACAGGAACGTGCTCGCCGACGACCCCGGCCACCCCGAGGCCACCCTGGGCCTCTCCCAGGCCGACTTGCTCCAGCGCGTGCAGGGCCTCGACCCGCAGCAGGTGCGCAAGGACGCCGCCGACCGGCCCGCCGACGTCCAGGCCCAGATCACCGCCGCCGACCTCGATCTGGTCGGCGGACATGTCGAGGACGCCTTCGGGCGGCTGATCGACACCGTGCGGCGCACGGCGGGCGACGACCGGGACGCCGTACGGCTGCGGCTCCTTGAGTTGTTCGAGGTGGTCGGGGGCGAGGATCCGCGCGTGGCCGCCGCCCGGCGTGCGCTGGCGCGCGCCCTGTTCTGAGCGTCCGTCCGCTGTCTGTCCGCCGTCCGCCCGTCGTCCGTCTATCGCCCATTTATCGCCCATTTATTGCCTGATCGGGGCGAGTTGTCCGGTGTTCCTGTGGTGTGGGTGCCGGAGGTGACACAGAGCGGCCGCGCTTTACTAAATCTTGGTAATCGCGGCCGCTGTCACCGCAGGGGGGTCGAACCCGTCGTTGTGTCGGAATCTGTCCGGCGATCCGTGGATTGTTCTGCCCATCGGTACCACCCAGCGTCGTCGATCCGAACCCCTGTGTCGTTGTGTGGTCATCCGTCCGTTACCAGCCGGTAACGAACCCCCTTGTGCGGGCGGCGAGAATGCACCACCATCGGCGACGCTCGGTCCCTTTCCGTTCCCCGGCAGCCGGTCGGGCCGCGGGACCTCTGGGGTCCCCACCGGGCGGAGCGGGCGGCGCCGCCGCCGGCTCTCGGGCAGGGGGGTCTTCGCCCGTCGGCGAAGCCTGTCCGGCAGGGTTGTGCGTGATGCGTGTCAGGCGCGACCAGTGGTTGTCGCTCGGGGGTGAACGCCGGTGACCGGGGCGCGGTTCGCGCTTCGGGACGCGGGCGGTCTCCTTCCCGAGGACGTAGCACTTCTCCCATCCCTGCCGCGGCCCAGCCGCTTCCCCGGTGGGCCGGGGTCAGGAGATGTACGTCCGAGAAGGAGGAAATATGGAGTCCCAGGTGCGTGGTGGGACCAGATGGAGGCGGTTCGCCGTGGTCATGGTGCCCAGCCTGGCCGCCACGGTGGCGATAGGCGTGGCCCTCGCTCAGGGTGCCCTCGCCGCGTCGTTCAGCGTGTCCGGGCAGTCGTTCAAGGTGACGACCAAGGAACTGGACGGCAAGGGCTTCGTTCAGTACGGGGCTCTCGACAAGGGCTTCACGCTGAGCGGGCAGGAGGTGCAACACCCGGTCGCCGTCTCGGCCTTCAGTTCCGCCACCATCACGGACCTGTGCCAGTCCGTCGTCACCCCGAACGTCCCGGTGTTCGGGAAGGTCAGTCTGATCCTGCGCGCGGGCGGCGGTGGCGAACCGGTCGAGGCGACGAATCTGTACATCGACATCGCCCAGCTCGAGGCCGACGCCGATTTCACGAACATCGACATCGGCGTGGCCGCCGGGAGCACCGATCAGGGTCCGGGCATGAAGGGGGGCGGGGAGCAGGCCAACCGGTACGGCTTCGCCCAGCAGGCCGAGGAGGTCGTGCTGACGGACGTGGAGCAGACGGCGTGGGCGACCACCGCCGGAACCTTCAAGCTCAGCGACCTGAGGATGTCGCTGTCGACGGATGCCGAGGAATGCTTCTGAGCACCGGCTGACGGGCGGGGCCGCCGATGGTGACCCCGCCCACCCGCCTGACCAGCCTGATCCGCGTGTTCTTCACGCGCGTTCACCTGTGCCGAAGAACCCCTTCACCGATCGCGCACAACAGCGCGGTACAACTCTCCACCACAGCAAAGCCGTTCCAGGGAGACGTTTCGATGAGCGCCGAGACTCCAGCCGCAGTCGGCCGGTTCACCCGCCGCAGGCTCCAGTTCCGTGGCTGGCGGGGCTCCCGGCCGTTCTGGGCCGGGCTCTTCGTCATGCTCGGCGGACTCCCCATCGCCTACTTCCCCTACGCGAATCTCCAGATCGGTCATCTGACACTGGCGATGGCGACCACCGCGGGGGCCGGGTCGCTGATCATCGGCGTGCTGCTCGTCGTCCTGGGCTTCAGCCTCTGGCTCCAGCGGCATGTGCGCACCTTCGCGGGGGTCGCCGCGATCCTGCTGGCGCTGGTGTCCATCCCCGTGTCCAACCTCGGTGGCTTTCTGATCGGCTTTCTGTTCGCCCTCGTCGGCGGCGCGATGGCCGTGGCCTGGGTCGAGGGCGAGCCGGCGGCACCCCGGGAATCGGTACGGCAGTCCGCGCCCCCGGAGCCGGTACGGCAGGAGGTGGCGCGTGAGCCCGTACGGCAGGACGCGGCGCCGGAGCCCGTACGGCAGTCCGCGCCCCCGGAGCCGGTACGGCAGGACGCGGCGCTGGAGTCCGTGCGGCAGTCCGCGCCCCAGGAGTCCGTACGGCAGGACGTGGCCGGCAAGGGTGGCGCACCCGGGAGTGAGGCCGCCGGGGCCGCGCCCGCCCCGGCGGCCGACGTTCCGCGCCAGGCGGGGGAGCGCGACGACCTGCCGGGACCGGCCCCCGCCCATGAGGCGAACGGGAGGCACAGTGCCGGCTGACGAGGTGGCCCCCGGGACCGGTGCGCAGGGGGCCCGGGTCAGCGCCGGGCCGCGTCACGCGGCGCCCAGGAAGCCGCTGTTCACCAGGTTCCAGGTGCCGGCCGGCAAGGCCATCGCCCTGGCGGCGATGCCGACCGCGGTGCTCATGGGGATGGGGTTCACCCCGAGGCTCGCCCTCGCCGAGGACCAGCCGGCCTCCCTCGGCCTGACGGCCGACGAACTGACCGCCGACGAGTACGCGGCCTGTCTCACCGCGCTGGAGGACGCGAGCAAGGCCACCGAGGAGCCCACCGAGCCCGCTGAGGAGCCCTCCGGGCCCGCCGAGGGGGCGACCGAGGAGCCCGCCGGGGACGACCTCTCCGCCTCGCCCTCCGCCTCGCAGACCTCCCCCGCGCCGGCGCCCACCGAGGCCGCCGACGGTGGCTCCGGCGACCCGCAGTCCGCCGCCGGTGGCGAGGACCTGTCGGGCGGCACCGCTTCGCCGGATCCGGGCTCCGGCGACAAGGCCGAGCCCACACCGTCCCCGGCGCCCCCCGGCGGGTCCTCGCCCGCGCCCGCGCAAACTGGCGGTGGCGGTCTGCTGGACACCGTCGGTGACGCCATCGACGGAGTGGTCGACGGGATCGCCGACGGCCTCACCGGGCGCGGCAAGGACGACCCCGCGAGCCCCGACCCGACGCCCCCGCCCGCCGACGGCACCGACCCGGCCGGCCCGCAGGACGACGGCCCCGGCGACGACTCCGGCGACGACTCCGGCGACGACGATTCCGGGGAGGACGACTCCGCCCCCGCCGACGAGCCCACCGAGCCGACCGGGGAACCGGCCGAGGACCCCACCGAGCCCGCGGACGAACCGCCCGAGGAGCCCACCGCCTCCCCGAGCCCGACCCCCACCCCCACCACGTCCACCACCCCCACCCCATCGGCCGGCGTCGATCTGGACGACTGCCCGCTCGCCACCGACGACGAGGGCGGTGTCGACAACCCGCTCCCGGTCCCGGACGACCCCTGGTACCTGAACGCCACTTCGCTGCTGCTCAAGGACGCCGACTACCAGGGCGTCGTGGAGGTGGAGACGGCGAGCGGGGCCCGCAAGAAGGTGCTCAAGTACGTCATCTCCGGCGGTACGGACATCGGCGATCTGCATCAGACGGTGCGGGACGAGCAGGCCGGCGCCACCTATCACGTACAGGCGGCCGAGGGCTCGACCTCGACCATCCGCGACGGCGACACCGTGATGTACACCGAGCAGATCTCCGGCAAGCTGCTGGGCCTGATCCCGGTGGAGTTCAGCCCCGAGAACCCGCCGCCGCTGAACATCCCGCTGCTCTACTTCACCGACGTCACGGTGGTCCAGGCGGCCCAGTTCGGCGGCGATCTGCACATCCCGGGCATGCAGATGTACACCACCCCCGACTGACGCCCCGCCCGGCATCGACCGACGCCCACCCCGTCGTCGCGTCGTCGCACAGCCCCGTCCGGGAGCCGCACACAGCCGAGGGCGCCCCTGCTCCCAGGGGCGCCCTCGGTGCCGTACGAAAGTCCGTGCCGTCGGCGTCAGTCGCGCTCGCCCTGGCCCAGGTGGTGCACCCGGACCATGTTCGTGGTGCCCGACACCCCGGGCGGGGAGCCGGCCGTGATCACCAAGATGTCGCCGGCGTCGAAGCGGTTGAGCTTGACGATCTCGCTGTCGACCAGGTCGACCATCTCGTCGGTGCTGTTCACGAACGGCACGATATGCGGCTCCACGCCCCAGCTCAGCGTGAGCTGGTTACGGGTCGACTCGTCCGTCGTGAAGGCGATGATCTCCGGCTCGGCGCGGTAGCGGCACAGCCGCCGGGCGGTGTCGCCGGACTTGGTGAAGGCGATCAGGCCCTTGCCGCCGAGGAAGTCGGCGATCTCACAGGCGGCCCGGGCCACCGAACCGCCCTGGGTGCGCGGCTTCTTGCCCGGCACCAGCGGCTGGAGGCCCTTGGACAGCAGCTCCTGCTCGGCCGCCTGGACGATCTTCGACATCGTCTTGACGGTCTCGATCGGGTACGCGCCCACGCTGGACTCGGCGGACAGCATCACCGCGTCGGCGCCGTCCAGGATGGCGTTGGCGACGTCGGACGCCTCGGCGCGGGTCGGCCGGGAGTTGGTGATCATCGACTCCATCATCTGGGTCGCCACGATCACCGGCTTCGCGTTGCGCCGGCACAGCTCGATCAGGCGCTTCTGCACCATGGGGACCTTTTCGAGCGGGTACTCGACGGCGAGGTCACCACGGGCGACCATCACGGCGTCGAACGCCATCACGACGTCCTCCATGTTCTCCACCGCCTGCGGCTTCTCCACCTTGGCGATGACGGGGACGCGCCGGCCCTCCTCGTCCATCACCCGGTGGACGTCGGCCACGTCCTTGGCGTCCCGGACGAAGGACAGCGCGACCATGTCGCAGCCCATGCGCAGCGCGAACCGCAGGTCCTCGACGTCCTTGTCGCTGAGCGCGGGGACGTTGACGGCGGCGCCGGGCAGGTTGATGCCCTTGTGGTCGGAGACCATCCCGCCCTCGATGACGATCGACTTAACCCGGGGGCCCTCGACGTCCAGGACCTTCAGCTCGACATTGCCGTCGTTGATCAGGATCTGGTCGCCGCGCGAGACATCGCCGGGCAGGCCCTTGTAGGTGGTGCCGCAGATCGTCTTGTCACCGGGGACGTCGTCGGCGGTGATGGTGAACTCGTCGCCGCGCACCAGTTCCACCGGGCCCTCGGCGAAGGTCTCCAGGCGGATCTTGGGGCCCTGGAGGTCGGCGAGGACGCCGATGGCCCGGCCGGTCTCCTTGGCGGCGGCGCGGACCCGGTCGTAGCGGCCCTGATGCTCGGCGTGGGTGCCGTGGCTGAAGTTGAAGCGGGCCACATTCATGCCGGCCTCGATCAGCGCGACCAGTTGCTCGTGGGAGTCGACCGCGGGGCCGAGAGTACAGACGATTTTCGAACGGCGCATAGGACGATCCTATCGGTTTGTTTCGCCACGGAATATTCCGTCTGGTGGAAGTCGTGGTGGATGTCGCGGTGGAAGTCGTGGTGGAAGTCGCGGCGAGATACAAATGGGCGGCCCGGTGCTCAGCCGAGTATTTCGCTAGTTCTTTTCGGAACCGCTCTCTCCGACCAGTGCGTAGGTCTGTGTCGCGATCTCCAGTTCCTCGTCGGTCGGCACCACGGCGAGGGCCACCCGGGCGGACGGCGGCGAGATCAGCCGGGGTCCGCGCGTGCGTGCCTCGTTCAGCCCGGCGTCCACCACGATGCCCAGCTCACCGAGGTCCGCGACGGCCGCCGCGCGTACCGGCGCCGCGTTCTCCCCGACCCCGGCCGTGAACGCGATGGCGTCCACCCGGCCGAGCACGGCGTAATAGGCGCCGATGTACTTCTTCAAGCGGTGAATGTAGATGTCGAAGGCGAGCCGTGCCTGTTCGTCGCCCTCGTCGACCCGGCGGCGGATCTCCCGCATGTCGTTGTCCCCGCACAGCCCGATCAGCCCGCTCCTCTTGTTGAGGAGATTGTCGATCTCGTCGGCGGACATTTCGCCAACACGCATCAAATGGAAGATGACGGCCGGGTCCAGGTCACCGGAACGCGTACCCATCACCAGCCCTTCCAAGGGGGTCAGCCCCATCGAGGTGTCCACACACCGCCCGCCGCGCACCGCCGACGCCGACGCGCCGTTGCCCAGGTGCAGCACGATCACGTTCACGTCCTGCGGCGCCCTCCCCAGCAGCGCGGCGGTCGCCCGGGAGACGAACGCGTGCGAGGTGCCGTGGAAGCCGTAGCGCCGGACGCGGTACCTGTCGGCCGTCTCGGTGTCGAGGGCGTAGCGGGCGGCCGACTCCGGCATGGTGGTGTGGAACGCCGTGTCGAACACCGCGACCTGCGGCAGATCCGGGCGCAGTGCCATGGCCGTACGGATGCCGGTGAGGTTGGCCGGGTTGTGCAGCGGGGCCACCGGGATCAGCCGCTCGATCTCGGCGAGCACGGCGCTGTCGATCAGCGTCGGCTCGGTGAACAGCAGCCCGCCGTGCACCACCCGGTGCCCGATCGCGGCCAGCTCCGGGGAGTCCAGGCCCAGGCCGTCCCGCGCCAGCTCCGCCGCCACGGCCTTCAGAGCGGCGTCGTGGTCGGCGATCGGGCCGCCGCGCTCACGGGTCGCGCCGCCGGTCGGGGTGTGCTGGAGCCGGGAGGTCCGCTCCCCGATCCGCTCGACCAGGCCCTGCGCGAGCCGCCCGCCGCCGCCCCGCGGGCCGCTGTCGGGCGGGTGGCCGTCGCGCCTGTGGCCGTCGGGCGGGTCACTGTCGCGCATGTCGAGAAGCTGGTACTTGAGCGACGACGAGCCGGAGTTGAGGACGAGGACACGGGTCGCGGTCGAGGTCGCGGTCACAGCCGGGGAGCCTTCTGGTCGGTGGACTGGGCCTGGATCGCGGTGATGGCGACGGTGTTCACGATGTCTGAAACCAAAGCACCCCGCGACAGATCGTTGACCGGCCTGCGCAGCCCCTGGAGCACCGGGCCGACGGCGATCGCCCCGGCCGAGCGCTGCACGGCCTTGTACGTGTTGTTGCCGGTGTTCAGGTCGGGGAAGATCAGCACGCTCGCCTGCCCGGCCACCTCGGACTCCGGCAGCTTGGTCGCGGCGACGGTCGGCTCCACGGCCGCGTCGTACTGGATCGGCCCCTCGACGCTGAGGTCCGGACGCCGCTCGCGCACCAGCCGGGTCGCCTCGCGCACCTTGTCGACATCGGCGCCCGACCCCGACGTACCCGTGGAGTACGACAGCATCGCGATCCGGGGTTGGACCCCGAACTGCGCGGCGGTCGCCGCCGACTGGACGGCGATGTCCGCGAGCTGCTCGGCGTCCGGGTCCGGGTTGATCGCGCAGTCGCCGTAGACGAGCACCTTGTCGGCCAGGCACATGAAGAAGACGGACGAGACGATCGACGAGCCCGGCTCGGTCCTGATGATCTCGAACGCCGGGCGGATCGTCGCCGCCGTGGAGTGCACCGACCCCGACACCATGCCGTCGGCGAAGCCCCGCTCCACCATCAGCGTGCCGAAGTAGTTCACGTCCGAGACGACGTCGTACGCCAGCTCCACGCTCACCCCCCGATGGGCGCGCAGCGCCGCGTAGCGCTCGGCGAAGGGGTCGCGCAGTTCGCTGGTGGCCGGGTCGATCAGCTGGGCGTCGCCGAGGTCGATGCCGAGGTCGGCGGCGCGCTTGCGGATCTGGTCGACGGGGCCCAGCAGCGTCAGATCGCACACGCCCCGGCGCAGCAGCACCTCGGCGGCGTGCAGCACGCGCGGCTCGGTGCCCTCCGGGAGCACCACCCGGCGCCGGTCGGCGCGCGCCTGCTCCAGCAGCTTGTGCTCGAACATCATCGGCGTGACCCGGTCGCTGCTGGGCGCGCTGACCCGCCCCAGCAGATCGCCGGTGTCGATGTACCGCTCGAACAGGCCGAGCGCGGTCTCCGCCTTGCGCGGGGTGGCCGCGTTGAGCTTGCCCTCCAGGGAGAAGAGCTGTTCGGCGGTCGGGAAGCTGGTGCCGGGCACCGACAGCACCGGGGTGCCCGGGGCGAGCCGGGCGGCGAGGGTGAGGATCTCCTCGCGCGGCACCTCGTTCAGGGTGAGCAGCACCCCCGCTATCGGCGGGGTCCCGGCGCTGTGCGCGGCCAGCGCCCCGATCACCAGGTCGGCTCGGTCGCCGGGGGTGACCACCAGCGAGCCCGGGGTCAGGGCGGCCAGGAAGTTCGGCAGCATCGCACCGCCGAACACGAAGTTCAGCGCGTCCCGGGCCAGCCCCGACTCATCACCGAGGAGCACCCGTGCGCCGAGGGTGTGGGCGATCTGGGAGACCGTGGGCGCGGCCAGCGCGGGCTCGTCGGGCAGCACGTAACAGGGCACCGGGAGCCGGTCGGCGAGCCGCTCGGCGATCTCGTCACGGTCCTCACGGGCCACCCGGTTGGTGACCATGGCCAGCACGTCGCAGCCCAGCCCGTCGTAGGCGCGATACGCGTTGCGGGTCTCGGCGAGCACCGACTCGGCACTCTGCTGACGACCCCCCACCACCGGGATCACCGACGCCCCGAACTCGTTCGCGAGCCGGGCGTTGAGGGACAGCTCGTCGGGGAGCTGGGTGCCGGCGTAGTCGGAACCGAGGACGAGGACGACGTCGTAGTCCCGGGTCACCAGGTGGAAACGGTCGACCAGGGTGGAGACCAGCTCGTCCGTGCCGCGCTCGGCCTGGAGGGCGGACGCCTCGTGGTAGTCCATGCCGTAGACCGTCGCCGGGTCCTGTGCCAGCCGGTAGCGGGCGCGCAGCAGCTCGAAGAGCCGGTCGGGACCGTCGTGCACCAGCGGACGGAACACCCCCACCCGGTCGACCTGCCGGGTCAGCAGCTCCATGACCCCCAGTTCGACGACCTGCCGGCCGTCACCGCGGTCGATCCCGGTCACGTACACGCTGCGCGTCACGTGCGCTGTTCCTCTCTGTCGGGTGGTCCTCGTGATCCATCGAGGGCCATTGAGGGCCATCGAGAGCGATCGAGATCTATCGAGTGAATCCCCTTGACAATACTCTCGCAGATGGCTAAAGCGCCCGTCTGTGGTGGTGTACGACACCCGGCCCGGGGACGTGGAAGAATCGAAGGCGGCTCACCGGTCTCAACAGCGAGCAGGAGACACAGCACGATGCGTATCGGAGTTCTCACCGCAGGTGGCGACTGCCCCGGCCTGAACGCAGTGATCCGGTCGGTCGTGCACCGGGCCGTGGCTCAGTACGGTGACGAGGTGATCGGCTTCGAGGACGGGTACGCGGGTCTGCTCGACGGCCGCTACCGCGCGCTGGACCTCAACGCGGTCAGCGGCATCCTCGCCCGGGGCGGCACCATCCTCGGCTCCTCCCGGCTGGAGCGCGACCGGCTGCGCGAGGCGTGCGAGAACGCCTCCGACATGATCCGTGACTTCGGCATCGACGCCCTCATCCCGATCGGCGGCGAGGGCACCCTGACGGCCGCCCGGATGCTGTCCGACGCCGGGCTGCCGGTCGTGGGCGTCCCCAAGACCATCGACAACGACATCTCCTCCACGGACCGCACCTTCGGCTTCGACACCGCCGTGGGCGTCGCCACCGAGGCGATGGACCGGCTGAAGACCACCGCCGAGTCCCACCAGCGCGTGATGGTCGTCGAGGTCATGGGCCGGCACGCGGGCTGGATCGCCCTGGAGTCCGGCATGTCCGCCGGGGCGCACGGCATCTGCCTGCCCGAGCGGCCCTTCGACCCGGCCGAGATCGCCAAGATGATCGAGGAGCGGTTCGCGCGCGGCAAGAAGTTCGCCGTCGTCTGCGTGGCCGAGGGCGCCCACCCCGCGCAGGGCACCATGGACTACGACAAGGGCGAGATCGACCAGTTCGGCCACGAGCGCTTCCAGGGCATCGGCACGGCCCTCGCCTTCGAACTGGAACGCCGTCTCGGCAAGGAGGCCAAGCCGGTCATCCTCGGCCATGTCCAGCGCGGCGGCACGCCGACGGCGTACGACAGGGTCCTCGCCACCCGCTTCGGCTGGCACGCCGTGGAAGCCGCCCACCGGGGCGAGTTCGGCCGGATGACCGCCCTGCGCGGCACGGACATCGTGATGGTCCCGCTGGCCGAGGCGGTCACCGAACTGAAGACGGTCCCGAAGGACCGGATGGACGAGGCGGAGTCGGTGTTCTAGCCCCCGCCCCCTGCTGTCACCCTTTGACCGCCCCACCCAGCGCGAACCCACCCCCCAACCTGCGCGCCACCAGCACATACAGCAGGATCACCGGCGTCGAGTAGATGATCGAGAACGCGGCGAGCTGCCCGTACGCCACCATGCCCCGGTTGCCGAAGAACTCATTGACGCTGACGGCGGCCGGGAGCTGGTCCGGGGTGAGCAGCAGCATGAACGGGACGAAGAAGTTCCCCCACATCATCACGAAGGCGAAGACGGTCACCACGGACACGCCCGGTCCCATCAGCGGCAGCACGATCCGCACCAGGGACTGGAACGAGGAGGCGCCGTCCGTCCAGGCCGCCTCCTCCAGTTCCTTCGGCACCCCGTCCATGAAGTTCTTCATCAGCCAGATGGCGAACGGCAGTTGGGACGCGGCGAAGAAGAAGATCGTGCCCTGCATGGTGTCGATCAGATCGACCCGCACGAACAGCGCGTAGACCGGCACCATGATCGCGGTGATCGGCAGACTCGTCGCGAACAGGATGGTGAGCAGGAACGGCCGGTTGAGGCGGGACCGGAACCGGGACAGCGGGTAGGCGGCCAGCGCCGCGCACACCACGGTCAGCAGGGTCGCGCCGCCGCACAGGATCAGACTGTTGAGCAGCGGCCGGAAGGTGATGTCCGTGGTCAGTACGGCGTCGAAGTTGCCGAAGGTGAGACCGTCCGGCGCCTTCACCCGCAGGTCGGCGTGCGGATCGACCGCCGACAGCACCACCCAGGCCAGCGGCAGCACGAACGCGGCGGCGACCACCAGCAGTCCCGCGTCGGCGGCCAGCCGCCGGGACACTCGCTCACGTGCCATGCCCCTCACACCTCCATCCGCAGCAGCCGCAGGTAGATGACCGAGAACAGCGAGCCGACCAGAAGCAGCAGCAGGGCCACCGCCGTGCCGTACCCGATCATGCTGTTCTGGAAAGCCTGTTCGTACATGAACAAGGGCAATGTCTGGCTCTTTCCGCCCGGCCCGCCCCGGGTCATCACCCAGATCAGCCCGAAGACGGACAGCGTCTGGAGGGTGTTGAGCATCAGGTTGGTGCCGATCGAGCGGCGGATCATCGGCAGGGTGATGTGCCACAGCCGCCGCCGGCCACTGGCCCCGTCCATCTCGGCGGCCTCGGTGACCTCCTGGGGGATCTCGTTGAGCGCGGCGGAGTAGACGAGCATCGAGAACGCCGTGCCACGCCAGACATTGGCGAAGGACACGGCCAGGATCGGCAAGGTGAACAGCCAGTTCTGGGACGGCAGCTGGAGAAAATCGAGTACGGCGTTGAGGGTCCCCTCGCGGCGGAAGAACGCGTACAGCAGAAACCCGGCGACGACCTCCGGCAGCACCCACGCCGTGACGACGATGCCGCCGACGAGCGTACGGACCGGTTTCGACGCGCGCCGCATCAGCAGGGCGAGCGACAGACCGAGGGTGTTCTGCCCGATGAGCGAGGACAGCACGGTGAAGACGAGGGTCAGCCAGACGGCGTTCAGGAACGCCTCGTCCTGGAACGCCGTACGGAAGTTCTCCAGCCCGACGAACGACGACTCGGCCTGTCCGGTGAGCTGGAGGTCGGTGAGGGCGAGGTAGCCGCAGTAGCCGATCGGCCCGGCGAGGAAGAGGACCAGCAGGATCAGCGCGGGGGAGAGGGGCAGGAATCGGGAGACGGTACGGGTCCGGCGGCGCGGCGGGGCCACTGGGGGTACGGGGATCTCGTACACCGGCGGTGGGGTCTTGCGGACGGGGCCGCCGTCCGGCGCGGACGATCCGTCGAGGGAGGCACTGGTCACGACGCTACTTCTCGATCACTTGGTTGTCGGTGACGTCCTTGAGGGTGTCGTCGTAGCCGCGCGCGGCCTCCGCGACGGACAGATCACCGGTGGTGACCCCCTCCATGGCCTCCTGGATCGCCACGGACACCTTCGGGTACGCCGGGTAGGCCGGCCGGTAGTGGGTCGCGGAGACCAGTTCGGTGAAGAACTCGATGCCGGGCTGCGCGGCGACGTACTCGGGATCGGCGGCCACGTCCTCTCGGACGGCGATCCCGGAGTTGGCGATGTACCACTTCTGGGCGTTGGCCTTGGTCTGCATGGTGGTGATGAAGTCGAAGGCGAGATCCGGATTGGCCGCCTCGGCCGGGATGGACCAGGTCCAGCCGCCGGACATGCTCACCTTGCCGGGCGCCTGCCCGTGCTGCGTCGGCATCGCGGCGAGCCCCAGTTTCTCGGACCACTCGGGCCATTCGTGCCCGCTGCCGGGCAGCCAGTCCTGCGGCAGCCAGGAGCCGTCGAGGGCGATGCCGAGCTTGCCCTCGGGCAGTAGCTCGCCGCGCACGCGGGTACCGAAGTTGGGGTCGAGGGCGTCGGAGACGTCGGGGCCGAGGCCCTCCTTGTACACGGTCTCCACGAAGCCGAGGGCGTCCTTGAACCCCTGACTTCCGGCGACCCATTTCTTGCTGTCTTTGTCGTAGAGGGGGTCGGTGGCCCCATCGCCGCCTGTGCTTGTGCCTGTGCTTGTACTTGTACTTGTACTTGCGCCAGTCCCTGTGCCAGTCCTTGTGCCTGTGCCGTAGAGCAGCATCTCGAAGGTCTGCATGGTGGCGGCCTCGCCGGCGGGCTTGCCGGTGTAGACGTTGAGGGGGATGACGCCCGGCACCTTGTTTTTTATGGTGCGGGCGGCGGACAGCACGTCGTCCCAGGTCTTCGGCTGCCAGTCGGCGGGGAGCCCGGCCTTGGCGAAGATGGCCTTGTCGTACCAGAGCCCCCGGGTGTCGGTGCCGTCCGGGACGCCGTACGTCTTGCCGTCCTCGCCCCGGGCGGCGGCTTTCGCCGTGTCGATGAACTGGTCCCAGTCCGCCCACTTCTCCAGATAGGGATCGAGGGGGGTGAGATAGCCGCTGGTGATGTCCGAGTTGATCAGGAAGGTGTCCTCGTAGACCAGGTCGGGGGCGGTCTTCGGGGAGCGGAGCATCTGCTGGAGCTTGGTGTAGTACTCGGAGTCCGCCGCCTTGATCGGCACGAACTCGACCGTCTTCCCCGGGTACTCCTTCTCGAACTGTTCCTTGATGCCGGCGAGGTGAGTGTCCATCACCTTCATCGAGTTGTCCGTGGACTGCTTGAAGGAGACCTTCAGGGTGTCGGGGTCGCTGCCCGAACCTCCCCCGCAGGCGGTGAGGGAGGCGGCGGTCAGGGTGAGGGCGGCGGTGAGCAGGACGGCGGTGGGGCGCACGGGCATGACCTCCAGCGGAGCACGGTGGGGGGCTGGGGGGTGGGGTGGGGTCCGGCCGGGAGACGACTGCCCGGTGAACGTAGAAGGGGCGGTCGGGTGCGGTCAATGCGCGTGCGGTGAAGGGTTGCGGGGCCTGTGGGGGTGAGGGGCGGGTGGAGGCCGGGGGTGAGGGGGGCTCCGGCCTCCGGGGCGGTCAACGCAGCGCGCTGGGAGGGTCGCCCGAATGCGGCACCCCTGGTTGCCGTGTGCTGGATCACGGACCTGGCTGGATTGCCGCCTTGTTCGGGATCCGCGTTGACGTCGTGTCTGCTCGCGTGGGCGTCGCGTCCGCTTGGTTCTTCGAGGCGGCTCCCTTTGACCTACCCGGTGGCAGCCTGCGACAGGGCGGTGAGTACGAGTACGCCCTCGCTCGGGTGTCTACCGGCCGTGTCGTGGTGGGCGCGCGCGGTGACGAAGCGGACGCTGACCAGTGACAGATCCACCTCGCCCCGCTTCGATGTGCGCTAGGCCCAGATGTACTCCTCGGCAATCGCACCGTCGTGCCACTTCGCGACGGTGACCATGCGACCGCCACCCTCGAACTCGCCGATGACACAGGTCCACTCACCTGACCCGAAGGCGATGGGATGCGAGGTGATCTGTGTGGGCGTGCCACCCGCCGATTCGACGTACGCCTTCATGGCGTCGATGTGCTCCTGGACTCCATGGGTCGGCGGCTGGCCCTTCCAGTCCACCAGGACATCGGCGGTGTGGTGGTGGGCAAACACACCGTCCCAGTCGGCCCTGTTCCATCCGGTGAAATCGAGATCGTCCATGCCCTTGAGATTGCGGCTGACCTGGTCCTGAGCCATCGGTCCCGCTCCGCTCTCCGCCCCCTTCGTGCGATCCGTACTGATCGCCGGGTTCGGCTCACCCGTACTGCGAGCCTACGAGCGGCTTGTGCGACATGCACCCGCAGGGGGTTCACGATGCCCACGGGCGGCGGCCTCAGGCGACTACCAGGCGCCGGGCGGTCTGTCGCCGGTGCGGCAGCGGGGGCAGTGGCAGGGGGGCCAGCGGAGGGTGTCGGC
>NZ_JBHTZD010000027.1:0-47428 GCF_042790455.1 Streptomyces sp. NPDC056734
CCGCCGCATAGCGACGGGGCGAAGCAACCAGGCCCGAATTAACCAACAGCATCCCTGCGGGGGGCCGGGCCTCGGCGTTTCGGTCCGCGCGGCGCCCGGGGAACTCCGGGGGCTTGGAGAGCTTGGGGGGCTCGGGGGACGTGAGGGAGCCGGGGCCGGGTGGGCGGTCCCGTCGTGTTGTCAGTGCTGTTTGGTAAGAATGCAAGTGTGAGCAGCGAGGATGGGCCGGTGGAGGGTGGGGGCGCGGGGGCGCCGCCGGAGCAGCTCGCGTTCATTCGGGAGAGTGTGCGCCAGGCGAAGGTGCCCCGGGCGAAGCCGCGGACCTGGCGGGGGGCCGCGCTGGCGGAGGAGCTGCCGGTGGCGCGGGTGCTGGTGGACAAGGGGGTGCTGCATCTCGACCGGTACTTCGACTACGCGGTGCCCCGGGAGCTGGACGCCGAGGCGCAGCCGGGGGTGCGGGTGCGGGTGCGGTTCGGCGCCGGGCGGCACCGGGTGCGGGAGGGGCGGCGAGAGGGCGGGGGGCTGATCGACGGATTCCTGATCGAGCGGCTGGCCGCGAGCGACTACTCCGGGCCGCTGGCCGCGCTGGCGCAGGTCGTGTCGCCCGAGCGGGTGCTGGACGAGGAATTGCTGGGGCTCGCCCGTGCCGTCGCCGACCGGTACGCCGGGAGCCTGGCCGATGTGCTGCAACTCGCCGTGCCACCCCGCAACGCGCGCGCCGAGGGCCGCCCCTCGCCGGAACCATCGCCGCCGCCGAAGGCACCGGAGGCGGGCACCTGGGGGCGCTACGAGAACGGGGGCGCGTTCATCGAGGCCCTCGCCTCCGGCGGCGCTCCCCGCGCGGTGTGGAACGCGCTGCCCGGACCCGAGTGGAGCGAGGAGGTGGCCCGTGCCGTCGCGGCCACGCTCGCCTCGGGGCGCGGGGCGCTGGTCGTCGTACCGGACGGGCGGGCTGTCGCGCGGGTCGACGCCGCCCTGAGCGAGGTACTGGGGCAGGGGCGGCACGCCGTGCTCACGGCGGAGGCGGGGCCCGAGAAGCGGTACCGGCAGTGGCTGGCCGTGCGGCGCGGGTCCGTGCGGGCCGTGGTGGGGACCCGGGCCGCCATGTTCGCGCCCGTGCGCGATCTCGGGCTGGTGGCCATCTGGGACGACGGCGACGACAGCCACAGCGAGCCGCACGCTCCGCAGCCCCATGCGCGTGAAGTGCTGCTGCTGCGGGCCGCACTGGACAAGTGCGCTTTCCTGCTGGGGAGTTGGAGCTGCACGGTCGAGGCCGCGCAGCTCGTGGACAGCGGCTGGGCGCGGCCCGTCGTGGCGTCCCGGGAGCGGGTGCGGGCGACCGCGCCCCTGGTGCGGACCGTCGGTGACGGGGATCTCGCGCGGGACGAGGCGGCGCGGGCCGCGCGGCTGCCCAGCCTCGCCTGGCAGGTCGTACGGGAAGGGCTGCGGCACGGGCCCGTGCTCGTGCAGGTGCCCCGGAGGGGGTACGTGCCGCGGATGGCCTGCGCGCAGTGCCGGGCGCCCGCCCGCTGCCGGCACTGTTCCGGGCCGCTGGAGGCGCACGCCCAGGGCGAGACGCTCGCCTGCGGGTGGTGCGGGCGGGAGGAGAGCGCCTGGCACTGTCCGGAGTGCGGGTCCTTCCGGCTGCGCGCGCAGATCGTGGGGGCACGCCGGACCGCCGAGGAACTGGGGCGGGCCTTTCCCGCGGTTCCGGTGCGGACCTCCGGGCGCGAGCATGTGCTGGACACGGTGCCGGGTGCGCCCGCGCTGGTCGTCAGCACACCGGGGGCCGAGCCCGTCGCCGAGGGGGGCTACGCCGCCGCCCTGCTGCTCGACGGCTGGGCGATGCTCGGACGGCCCGATCTGCGCGCCGGTGAGGACGCGCTGCGGCGCTGGATCGCCGCCGCCGCCCTGGTACGCGACCAGCCGTCCGGCGGCACCGTCGTGATCGTCGCCGAGCCGACCCTGCGGCCCGTACAGGCGCTGGTGCGCTGGGATCCCGTCGGGCACGCCGTGCGCGAGCTGGCCGAGCGGGCCGAACTGGGGTTCCCGCCCGTCTCCCGGATGGCGTCGCTCTCCGGGCCGCCCGAGGCCGTCGCCCAGTTCCTGGCCGCCGCCGAACTGCCGTCCGACGCGGAGCTGCTCGGGCCCGTACCGGTGCCGGACACGGCCCCTGGCCGCCCCCGCCGGACCGGCGCCCCGCCGCCGGGCGAGCACTGGGACCGGGTGCTGGTCCGGGTGCCGCCGGGCAGTGGCGCCGCCCTCGCCTCCGCCCTGAAGACCGCACAGGCGGCTCGGATGGCGAAGGGTGGGGGAGGGGAGGGGGCGGCGGTTCGGGTGCGGGTGGATCCGCCGGATATTGGGTGAGACGGCGGGGCCGGAGGTGGGGGAGGGGCGTGGGGGTGTGGGGGTGTGGGCGGTATTGGGGAGCGGGGGAAGCTGGGCTGCCGGGTCCGGGCTCGGGCCTTCGCCCCGGGGGTAGTGGGGCCTTCGCCCCGGAGCAGGGGAAATGTTCGCCCAGATGGCAGAATCCCGCCTCCCGGACGATGCCGGGAAGGCGGGACATCAGCAGGTGTGCGGGCGGGCGCCGCCGGTCAGCCGTTGCGGGGGCCCGGGAACGCTGTGGGGCGCGGGTCGTCCCGCAGGACCGGGCTGCCCGCGGTCGGCTGGGTCGGCATCGCGCGGGCGGCCGGTACGGTCGGCAGGGCGCCCGGCACGCCGACCGGGCGGCTGCCCGACGGCTCCGTCGCGCGTTCGGCCTCGGCGGCGGCCTGCGCGGTGGCCCGGCGGGAGCCGTAGCGGCGGTGGACCGCCTGCTTGGTGACCCCTAGGGCGGAGCCCACCGCGTCCCACGAGAAACCGAGCGAGCGGTCGAAGTCGACCGCGGCGGTGACCAGGGTCTCGACACTGTCCCGCAGTTCCTGGGCGAGACGGACCGTCGGGGCGGGGGCCCGTCCGTAGACGACGAAGCCCGTGGAGGGGCCCGAGCGGCGCGGGCGGTAGACGTTGCCCAGCTGGGCGGTGAGGGTGCGCAACGCGTCCACCTGCCGGCGGACCCGCTCGATGTCCCGCACCAGCAAGTGCAGGCTGGCCCGAGCCTGGGCGTCGTGGGTTGCGTGGTCGGCCATGAACAAGCCTCTCGAACCGGCGTTGAGGAGAAAGGATCGGGTCGCGACCGCGGCCCGTTGGTCAACTCTTTCTTGACCAACGCGTCTTCGCGCCACGGGTCACGGTCCAGGGGCGTAAGGGCATATGCGTACGCCCCCGGTGGCGGCGCGTGCGCGGGCGGCTCCGTCGCGCAGTGGCCTGCCGCTTACACTGTGCGCTGCCCGCACCGACAGCCGCGCGCGCCGCCTGTGTCGACCCCCGCCCGAGAGGCCCGATACCCCCTATGAAGCTGGTCTTCGCCGGTACCCCCGAAGTCGCCGTACCCGCGCTGGACGCCCTGCTCGCCTCCGGGCGGCACGAGGTGGCCGCCGTCGTCACGCGGCCCGACGCGCCCGCCGGGCGGGGCCGCCGACTGGTCGCCTCACCGGTGGCCGAGCGGGCGGCGGAGGCCGGCATCGAGGTGCTGAAGCCGGCGAAGCCGCGTGATGCCGACTTCCTGGAGCGGCTGCGCGCGATCGCCCCGGACTGCTGCCCCGTCGTCGCCTACGGGGCGCTGCTGCCCCGGGTCGCCCTCGACGTCCCGGCGCACGGCTGGGTCAATCTGCACTTCTCCCTGCTGCCCGCCTGGCGCGGCGCGGCCCCCGTGCAGCACTCCGTCATGGCGGGCGACGAGATCACCGGCGCGTCCACCTTCCTGATCGAGGAGGGGCTGGACTCCGGGCCGGTGTACGGGACGGTCACCGAGGTCATCCGCCCCACCGACACCAGCGGCGACCTGCTCACCCGGCTCGCCTTCGCCGGGGCCGGGCTGCTCGCCGCGACCATGGACGGCGTCGAGGACGGCACCCTGACCGCCGTACCGCAGCCCGCCGACGGTGTTTCCCTCGCCCCGAAGATCTCCGTCGAGGACGCGCACATCGACTGGGCGGCGCCCGCGTTGCGGGTGGACCGGGTGGTGCGCGGCTGCACGCCCGCGCCCGGCGCCTGGACCGTGTTCCGGGGCGAGCGGCTGAAGCTGATCCAGGTCGCGTCGCTGCCGGAGCGGAAGGAACTCGCCCCTGGGCAGCTGTCCGTCGGCAAGAACAATGTCTACGTCGGCACCGGCTCGCACGCCGTCGAGCTGCTGTGGGTGCAGGCCCAGGGCAAGAAGCCGATGCGCGCGGCCGACTGGGCACGCGGGGTGCGCGACGCCGACGGTGAGGTGCTCGGGGGGTAGCTCGCGCGAGGGTGGCTCCCGGGGCCCGGCGCGGGCGCGTGGGGCGCTCAGCGCGGGACCGGGAGGCGGCCGTCGGGGTGCTCGCGTGACCCCCGTTGGCGGCAGGGGGCGCCCGCGTGACCCCCAGGGCGGCAAGGCGCGCCCGCGTGACCCCGGTGCGGTCGGGACGCTCCGGCGCAATCCGGCTGCGCTCGCGGCGGAAACGCGCCCCGCCCCGCGACGTACGCTGGGTGCACCCCACATGCACAGATCGACGGACAGCATGCACACATCGACGGACCCCATCGACGGACCCATCCGGAGCACCTTTTCGTGAGCGACACCGCACGTCGGCCCCGCAAGCCCGGCAAACCCTACCGCCGTCCCCAGAAGGACCCCGTCCGCATCCTCGCCTTCGACGCGCTGCGCGCGGTGGACGAGCGGGACGCCTACGCCAACCTCGTCCTGCCGCCGCTGCTGCGCAAGGCACGGGAGAAGGAGGGCTTCGACGGACGGGACGCGGCGCTGGCCACGGAGCTGGTGTACGGCACGCTGCGCTGGCAGGGGACGTACGACGCGATCATCGCCGCCTGTGTGGACCGGCCGCTGCGCGAGGTGGACCCGCCGGTGCTGGACGTGCTGGCCCTGGGCGCGCATCAATTGCTCGGCACCCGGATCCCCAGTCACGCCGCGGTGTCCGCGACCGTGGAGCTGGCGCGGGTGGTGCTCGGCGACGGACGGGCCAAGTTCGTGAACGCCGTGCTGCGGAAGATCGCGCAGGACGATCTCGACGCCTGGCTGGCGCGGATCGCGCCGCCCTACGACGAGGACCCCGAGGACCATCTCGCCGTCGTGCACTCCCATCCGCGCTGGGTGGTCTCCGCGCTGTGGGACTCGCTCGGCGGGGGCCGGGCCGGGATCGAGGAGCTGCTCGCCGCCGACAACGCGCGGCCGGAGGTGACGCTGGTCGCCCGTCCCGGGCGGGCCACGACCGACGAGCTGCTGCGCGAGGAGGCCGCCGTGCCGGGGCGCTGGTCGCCGTACGCCGTGCGGCTGGCCGAGGGCGGTGAGCCCGGCGCGGTCGACGCCGTGCGCGAGGGGCGGGCCGGGGTGCAGGACGAGGGCAGCCAGCTGGTCGCGCTGGCCCTCGCGAACGCGCCCGTCGACGGCCCCGATGAGAAGTGGCTCGACGGCTGTGCCGGGCCCGGCGGCAAGGCCGCGCTGCTCGCCGCGCTCGCCGCCGGGCGGGGGGCCACCCTGCTGGCCGCCGAGCGGCAGCCGCACCGGGCCGGGCTGGTGGCGCGGGCGCTGGACGGCAACCTGGGCCCGTACCAGGTGATCACCGCCGACGGCACCCGTCCGCCGTGGCGGCCCGGCACCTTCGACCGGGTCCTGATGGACGTACCGTGCACCGGTCTCGGCGCCCTGCGCCGCCGCCCCGAGGCCCGCTGGCGGCGCCGCCCCGATGACCTCGAAGGGTTCGCCCCGCTCCAGCGCGGTCTGCTGCGCACGGCGCTGGAGTCCGTCCGGGTCGGCGGGATCGTCGGCTACGCCACCTGTTCACCGCACCTCGCGGAGACCCGCGCGGTGGTCGCGGACCTGCTCAAGCAGTTCCCCGGCGCCGACCTCATCGACGCCCGCCCGCTGCTGCCCGGCGTACCGGACCTGGGCGAGGGCCCCGACATCCAGCTCTGGCCCCACCTGCACGGCACGGACGCGATGTATCTGGCGCTGCTGCGTCGGACTGCTTGAGGGATGCTGCGGCTGTTGCGGTGCCGGGCCGCTTGGGGGTTGCGGCTGTTGCGGTGCCGGGCTGTTTGAGGGCTGCTGGCCGCCGCCGCTGCGCCGGGCCGCCTGAGGCTGCGGCCCCGCTGTTCCGGGCCGTTTGAACGGCGTTTGGTCGCTGTTGCGCCCGGGCTGTGTAAAGGTCGGGTGGCTGGCTGGCTGCTGGCCGGGCCGTCCGAAAGCCGCCCGAACCCTTGCCGTCCAGGGAGCGCCGGGCGGACGGTCGGGGTCCGCCCCGTACCCCTTGGGCCGCCCCCGAGGGTGATCAAAGCCTGTGCTGGAGCCGGAGCGATGGTCCCCGGCCCGGCCCTGCCCGTCCGGTCGCTGCTGCGTATGGCTGCTGAAGGTCGTCCGGCCGGTGTTCCGCCGGGTCGTCCGAAAGGCGCCCGTATCCCCCTGCCGCCCTCGGGGGTGCGCGAGCCCACGTCGGACGGACGGCCGGACCCCCTCGCCCGTCCCCCCGCTGCTGCGCTCGGGCCGCCTGAAGGACGTCCGGCGAGGTGCCCCCGGGCCGTCCGGAAGCCGCCCGCACCCCTGTCGCCCGGGAGGGCGCAATGCCCACCCCGGACGGACGGCCAGGTCCCCCCCCCGTACCCCCTCGGTCCACCCCCGTCCGGCATGGGACGCTTAGGGCATGCCCGTTCAGATCAGTCCCAGTATTTTGTCCGCCGACTTCGCGCGTCTTGCCGAGGAGGCCAAGGCGGTGGACGGAGCCGACTGGCTCCATGTCGACGTCATGGACAACCACTTCGTCCCGAACCTCACCCTCGGCGTGCCGGTCGTGGAGTCGCTGGCTCGTGCCACGGACACCCCGCTGGACCTGCATCTGATGATCGAGGCCCCGGACCGGTGGGCCCCGCAGTACGTGGAGGCGGGGGCCTCCTCCGTCACCTTCCACGTCGAGGCCGCCGCCGCGCCCGTGCGCCTCGCGCGCGAGATCCGCGCCAAGGGTGCCCGCGCCGCCATGGCGCTCAAGCCCGCGACCCCCATCGAGCCGTACGAGGATCTGCTCCCCGAACTCGACATGCTGCTGATCATGACGGTCGAGCCCGGCTTCGGCGGGCAGGCGTTCCTCGACATCATGCTGCCGAAGATCCGCCGGACCCGTGAGCTGATCGCCAAACACGGACTTGAACTCTGGCTCCAGATCGACGGCGGGGTGTCGGCGGCCACGATCGAGCGGTGCGCCGAGGCCGGCGCGGACGTCTTCGTCGCCGGTTCGGCCGTCTACGGGGCCGCCGACCCGGCCGACGCGGTCCGTGCCCTGCGCACTCAGGCCGAGTCGGCCACCGCCCGCGCCTCCTGGGCGTGCGCGCACCAGCACGGGGCGTGACGGCCGCCCGCCCGCGTTCCAGTGGACCACCGGCACCGGTAACACCACCCACCTGCACGGTCCGGGGTGGACCACCCACCCCGGGGCCGGCGGTCGGACCGGTCCGGGAACCGCCCGACCGGGCAGACACCCGGCCAAGGAAATGTGAACGGCTCCCATCAGGGCTGATCAACTCCGCCGAATCTGCGAGGATGAACGGCGAATCCAGAATGTGAACAGCAGTGAGGAGAACGCCGTGTCGGGTATGTCGGCGGGCCGGTCAGCCATGCGGATGGGACCCGCTGAGCTGGTCCAGGCGGCGGCCATGGCCCGCCGCTTCTACCTTGAGGGCAAATCGAAGATCCAGATCGCGGAGGAGTTCGGCGTCAGCCGCTTCAAGGTGGCCCGGGTCCTGGAGACCGCCCTCGAACGGGATCTCGTACGCATCGAGATCCGCGTCCCGGCCGAGCTGGACGCCGAGCGCTCCGACGCGCTGCGCGCCCGCTACGGTCTGCGGCACGCCGTGGTGGTCGAGTCCCCGGCCGAGGCCGAGGAGACCCCCGACCCCGAGAACCTCGGCGAGGTCGCCGCGGAGCTGCTCGCCGAACTCGTCAACGAGGGCGATGTGCTGGGCCTGGCCTGGGGCCGGTCCACCATCCACATGGCCGCCGCGCTGGACAGACTGCCGCCGTGCACGGTGGTGCAGCTGACCGGGGTCTACGACGCCGGGACCTCCGAGCGCGGCTCGGTGGAGGCCGTGCGCCGCGCCGCCCAGGTGTCCGGTGGCGACGCCCACCCGATCTACGCGCCGATGCTGCTGCCGGACGCGGCCACCGCGACGGCGCTGCGCCAGCAGACCGGCCTCGCGCGAGCCTTCGAGTACTTCGACAAGGTCACCGTGGCCTGTGTGTCCATCGGCTCCTGGGAGCCCGGCATCTCGACCGTGCACGACATGCTCAGCGACGAGGAGCGCGCGCACTACGCCTCGCTCGGCGTCGCCGCCGAGATGGCCGCGCACCTCTTCGACTCCGAGGGCCGCCGGATCGGGCGGGACCTCGGGGAGCGGTGCATCACGGTCAGGGCGGGCCAGCTGCGCCGGGTGCCGGAGGTCGTCGCCATCGCGGGCGGCCAGCGCAAGGCGGCGGCGATCGACGCCGTACTGCGCTCGGGGCTGGTCACCAGCCTGGTCACGGACACCTCGGCGGCCGACTACCTGATGACGGCCGGCGGCCCGCCGCGCTCCGCGCTGAACCGGGCGGACCCCGACGGACTCTGATGGCCCCGACAAGGACGAAGGCGGTTCCGGCATGACGGCAGTCGTGGTGAGCCTCGACCTCGGCGGGGTCACCGACAAGGCCGGGCTGATGGACCGCTGCGCCCGCGCGCTGGCGCTGCCCGACTGGTTCGGGCGGAACTGGGACGCGCTGGCCGACAGTCTCGCCGACCGTGAGCTGTGGCCGGGGGAGTCGGTGGAGCGGGGGCTGCTGATCGTCGTACGGAACTGGGAGGCGTACGCCGCCGCGCGGCCCAGGGAGTGGGAGACGGCCGTTGAGGTGTTCGGGCAGGCGGCCGGTGCGGGGGCGGGGCTGACCGTCGCGCTGGCGCTTGGAGGAAGCTCCTAGACGTGGGCTGACCAGGCTGGATGATGTGACCTGGTGGGGCGTTCCGGGCGGCATGGGACACTGAAGTACGTGCTCTTCCCCCTGGCTGTCCTGTCCGGGGGCCGCCTCTGAACGACTGGGATGTGCAGCACGTGCGTTTCCTCAACGACATCCGGCCCTCGTACGACCTGACGTACGACGACGTCTTCATGGTGCCGAGCCGGTCCGCCGTCGGCTCGCGGCAGGCCGTGGACCTCAGCTCCCCGGACGGCACGGGCACCACGATTCCGCTGGTCGTCGCCAATATGACCGCCATCGCCGGGCGGCGCATGGCGGAGACGCTGGCCCGGCGGGGCGGGCTCGTGGTCCTGCCGCAGGACATTCCGCTCGATGTGGTCGCCGAGGTCGTCGCCTGGGTCAAGAGCCGCCATCTCGTCCTGGACACACCGATCGTGCTCGCCCCGCACCAGACCGTCGCCGACGCGCTGGCGCTGCTGCCCAAGCGGGCGCACAACGCGGGCGTCGTGGTCGATGAGCACCAGCGGCCCATCGGGGTCGTCACCGACCAGGATCTGACCGGCGTCGACCGGTTCACCCAGCTCGAAGTGGTCATGTCCAAGGATCTTGTGCTGCTCGACGCGGACATCGATCCGCGCGAGGCGTTCAACCGGCTGGACGGCGCCAACCGGCGGTACGCGCCCGCCGTGGACCGGGAGGGCAGGCTGGCCGGCATCCTCACCCGTACCGGCGCGCTGCGCGCCACGCTCTACACCCCGGCCGTGGACGCCGACGGCAAGCTGCGGATCGCCGCCGCTGTCGGGATCAACGGCGAGGTCGCGCGCAAGGCCGAGCGGCTGATCGCCGCGGGCGTCGACACCCTCGTCATCGATACGGCGCACGGCCATCAGGAGTCGATGATCAGCGCGGTCAAGCTGGTCCGGGACCTGGACCCGCGGGTGCCGATCGTCGCCGGGAACATCGTGTCCGCCGAGGGCGTCAAGGATCTGGTCGAGGCCGGTGCCGACATCATCAAGGTCGGGGTCGGTCCCGGCGCGATGTGCACCACCCGGATGATGACCGGGGTCGGCCGGCCGCAGTTCTCGGCGGTGCTGGAGTGCGCGGCGGAGGCGAGGAAGTACGGCAAGCACGTATGGGCCGACGGCGGGGTCCGCCACCCGCGCGATGTGGCGATGGCGCTGGCCGCCGGGGCGTCCAATGTGATGGTCGGCTCCTGGTTCGCGGGCACCTACGAGTCGCCCGGCGACCTTCAGCAGGACGCCGGAGGCCGGTTCTACAAGGAGTCCTTCGGCATGGCCTCCGCGCGTGCCGTGGCCAACCGGACCTCCGAGGAGTCGGCGTACGACCGGGCCCGCAAGGCGCTGTTCGAGGAGGGCATCTCCACCTCCCGGATGTTCCTGGACCCGGACCGGCCCGGCGTCGAGGACCTGATCGACTCGATCATCGCGGGCGTCCGCTCCTCCTGCACCTACGCGGGCGCCGCCTCCCTGGAGGAGTTCGCCGAGAAGGCGATTGTCGGCATCCAGAGCGCGGCGGGTTACGCGGAGGGCAAGCCGCTGCACGCGAGCTGGAGCTGAGCCGTCCCGGGGGCATATCTCTTTCGCCCGCCCATGGGCCGACGCCCCCGGTCGTCCCTTGCGCCCTCCTGACCAGGGAGGTGCGGGGATCGAGGAGGGGGCCGGTGCCGTGTTCTACTTCCTCCGTGCTCAACGATCTCGACGAACGCATCCTGCACGCCCTCGCCGAGGACGCCCGCCGCTCCTTCGCGGACATCGGGCAGCTCGTCGGTCTGTCCGCGCCCGCCGTGAAGCGCCGGGTGGACCGGCTGCGGGCGACGGGCGCCATCACCGGCTTCACGGTACGGGTGGATCCGTCGGCGCTCGGCTGGCAGACCGAGGGGTTCGTGGAGATCTACTGCCGGGGCAACACCTCGCCGGAGACCATCCGGCGGGGCCTGGAGCGCTACCAGGAGATCGTGGCCGCCTCCACCGTCACCGGTGAGGCCGATGCCGTCGCGCAGGTGTTCGCCTCCGACATGCGGCATTTCGAGCGGGTGCTGGAGCGGATCGCCGGGGAGCCGTTCGTTGAGCGGACCAAGTCGGTGCTGGTGCTGTCGCCGCTGCTGAGACGGTTCTCGTCGGGGGCGCCGAGCTGAGGGGGGCGGTGCGCGGGCGGTACGGGGACGGGGCGGGTACGGGGGGCGCGGACCCGTTGGGGGCCGGAGACGGGGCGACGCAATGAATCGCCGTCCCGCCCCCGATCCACGCAATGATCCGCGCACCGGCGCGCAACGGCCCCTTCTTGTCCGCGTCTGACCCCGCCTTTACCGTTTTGGGAGACCCCCGCACCCGGCCACCCCGGCGCCCTTCCGGTCGCCCGGCGGTGCGTGCGGGCCGTACCCATGCACCCGGCCCCCGCCGCAGCACCCCGCAAGGAGCCCGTACCCCATGACGTCCACCGTGCCCAACGCCGTCGAGCACGCCGGGGAGCGGCAGCCGCCGATCACCATGTTCGGTCCGGACTTCCCGTACGCGTACGACGATTTCCTCGCGCATCCGGCGGGGCTCGGCCAGCTACCGGCGACCGGGCACGGCACCGAGGTCGCCGTCATCGGCGGCGGGCTGTCCGGCATCGTCGCCGCGTACGAGCTGATGAAGATGGGCCTCAGGCCAGTCGTGTACGAGGCCGACCGGATCGGCGGGCGGCTGCGGACCGTCGGTTTCGAGGGGCCGGGCACCGAGGGGCTCACCGCCGAGATGGGCGCGATGCGTTTCCCGCCCTCCTCCACCGCCCTCCAGCACTACATCGACCTGGTCGGGCTGACCACCCGGCCCTTCCCCAACCCGCTCGCCGAGGCCACCCCGTCGACCGTCGTCGACCTCAAGGGCGAGTCGCACTACGCCGAGACCGCAGCCGACCTCCCACCCGTCTACCGCGAGGTCGCCGACGCCTGGAACCGGTGCCTGGAGGAGGGCGCCGACTTCTCCGACATGAACCGCGCCCTGCGCGAGCGGGACGTACCGCGCATCCGCGAGATCTGGGCCCGGCTGGTGGAGCGGCTCGACAACCAGACGTTCTACGGCTTCCTCTGCGACTCCGACGCCTTCGCGTCCTTCCGGCACCGCGAGATCTTCGGCCAGGTCGGCTTCGGCACCGGCGGCTGGGACACCGACTTCCCCAACTCCATCCTGGAGATCCTGCGGGTCGTCTACACCGAGGCCGACGACCACCACCGGGGCATCGTCGGCGGCTCCCAGCAACTGCCGCTGCGGCTCTGGGAGCGCGAGCCGCACAAGATCGTGCACTGGGCGCTCGGCACCTCGCTCGCCTCCCTGCACCAGGACGGCGTGCCCCGGCCCGCCGTCACCCGGCTGCACCGCACCGCCGGGAACCGGATCACCGTCACCGACGCCGACGGCGACATCCGTACGTACCCGGCGGCGGTCTTCACCGCCCAGTCCTGGATGCTGCTCTCCCAGATCGCCTGCGACGACGCGCTGTTCCCGATCGACCACTGGACCGCCATCGAGCGCACCCACTACATGGAGTCCAGCAAGCTGTTCGTCCCCGTCGACCGGCCGTTCTGGCGGGACAAGGACCAGGACACCGGGCGGGACCTGATGTCCATGACGCTCACCGACCGGATGACCCGCGGTACCTATCTGCTGGACGACGGTCCGGACCGACCGGCCGTGATCTGTCTCTCGTACACCTGGTGCGACGACAGTCTGAAGTGGCTGCCGCTGTCCGCGCACGAGCGGATGGAGGTCATGCTGAAGTCGCTCGGCACGATCTATCCCGGCGTCGACATCCGCAAGCACATCATCGGCAACCCGGTGACCGTGTCCTGGGAGAACGAGCCGTACTTCATGGGCGCGTTCAAGGCCAACCTGCCCGGTCACTACCGCTACCAGCGGCGCCTGTTCACCCACTTCATGCAGGACCGGCTGCCCGCCGACAAGCGGGGCCTCTTCCTGGCCGGTGACGACATCTCCTGGACGGCGGGCTGGGCCGAGGGCGCCGTGCAGACCGCGCTGAACGCGGTCTGGGGCGTGATGCACCACCTCGGCGGCACGACCGACCCGGCCAACCCCGGCCCCGGCGATCTGTACGACGAGATCGCGCCGGTCGAACTCCCGGAGGATTGAGCGGAGTTCAGCCCGGCAGCGGCGTCAGCATCATGCGGCCCGCGAAGCCGACCGCCGCGTCCAGGCGGTCGGTGAACTCCCCGGCCACGTCCGGCAGGGCCCGCAGCCCCCACAGCGCCCGCGCCGCCGCCCAGGCGGAGTCCAGGGCCCGCTCCAGGCTCCACGCGCCCAGCAGATGGGTCAGCGGATCGGCGATCCGGAGCAGATCGGGACCCGGCATCAGATCCTCGCGGACGCGCTCCTCCAGCGCTGCGAGGAGAGCGCCCACCCGGTCGAACTCGTCCTCCAGGCCGGCCGGAGCGCAGTCGAGCGTACGGCAGGCGTCCACCACGGCGAGCGCCAGATCGTGCCCGATGTGCGCATTTACCCCGGCCAGCGCGAACTGCAACGGGCGTACGCCGGGATGGCGGCGGAGCTGGAACAGCGGACGCCAGCAGGCGGGCGGACGGTGCCCCTGTGCCGCCGCGTCGACGGCTGTCAGATAGCGCTCGGTGAGGCGTACGGCCAGGGTGGCCGCCCCTCGTGGATCGGCGCGGCGTATGTCCAGGGTGGTCGCTGTCCCCGGATCGGTGGGGCGTATGTCCAGGGTGGTCGCTGTCCCCGGATCGGTGGGGCGTATGTCCAGGGTGGTCGCTGTCCCCGGATCGGTGGGGCGTATGTCCCGCGTGGTCGCCGCCCCCGGGTCCGTGAACCGGCCGGTGCCGATGTCCCCGTGCACGGCCTGGGTGGCCGCGAGATAGACGCGGTTGAAGACGGCGACCCCGTCCCGCGCGGGCAGGGTCGCGTCGAGAGTGCGCATCCGTGCGACCACCGTGCCGACGGGTGTGGTGAGGTGTTCCAACGGCGCCATGGGGGCAGGGTCCCAGCCTTGGGTCGGCCACGGTGCCCAAGGGCCCGCCGCTTCCCCAGAACGGGGGACGCGGCCGTCGCGGTGGGGGACGAAGGCCGGGGACGAGGGGGATCGTACGGTGACAGGCTCACGTGCGCGGCGTCTGGCGGCCCGTCGGGCGGCGCGCAGGCGTGCGGCCGGGCGGCACGCCATGGTCGTGGCGGCGTCGGTGGTGATGACGGTCGGCGCGGTCGCCGGGCTGCTGGCGGCGAGCGGGGAGCCGCCCCGCCCGGACGAGGCCGGACCCGCCGAGGTCACCGGCACTCCGCGCGTCGAACGCCACCCCGTGCCACCCTCGCCCTCGCGGTCGGCGGTCACGCCCTCCGCGTCCGCCTCGCCGTCATCCGGTCCCACCCCGGAACGAACGGCGACGCCGACGCCCGTGCCCCCACCCAGCAGTCCCCCCGCGACCGAGCCCCGGACCACCCCCGCCCCCTCCCGTCTCTACCGTCACCCCGAGTCGCAGGTGCTGGACTGGGTCCGGGACAACCCCGGCGATCCACGCGCCGACCTGATCGAATCGGCGATAGCCGCCCGCCCGGCGGCGGTGTGGTTCCCCGACGACACGCCCGGCACCCTCACCGGCCGGGTCCGCGAGGTCACCTCCGGCGCCGCCGCGCAGGACCGGGTCCCGGTGCTGGTGCCGTACGCCGTCCCGGACCGTGACTGCGGCGGGCACTCCCAGGGCGGGGCGCCGGATCTCGCCGCCTACGACGCGTGGATCGATGCCTTCGCCGCCGGGCTCGGGGACGCCGAGGTCATCGTGATCCTGGAGCCGGACTCGATCGCGCAGTCCGGCTGTCTGTCCGAGGACGAGCGCGCCGACCGGTTCGCCTCGCTGGCCCGCGCGGGCCGGGTGCTGAAGGCCGCCAACCCGCGGGCCCGCGTGTACTACGACGCCGGGCACTCCGGCTGGCACGCCCCCGCCGATCAGGCCGCGCTGCTGCGGCAGGCGGGCGCGGCCTCGCCCGAGTCCTCCGACGGGATCTTCAGCAATGTCTCCAACTTCCACCGCACGGCCGACGAGATCGGCTACGCCCGCCAGGTGCTGGACGCCCTCGGCGGCCCCGACGGGCTCGGCGCGGTCATCGACACCAGCCGCAACGGCAACGGCGCCCCGGCCGACGGCGAGTGGTGCGACCCCGCCGGGCGGCTGCTCGGCACGGCGCCCACGCTCAGCACCGGCGAGGCCCGCGTCGACGCCTACCTGTGGGTGAAGCTCCCCGGCGAGTCCGACGGGTGCAAGGGCACGCCGGGCACGTTCACCCCGTCGTACGCCTACGACTTGGCGCGCGGCGTCTGACCGTCGCCGCCCGGCGTGTCGTACGAACTGGTGCCCTCGTCCAGCAGGGGTTCCTGTGTCTTGAGGTGGGCGGGGGCGAAGGCGCGCAGGGCGTGGTAGCCGGTGATGACGACGAGGGTGCCGAGCGCGATGCCGCTGAGCGAGAAGTTGTCGCTGATCTTCAGGGAGACATTGCCGACGCCGATGATGATGCCGGCGGCGGCCGGGACCAGGTTCAGCGGATTGCGCAGGTCGACGTCGGCGTTGATCCAGATCTGCGCGCCGAGCAGGCCGATCATGCCGTACAGGATGACGGTGATGCCGCCGAGGACCCCGCCGGGGATCGCGGCGACGATCGCGCCGAACTTCGGGCACAGGCCGAACAGCAGGGCGAAACCGGCGGCGGCCCAGTAAGCGGCCGTCGAGTAGACGCGGGTCGCGGCCATCACGCCGATGTTCTCGGAGTACGTGGTGTTGGGCGGGCCGCCGACCGCCGTCGACAGCATGGAGCCGACGCCGTCGGCGGAGATCGCCGTACCGAGCTTGTCGTCGAGGGAGTCGCCGGTCATCTCGCCGACCGCCTTGACGTGCCCGGCGTTCTCCGCGACCAGCGCGATCACGACCGGCAGCGCGACCAGGATCGCGGACCACTCGAAGGACGGGCCGTGGAAGGCGGGCAGCCCGATCCAGTCGGCCTGGCCGACGGCGGAGAAGTCCAGCCGCCAGTGGTCGGTGACCTGGCCGCTCGCGTCGACCGAGTGGATCGGGCCGAAGATCCGGTCGAACGCCCAGGAGACGCCGTACCCGAAGAGCAGGCCCAGGAAGATCGCGATCCGGGACCAGAAGCCGCGCAGACACACCACCGCGAACGCGGTGAACAGCATCACCAGCAGAGCGGTCCACTGGTCCTGCGGCCAGTAGGTGGACGCGGTGACCGGGGCGAGATTGAAGCCGATCAGCATCACCACCGCGCCGGTCACGACCGGCGGCATCGCCGCGTGGATGATCCGCGCCCCGAACCGCCGCACCGCGAGCCCTACGAGGAACAGCGCGGCGCCGACCACGAAGACCGCGCCGGTCACCGTGGCGCTGCTGCCGCCCTGCGCGCGGATGACGGCGGCGACCCCGACGAACGACAGCGAGCAGCCGAGGTAGCTCGGCACCTTTCCGCGCGTCGCCAGCAGGAACACGACCGTCGCGACGCCCGACATCATGATGGCCAGATTCGGGTCCAGGCCCATCAGGACCGGGGCGACGAAGGACGCGCCGAACATGGCGACCACATGCTGGGCGCCGAGTCCGGCGGTGCGCGGCCAGGTCAGCCGCTCATCGGGCCGGACCACCGCACCGGGCGCCGGGGTGCGTCCGTCACCGTGCAGTTTCCAGCGGACGCCGAGATCCATGGCAGGGGTCGCTTTCGTCGTGCGTGCAGGTCAGGGTCATTGTCGGGGGTGGGGAGGGGAGGTCGGTGACCGGGGCGGGGGGCTCTGGGTCGGGGGTGGGGGAGGTAAGGGGAGGGGCGTGGAGGGGGCCACCGCCGGTCAGCCGGGTACGACGCCCCCGTGCCGGGTCCACACCGGACGCCAGGTGCCCGGCTCCGCCGCCGCGCGTCCCGGCTGGACCGTGGCGAAATGGGCGCGCAGCGGGGGCAGCGCCGGGTGCGGGTTCTCGGCGTGCCAGACCAGGAAGTGCGGGTAGACCGGCGTGGGGTCGCACACCGGGACGAGCCGCATGTCGTAGCCGGTGGGCCAGACCAGCGGGGTGCGCTCGCCGAGGAAGGTCGCGAGGGTGGTGGAACCGGCGATGGTGTCGATGAGGGCCTCGACACCGAAGTTGGGGCCGATGGTGTCGATGGTCAGCCCGAAGGCGGCGGCCAGTTCCTCGTAGTAGGCGGACCACTCCGTGCCGGGCGCGTTGCCCGGCATCCAGATGCGGTGCCCGGCGAGTTCCGCCAGGGCGACGGAGGCCGCGCCCGCGAACTCGTGCCCGGGGCCGGTGAACAGCAGCAGCGGCTCGTCCAGCACCGGCACCGCCGCGATGCCGTCCGGCAGCCGCTGCCCCGGCATGGTCACCGCGCGGAAGGTCGCGTCGATCGTGCCGTTCCGGACGGCGGTGATCGCCGCCTCGGCGCTGGGCAGCGTCACCACGTCCAGGGCGATCTCCGGGTACCGCCGGTGGAAGTCGTGCAGCACCCCGGCCAGCGACAGCCGCCGCCCGATCACATCGACACGCAGGGCCCGGCTGCCGGGCCGTACCGCCGCCGCGGCCCGCTCCTCGGCGAGCAGCAGGGCACGCGCGTGCGGCAGGAACGCCTGCCCGTCGATGGTGAGTTCGGCGCCCCGGGCGGTCCGGGTGAGCAGCCGCACCCCGACGTCCCGCTCCAGCGCGGCGATCCGCTTGGACACGGCCTGCTGGGTGAGCACCAGATCCACGGCGGCCTTCTGGAACTGCCCGCTGTCGGCGACGGCGACAAAGGTGCGTACGGCGTTGAGGTCCACGCGCTCACCCTAGGAGAACAACGAACGGTTGTGACGCGCGGGTTGTCCTGTTGTGTGATCCGGCCCGGCGACCGGCGCTTCGATGGCTGAATCAACCGTGTCTGACCAGCTACGACACACCCGGCGAGGTGACCCGTCCAGGCCGGGGTTTCTCTCCCCTCCGCACAACCACCGCGAGACCCGACGACGCCCAGGAACCGAGGAACCGCGCCGACGTCAGGGCTGCGGCTCGGCAACCGCCGGGCTCGGCCCCGTCACCCTCGGCCGCTCCCGGTCACCCGAGCGCAGGACCTTGGCGAAGACGACCAGGCCGCTCGACAGCAAGGTCACCAGGGCGAAGGAGATCACCAGGCTGGTCAGCTGGGCCAGCCCGCCGATCGCGCTGGGCGCGACCAGACCCGAGGTGTACGTGATGGTCGCGACGCCCGCGATGGCCTGGCTCGGGTTGGGCCCGCTGCGCCCGGCGGCGGCGAAGCACAGCGGTACGACCACCGCGATGCCCAGCCCCATCAGGGCGAAGCCGGTCATGGCGACGGCCGGGTGGCCGCCGAGGACGATCAGCAGACCGCCGACCACGGCGAGGAACCCGCCGGAGCGGACCGTGCGGACCGAGCCGTAGCGGTCCACGACCTTGTCACCGGCCAGCCGGGCCACCGCCATGGTGAGGGTGAAGCCGGTCGTGCAGGCCGCCGCGAGCCCGGCCGAGCTGCCGAGCTGGTCCTCCAGATAGATCGCCGACCAGTCCAGGCTGGCGCCCTCCGCGAACACCGCGCAGAACCCGACCGCGCCGATCAGCACCGCCGACTTGGGCGGCAGCGCGAACCGCGGCGGCGGCTCCTCGTTCTCGGCGGGCTGGAGATCCAGTACCCAGGTGCAGGCGATGAGCCCCAGCATCGTGAGCACCCCGGCGGCGATCACATGGTGCAGCCGGGCGTCCGTGCCCAGGTGCGCGGCCAGAGTGCCGCCCGCCGAGCCGATCAGGGCGCCGACGCTCCACATGCCGTGCAGGCCGGACATGATCGAGCGGCCGAGGCGGTTCTCTATCTCGACGCCGAGCGCGTTCATGGCCACGTCCGCCATGCCGGAGGTCGCGCCGTACACGAACAGGGCGAGGCAGAGGGTGGCCATGTTCGGCGACAGCGACGGCAGGATCAGGGAGAGCGTCCACAGGGCCAGCAGGGCGCGCAAGGCGGTCCGGGCGCCGAAACGGTGACTGATCCGGCCCGCCAGCGGCATCGCCAGCGAGGCGCCGAGCGCCGGGAACGCCAGCGCGAGGCCCAGCTGGCCCGCGCTCACCCCGGCGTGGTCCTGGATCCACGGCACCCGGGTCGCGAACGACCCGGTCACCGATCCATGGACCAGGAACACCGCCGCCACGGCGTACCGCGCGTGCCGCACGGCACGCTGATCGTGGCTGCCCTTGGCCGTCCCGCTCATGCTGGGACCCTCCCCGTTGTGTGTCGTCCCATTCGACGCCGTAAACTATCAGGGTCCCTGCCTGATAGATAGGGGAATTTCGGCGGCCGTGATCGGCGCGGCCCTCGCCATCTGGGAGGATCCCGGCATGCCCGCATCCCCGAGCACCGCCCGGGTCATCAACGACCGGCTCGCCCTGCGTCTGCTCCAGGACGAGGGGCCGTTGACGGCGGGTCAGCTCAAGCAGCTGACCGGACTGTCCCGGCCGACCGTGGCCGACCTGGTGGAGCGGCTCACCGCCGCCGGGCTGGTCGAGGTGGTGGGCGAGGCGGGGGAGCAGCGGCGTGGCCCGAACGCCCGGTTGTACGGGATCGTCGCCGGGCTCGCCCATCTCGCCGCGGTCGACGCCCGCACGGAGGGCCTCTCGGTGATCGTCTCCGATCTGCTCGGGGAGGTGCTGGCCCGGGCCGCCGTGCCGATCGGGGGTGACCTCGGGACCGGGCCCGCCGTGGAGCAGGCGGTGGCGCTGGTCGAGCGGACCGCCAAGGAGGCCGGGGCCGACCGGCTGCACACCGTGGGGATCGGCGCCCCGGGCCTGATCGACCCGGCGACCGGTGAGCTGCGTGACTCCACGGGCCTGCCCGCCTGGCACCGCAGACTGGCGGCGGCCCTCCAGGAACGGCTGCCCGAGGCCCGGGTGACCGTCGAGAACGAGACGAATCTCGCCGCCGTCGCCGAGCGGCGCGACGGTGCCGCCCGCGACCGGGACACCTTCGTGCTGCTCTGGCTCGGCCATGGCGCCGGTGCCGCGGTCGTCCTCGACGGCATCCTGCGCCGCGGTGCCTCCGGCGGTACCGGCGAGATCGGCTTCCTCCCGGTCCCGGGCACCTCGGGCCTGCCGTCGGCGCGGGACTGCGAGGGCGGCTTCCACTCCCTGGCGGGCTCGGCGGCGATCGAACGCCTCGCGGCGGAACACGGTCTCACGGCGGCCCCGCCGGCACCGGGCGAACTCCCGGCCGCCGCTGTCGTCCGCGCGGCGGCGCGGTCCGGTACCCCGGACGCCGCCCGTTTCCTCGACGTCCTCGCCGACCGCATCGCCATCGGCGTCGCCTCGGTCGCCGCCATCCTGGACCCCGGCTGGGTGGTCCTGGGCGGCGAGGTGGGCCGGGCGGGCGGCCCCGAACTGGCCACGAGGGTCGAGTCCCGTATCCGCCGCATGTCCCCCCTGACGACGGAGGTCCGCCCCAGCGAACTCGGCGGCGACGCGGTCCTCAGAGGCGCCCTCCTCACAGCCCGAGAGCAGGCCCAGGACACGGTCTTCGCCCCGCAGGACCGGTAGACGACCCCCTGTTGCCAGTTCTTTTTTTCAGGGGCACGGGGATTGCGGCTTCTGGGGGAGTGGGGGCGCGATTTTCAGGGACGCGAGGGCGAGGCTCTTAGGGGCGCGGGGAACTGCGCGAGCAACCACGACGAACGGAAAGCCGCCACACAGCCCGCACCACCCCCACCCCCACGCGCCCACCCCTCACCCGTCACCCGTCACCCCCCGAACCTCTCCACCAGGTACTCCTCGAACGTCCCCTTCCCCACGCCCCCCTCCGCCACCAGATGCCCCCCACCCCGAAACCCCCGATACACCCGCCCGCCCAACCGCACCTCAACCACCCGCCGCCGCTTCCCCACCGCGCCCAGGTACGCCCCCGCCAGCGACGCGAACGACCGCACCTCGGGCCCACCCATGTCCGCCACCCGCCCCCGAGGCGCCCCCACCGCCAGCCCCGCCAGCCGGTCCGCGACCTCGGCCACCGCGATCGGCTGATCGCTCACCCTCGACGGCACGAACATCACCGGCGCCTTCGCCAGCACCGCACACACCCCGGCGACCAGATCGTGGAACTGCGTGGCCCGCAGCACGGTCCACCCCAGCCCCGACCCCTCCACCAGCCGCTCCACCGCCAGCTTGGTCCGGTAGTAGCCGAGCGGCACCCGGTCGACGCCGACGATGGAGATATAGACGAGATGCCGGACACCCGCCGCCCGCGCCGCCCCGATCAGCCGCGCCGCCGCCTTCTCATCACCCCCGCGAGGCGTGCTCGCGCAGTGCACAACGGTGTCCGTCCCGGCGACGGCCGCGTCCAACGCGGCACCGCCCACCCGCAGATCGACGGCGTACGGCCGGGCGTGCCGACTGAGCACCCGCACCTCGTGCCCCTCCGCGCGCAGCCGCTCGACGACGAGCCGGCCGAGCGTTCCGGTACCGCCGGTCACCACAATCGTGCTCATGCTGTTCAGTCCCTTCCGGACACCGCGCGCCCCGGCCGGGGCCGCCCTGTGCCGGTTCAGACCGAACGGCCCCCGCAGATGTGACAGCGGCCCCGCCGCGAAGGCGAAGGTCGACGCCCGCGAAGGCGAAGGTCGACCCCCGCGAGGGCGAAGGTCGACCCCCGCGAAGGCGACACCGGCGCACCCGGCGCCTAGGAAGCGCCCAGCTGACGCCGTACGAATTCCAGCTTGTCCGGGTTGACCACGGCCCGCACGTCGGTGATCCGGCCGTCCCGGATGTCGAACCCGGCGACCGCCACGACCCGCTCCCCGTCCCAGACGACCAGCGCGCTTCCGCCGTTGATCTCCGCGGCCGTGTAGCGGAGGCCGGACATGAGCCGCTGCCCGCCGCCGGTGAGGAACCGCGCGACCTTGAGCCGGCCCTCGATGGGCCGGGGGGCCGCGACGGCCTTGCCGCCGCCGTCGCCCCACCAGGTGACGTCGTCGGCGAGCAGTTTCTCCAGACCGGCGAGATCACCCTCGCGGGCGGCGGTGAGGAAGGAGGCGACGAGTTCCGCCTGCCGCTCGGGGGCGGGCTCGAAGCGGCTGCGCTCGGCGGAGATGTGCTGGACGGCCCGCCGGTAGAGCTGACGGCAGTTGGCCTCGCCGAGGTCGAGCACCTCGGCGATCTCCCGGTGGCCGTACCCGAACGCCTCGCGCAGTACGTACACCGCGCGCTCGTTCGGGGTGAGCCGCTCCAGCAGGACCAGCATCGCCAGCGACACGGCGTCGCGCTGCTCGGCGGATTCGAGCGGACCGAGGGTGCCGTCGGAGGTGAGCACCGGCTCGGGCAGCCAGGTGCCGACGTACCGCTCACGGCGGGCGCGGGCGGAGGTCAGCCGGGTGAGACAGAGGTTGGTGACGACCTTGGCGAGCCAGGCCGCCGGGTGCTCGATCCGGTCGTGGTCGGCGCCGCTGAAGCGCAGATAGGCGTCCTGGACGATGTCCTGGGCCTCGTCGGCCGAGCCGAGCATCCGGTAGGCCAGCCCGAACATCCGGGGCCGGTGGCTCTCGAAGACTTCCACGCCGGTCGACATGGACCCAGCCTGCCAGAACGGCCCCCGGGCAGCGCGCCGGGGGCCGTACGGGGTTGGGGGGACCCGGCGGCGGGCAAGGGCCGTCGTCACCGCCGCCGGGTCCGTCGGGTGGTGCGGGGTCAGCAGGTCCCCTGGTCCTGCCAGACCCCCCATTCACCGGTGGTGCCGGGCTCCTCGCCCTTCGTCCACCACTTGGCCTTCCAGGTGTGCCCCTTGTGGGACACGACCGTGTTGCTGCCGTACTCGGCGGTCGCGCTCCACGCGGCCGGGACGCACGGGCCGGTCGGGGTCGGCGTCGGGGTGCCGCCCGTACCGCCGCCCGGCTCGATCACGGTGGTGCCGCGGGCCAGGTCACCGGCCAGCGCGTAGGTCCTGCCGCCGAAGGTCACCGTCCAGTTGGAGGGCGTCGACACCGGCATGTAGTAGACGAAGTCCAGCTCGACAAAGGCGCCGGGCGCCAGCGTCTGCCAGGCCGGGAGCTTCAGCGACACGCGGTGGAAGTCGCCCTTCAGGCCGCCGACATTGCTGCCGGTGTGACCGCTGCTGACCACCGAGGTGCCCCACCCGGACTGGTCCTTGGCGTTGTCCGGCGCGGAGGTCGCGTAGTCGAACTGGAACTCCGTGCCGCCGGGCAGTGTCGCCGTCGTGTTGTTGGTGATCTTCAGCTTGGGGCTGATGGGGTAGTTGGTGTCCCCGAGCGGGAACTGCCCGAACTCCACATCGACCTTGACCGCCTCGGTGGGCAGCGCGATGTCCGACTTCTTGGCCCCGTAGGGAGTGGCCGTCTTGTACTTGTCGTACATCAGGGAGATCAGGGTGTCGCCGGCCTCGTACTGGCCCGTGGCCGCGTTCCAGTCGTAGTCGCCGGCCAGCTCCCAGATCATGGTGCCGCCCAGGCCGTTGTCGACCACGTAGTCGGCCTTGACGCCGATGGACTGCTCGTCCTCGGTGGAGATGAACACCTTCTTCTCGGCGTTCCACAGCCAGGGCGCGGCCAGGGTCGGGTCGTACTTGCGGACGTACGTGCCGGTCAACTGGGTGTCCGCGGGCAGCCCGAACTGGGGCAGATAGTCGGGGACGATCCCCTTCTCCAGGTTCTTGGCGTGCCACATCGGATTGAACCCGGCCGGGGCCTCCAGCCCGCCCGTGTCCTTGTCGTGCCAGATGTTGTCGATGCCGACGGCACCGTCACCACACGTGGTCAGCCCCGACCCGGCCGGGCAGGTGGTCGCGGACGCCTTGCCCCACAGCCCGTCGGTACCGCCCTGGACGTTCTTCCAGCCCCGGGTGTAGGTCGGCACCCCGATGTTGATCCGCCCGGCCGGCATCGACCCGCGGAAGTAGTGGTACGCCCAGTCGGTGTTCAGATACCCGATCCCGCCGTACTGGGTGGTGGTGTAGATGCCGGAGGCCGCCAGCTCGGGGTCCTTGCCGTCGTCGTAGAGAGCGGCGTTCGGCCCGACATGCTCGTTCCAGGTGCCGTGCAGGTCGTACGACATGATGTTGACGTAGTCCAGGTACTTCTGGACCTGGAAGGTCTCCATCCCGCGCAGCAGATAGCCGGAGGAGGGCGCGGCCACGGTCAGCAGATAGTGCTTGCCGTCGGCGGCGCTCGCGCGGTCCAGCTTCTCGCGCAGGGTCTTCATGAGGGCGGCATAGCTCTTGTTCAGCCCGGCGCGGTGGGCGTTGGCCACCGGCCAGTCGGCGGGATTTCCGGCGTTGACCATGGAGGTCGGGTACTCGTAGTCGATGTCGAGCCCGTTGAAGCCGTAGGTGCGCAGGAATTCGACCGCGGAGTCGGCGAAGGTGTCGATGCCGGCCTGGTTGACCGAGCCGTCCGTGTTGGTGGTCGTCTTGTAGAAGCCGGCGCTGTCGGCCCAGCCGCCGACCGAGATCAGCGTCTTGACGTCCGGGTGCTGCTTCTTGAACTTGGTCAGCAGGTTGAAGTGGCCCTGGTAGGGCAGCGCCGGGTCCATCTCGGCGCCGGGGACGCCGGGGAAGGTGATGCCGGTGTTGGGGTTGTCCGCCCCGGCCGCGCCGATGCTGATCTTGTTGGCCGAGTCGATGCCCGCGAACGCGTAGTTGATGTGGGTGATCTTGTCCCACGGGATGTCGCTGGCGAGGTAGGCGGGCCTGCCGTCCTGGCCGGTGCGCCAGTTGGCGAAGTAGCCGATGATCCGGCGCTGGTGGTCCGCGCCCAGTTTCTCGCGGCCCTCGGTGTCGTAGACCGAGCAGTAGGGCACCTCGACGCCGGGCGTGCGGTAGAGGCCGTCGGGGCGACAGGACTCCTGGTCGGCGGCGTGCGAGACATTCGCCGGGAGCCCGGCGAGCAGCAGACCCGCGACCGCTGCGGCGGCGGCGAGCAGGGCGGGTCTCGCGCGGCCGGCGGACGGGATGCGTGAGGGGGACGGCACAGTCGGTTCCTCTCCACGGAAGTTGCGACGGACCCTAGAGAGGACTAGACCATTGCGTCAATAGGTATGGACCAATTGCAATGGCCCGGGATCGGCGGCGAGTTGAGCTGGGATTGTGTGGGGGAGGTGTGCGGGCGATGGGAGAAAGATGGGAGATGCCTGTGATTCCGGGGCGGCGGGCCGTGGCAGCAGGTTCCCGGGTGAGGGGCCCCCGGCGAAGCCCCTTCGGGCACCCTTCAGGCACCCTTGAGACGGCCTTGAGACTCCCTTCAGGCAGCCCTTGTGAGTCAGCCCACAAAGCGTCGCCCGTATGGATGTCGCGCTGCCGTGGCACACTGGCTGAGTAACAACAGCAGCGCACTCCGGGGTCGGTGAAAGTCCGAACCGGCGGTTACAGTCCGCGACCCGGTCGCCTCCAGCGGCCGGTTGACCAGGTGAAATTCCTGGACCGACGGTTAAAGTCCGGATGGGAGGCAGTGCGCGGCGAGCGAGTGTGTCCAGTGCGTCGCCGTCGAGAGTTCCGTCCGTCGTCCGGGCGGATCGTCCCAGGCGTCGCCGCCGGTGTTCTCGTTCGCGAAGTCTGTCGTCATCGACAGCCCCGGAGTCCGTGCCCGAAGAGGCAGGAGGACCCGGGAAGTGTTCACCGGAATCGTCGAAGAGCTGGGCGAGATCACCGCCGTCGAGAACCTCGACGACGCCTGTCGTTTCCGGCTCCGCGGACCCGTCGTCACCGAGGGTGCCCGGCACGGGGACTCCATCGCCGTCAACGGCGTCTGCCTCACCGTCGTCGAGCACGAGGGCGACGAGTTCACCGCCGACGTCATGGCCGAGACCCTCAAGCGCTCCAGCCTCGGCGCGCTCGCCGTCGGCTCCCGCGTCAACCTCGAACGGCCCACCGCCGTCGGCGACCGCCTCGGCGGCCACATCGTGCAGGGCCATGTGGACGGCACCGGCACGATCGTCGCGCGCACCCCCTCCGAGCACTGGGAGATCGTGCAGATCTCCCTGCCCGCCGAGCTGACCCGCTACGTGGTCGAGAAGGGCTCCATCACCGTCGACGGCATCAGCCTCACCGTCGTCGACGCGGGCGCCGACCACTTCACCGTCAGCCTGATCCCCACCACCCTCGCCCTGACCACCCTCGGCGTGAAGCAGCCCGGCGACCCCGTCAACCTTGAGGTCGACGTGATCGCCAAGTACGTCGAGCGGCTGCTCGCCGCAGGTCAGGGCACCGACCGGGTCCGGGACGCCACCGCCCCCCGGGAGGAGCGGTGAGCGGGCTGAACTCCGAGGCGTTCGCCCTGTTCGGCCAGCACATCATCTGGTCGGACATGATCGGCAACGTCCTCGGGCTGATCGCCCTCGCCCTCGGCTGGCGGCGCTCGCTGTGGACCTGGCCGGTGCAGTTCCTGTCCGGCCTGATCCTCTTCGGCGCCTTCTACGGCCACCTCACCGGCAGCGCGGGCAAACAGACGGTCGTCATGGCCGTAGCCCTCTTCGGCTGGTGGCAGTGGCGGCGCGGGCCCGGCCGCGGCCGGGACGGCCGGATCTCCGTCCGCTTCGCCACCTGGCGCGAGCGCGCCGCGATGCTCGCGACCGCCGCCGCCGGAACGGTCGCCGTCGCCCTGCTCTTCACGGCCTTCCCCAGCCTGTCCTGGGACCCCTGGCCGGACGCCTACATTTTCGTCGGCACGGTCGTCGCCATGTACGCCCAGGCGCGCGGCATGGTCGAGTTCTGGTTCGCGTGGCTGCTCGTCGACGCCGTCGGCGTCCCCCTCAACTTCGCGAACGGCTACGCCTTCTCCGGCTTCGTCTACGTCATCTACGGCGCACTCGTCCTGTGGGGCATGCGCGACTGGTGGCTGCGCTCCCGCAAGGAGACGCGGCCCGTCCTGGAAGGAGCGCCGGCATGACCACGGCACCGATCCTCTGCTCCACCGACGGCTTCGAGGACTTCGGGCTCGACCCGGTCGAGCAGGCCATCGCCGACATAGCGGCCGGCCGCCCCGTCGTGGTCGTCGACGACGAGGACCGCGAGAACGAAGGCGATCTGGTGATCGCCGCCGAGAAGGCCACCCCCGAGATCGTCGCCTTCATGATGAGCGAGTGCCGGGGCCTGATCTGCGCCCCCATGGAGGGCGACGAACTGGAGCGGCTGCACCTGCCGCAGATGGTCCAGGACAACACCGAGTCCATGAAGACCGCCTTCACCGTGAGCGTCGACGCCGGTGCCGAGCACGGCGTGAGCACCGGCATCTCGGCCGCCGACCGCGCCACCACCCTGCGGCTCCTCGCCCACGGCGACGCCGGGCCCGGCGACTTCGTGCGCCCCGGCCACATCTTCCCGCTGCGCGCCCGCCCCGGCGGCGTCCTGGTCCGCAACGGCCACACCGAGGCCGCCGTCGACCTCGCCCGGCTCGCGGGCCTGCGCCCGGCCGGCGCCATCGTGGAGATCGCCGGCGAGGACGGCCGGATGCTGCGGCTGCCCGAGCTGATCCCCTTCGCCCGCAAACACGGCCTGACGATCATCTCCATCGAGGACCTGATCGCCCACCGCCGGGCCGCCGAGCCCACCGTCCGCCGCGAGGCCAGGACCCGGCTGCCCACCGCCCACGGCACCTTCACGGCGTACGGCTACCGCTCGCTCGCCGACGGCGTCGAGCATGTGGCGCTGGTCCACGGCGACCTCGGCGCCGGCGAGGACGTCCTGGTCCGGATGCACAGCGAATGCCTCACCGGCGATGTCTTCCACTCCCTGCGCTGCGACTGCGGCCCCCAGCTGCGCACCTCCATGCAGCGCATCCAGGCCGAGGGCCGGGGCGTGGTGGTCTATCTGCGCGGACACGAGGGCCGCGGCATCGGCCTGCTGTCCAAGCTGCGCGCCTACGAACTCCAGGAGCACGGCCGCGACACCCTGGACGCCAATCTGGAGCTGGGCCTGCCCGCCGACGCCCGGGACTACGCGGCGGGCGCGCAGATCCTCACCGACCTGGGCGTGCGCAGCCTGCGCCTGATGACCAACAACCCCGACAAGACCGACGCCCTCGTCCGTCACGGCCTCGCCGTCACCGGACGCGAGCCGATGCCCGTCACCGCGGGCGAGCACAACCTGACGTACCTGCGCACCAAGCGGGACCGGATGGGCCACGACCTGCCCTGGCTGGACACCCCCGCCGACCCGGCGGCCACCTGCGGCAACCAGTGAACCCACCGAACCCACCGAACCGAACGCACCACCACACCAGAGGAGTCAGCGGAACGTGAGCGGCAACGGCGCACCGGAGCTGTCCGTACGCGATGTGGGTGACCTGCGGGTCGCCGTGATCGCGGCGCAGTGGCACGAGAAGGTGATGGACGGCCTGGTGGAGGGCGCGCTGCGCGCCCTGCGCGACCTGGGCATCGGCGAACCCACCCTGCTCAGGGTCCCCGGCAGCTGGGAACTGCCGGTGGTGGCCAGGACCCTCGCGGGCCGCGGCTACGACGCGGTCGTCGCCCTCGGGGTGGTCATCCGCGGCGGCACCCCGCACTTCGAGTACGTCTGCCAGGGCGTCACCCAGGGCCTCACCCAGGTCGCCGTGGACACCGGCGTCCCGGTCGGCTTCGGCCTGCTCACCTGCGACACCGAGGACCAGGCCCTGGACCGCGCCGGACTGCCGGGCTCCAGCGAGGACAAGGGCCACGAGGCGGTGACCGCGGCCGTGGCCACGGTGGCCGCCCTGCGCTCAGTATCCGAACCGGGCCGTCAGACCGGTCGGCGCAGCGCGTAAAGTGGGCGCCACCATGTCCAAGAAGACGTTCGAGGAGCTGTTCACCGAGCTCCAGCACAAGGCCGCCCACGGCGACCCCACCACCTCCCGCACCGCCGAACTCGTCGGCAAGGGCGTCCACGCCATCGGCAAGAAGGTCGTGGAGGAGGCCGCCGAGGTCTGGATGGCCGCCGAGTACGAGAGCAAGGACGCGGCGGCCGAGGAGATCTCCCAGCTGCTGTATCACGTGCAGGTGATGATGGTCGCGCGCGGCATCTCCCTGGACGACGTCTACGCCCACCTGTAAGCCAGCCGCACCCCCCTTTTCCCGCCTCACACGAAGGAAGCCGACCTCATGCTGCGCATCGCCGTCCCGAACAAGGGTTCCCTCTCCGGGCCTGCGGCGGACATGCTGCATGAGGCCGGCTACCAGCAGCGCCGCGAGTCCAAGGAACTGCGGATCGTGGACCCGGTCAACGAGGTCGAGTTCTTCTACCTCCGCCCCCGCGACATCGCGATCTACGTCTCCTCCGGCCGCCTCGACATCGGCGTCACCGGCCGCGATCTGCTGATCGACTCCGGCGCCGGCGCCGAGGAGATCCTCCCGCTGGGCTTCGCCCGCTCCACCTTCCGCTACGCCACCAAGCCCGGCATCGCGGGCGGCGTCGCCGACCTCAGCGGCAGGACGGTCGCCACCTCCTACGAGGGCATCGTCGCCAAGCACCTCGCCGACAACGGCATCGACGCCTCCGTCGTCCACCTCGACGGCGCCGTCGAGACCGCCATCGAACTCGGCGTCGCCGAGGTCATCGCCGATGTCGTGGAGACCGGCACCTCGCTGCGCAACGCCGGCCTGGAGGTGATCGGCGAGCCCATCATGAACTCCGAGGCCATCGTGATCCGCCGTACCGGCGCGGACATCGAGGAGCCCAAGGTGCAGCAGTTTCTGCGCCGCCTCCAGGGCGTCCTGGTGGCCCGGACGTACGTGATGATGGACTACGACATCCGCGCCGAGCACCTCGAAGAGGCCGTCGCGATCACGCCCGGGCTGGAGGGTCCGACCATCTCCCCGCTGCACAATGAGGGCTGGGTCGCCGTCCGCGCGATGGTCCCCTCCAAGGACGCCCAGCGGCTCATGGACGACCTCTACGACATCGGCGCCCGCGCCATCCTGACCACCGCCATCCACGCCTGCCGGCTCTGACGGGCGCGACAGCGATGCCGGAGGAGACCGTGATGCCGGAGGAGACCGTGATGCCGCAGGAATCAGCGATGCCGGAGGAGACCCCCGTGTCCACGCCCAGCGCCCCCGCGACGCGCCCCCTGCCCGTCACCTTCCGCCCCACCCGCACCCGGGCCGTCCTGCTCACCGCCGCCGTCACGATCTTCCTCGTGGTGTCGGCGATGGCGCTGCTGCTCGACCGGCTCAGCACCGCCGAGCGGATCAGCTTCGTGTTCACGGCGCTGATGCTGTCCTGTGTGGTGCTGGTGCTGGCCCGCCCGAAGGTCGTCGCCGACGCCACCGGGGTCACCGTCGTGAACTTCGCCGGCAGCCGCCGCCTGGCATGGGCCGAGATCGTCGGGGTCAATCTGCGCGTCGGTGACCCGTGGGTCTTCCTCGATCTGAGTGACGGCACCAGCCTCGCCGTCATCGGGATCCAGCCCGGCATCGCGAAGGAGCAGGCCATCGCCGACGCGCGCGCCCTGCGCGCCCTGGTCGAGGACCGCTCCGGACACCCGGCCGGCGCGGCGCACGACTGACCGGGCCGCGTCCACCCTGCCGCGGTCACAGGTGTCGTGATTAATCTGGTGGTGGAGGCGTTTCGCTGCGCCCCCGCCCCTGCGCCGCCGCCCGGCGCGCGGGGGTTCCTGCTACCCGAGGAGTGACCCCCTCCGGCGATGGACGGATCGTCCTGTAGTACCTGCGCCGCCCCCTGTCGACCCAGTGCCCGGCGCACTGGCATCCAGGCCGAGGCGGCGGCATCATGACCCTCCCCCTGCTGCTGCTCGCAGCCGCGTTCCTGCTGATTCTCGCCAACGGCTTCTTCGTCGCCGCCGAGTTCGGCCTCGTCACCGTCGAGCGCCCGGACGCCGAGCGGGCCGCCGCGACCGGCGACCGCCGCGCCGCCACGGTGGTCGCCTCCCTCAAGGAGCTGTCCTTCCAGCTCTCCGGCACCCAGCTCGGCATCACCCTCACCTCCCTGGTCGTCGGCATGCTCGCCGAACCGGCCCTCGCCCGGCTCCTGGACGGCCCGCTGCTCGCCACCGGCCTGCCCGAAGGGGTGGTCCCCGGCGTGGCCGTGGTCGTCGGCATGCTGCTGGCGTCCGCCGTGCAGATGGTGGTCGGCGAACTCGTACCGAAGAACTGGGCGGTGTCCCGCCCCCTTGAGGTCGCCCGGTTCGTGGCCGGACCGCAGCACCATTTCGCCCGCCTCCTGCGGCCGGTCATCGCCGGTCTCAACGCGGTCGCCAACCGGCTGGTCCGCGCCCTGGGCTTCGAACCCGCCCACGAGCTGGCCTCCGCCCGCACCCCCGGCGAACTCGTCTCCCTGGCCCGGCACTCCGCCCGGGCCGGCACCCTGGAACAGGACACCGCCGACCTGTTCGTGCGCACCCTGTCCCTCGGCGGGCTGACCGCCCAGCATGTGATGACCCCCCGGGTGAAGGTGGCCGCGCTCCAGGCGTCGGCGACCGCCGAGGACGTCGTCAACCTGGTCCGCGCCACCGGCCTGTCCCGGTTCCCCGTGTACCGGGAGCGGATCGACGAGATCGAAGGCATGGCCCACCTCAAGGACGCCCTCGCGGTGCCGGCCCACGACCGGCTGCGCACCCCGGTCGCCCGGATCGCCCGCCCCGCGCTGCTGGTCCCCGAGTCCCTGCCGGTACGGCCGCTGCTCGCCCGGCTGCGCAGCGAGCAGCCCATCGCGGTCGTCGTCGACGAGTACGGCGGCACCGCCGGGGTGGTCACCCTGGAGGACATCGTCGAGGAACTCGTCGGCGAGGTCCGCGACGAGCACGACGGCCAGGACCTGCCCGAGCTGTGTCCCGCCCCGCCCGAGGACGGCCGGCCCGCCTGGGACGTCGACGGCAGCTGCCGCGTCGACACCCTCCGCAAGATCGGCCTCCAGCCGCCGGAGGGCCCCTACGAGACGGTCGCCGGGCTGGTCGCCGATCTGCTGGGCCGGATCCCGGCCGTCGGCGACCGCACCGAGCTGCCCGGCTGGCGACTGGCCGTACGCCAGGTCGGGCACTACCGCGCCGAGCGGGTCCGCCTGGTGCAGGCCGCGCCGGTGCTGGAGGCGGCCCGGTGAGCGTGCTCCAGCTTCTCTTCGCCGGGCTGCTGGTGCTGGCCAACGGCTTCTTCGTCGGCGCCGAGTTCGCCCTGATCTCGGTCCGCCGCAGCCAGATCGAACCCCTCGGCACGGCCCGCGCCCGCCAGGTCCTGTACGGCCTGGAACATCTGCCGCAGATGATGGCCGCCGCCCAGTTCGGCATCACGGTCTGCTCGCTGACCCTGGGCGCGGTGGCCGAACCGACCGTGGCCGATCTCCTGGAACCGCTGTTCGCCTGGATACATCTCCCGCACGCGATGATCCACCCGCTGGGCTATGTCATCGCGCTCGCGGTGGTGGTCTTCTGCCATCTGGTCATCGGCGAGATGGTCCCGAAGAACCTGGCGATGGCCGCCCCCGAGAAGGCAGCCCTGTGGCTGAGCCCCGGCCTGGTCGCCTTCGCCCGGCTGTGCCGGCCGATCACGGTGACGCTCGGCGCCTGCGCCGAGGCCGTGCTCCGGCTGTTCCGGGTGGAGCCGAAGGACGAGGTCGAGGCCGTCTTCACCAGCGAACAGCTCAACCGCCTGGTCGGCGACTCCGGCCAGGCCGGACTGCTCGACCCCGAGGAGCAGGAACGCCTGGAGGACGCTCTGGAACTGGGCTCCCGCCCGGTGACGGACGTCCTGCTGGCCCGCGACTGCCTGGTGACGGTCGACCCGTCGGTCACCCCGGCCCGGATCGTCGGCCTCACCGCCCGCACCGGCTACTCCCGCTTCCCGGTGGCGGTGGAGGACGGCGCCTTCATGGGCTACATCCACGTCAAGGACGTGCTCGACGAGGAGGACTCGGCGCGGGCGGTCCCCCAGCAGGTGTGGCGCCCGATGACGACCCTGCGCCCGGACCTCCCCCTGGACGACGCCCTGACCGTGATGCGCCGGGCGGCCACCCATCTGGCCCAGGTCGCGGACGCGTCCGGCAAGGTGCTCGGCGTGGTGACCCTGGAGGACGTACTCGAACTGCTGGTCGGGGAGGTGACCGACCCGGCCCACCCGGCGGCGAGACTGCCGGAGCAGGTGCTCGCCACGTAGGTCGCGGTCGCCGCGGGCGGGGGTGCGGGGGGCGGGGGTGCTCCACGTCCCCCGCCCGCGGCGAAGGTGTCACAAAGCGGACGGATCCTGTGGTCCCCGACCCGACAGCACCTCTCCGTACGCCTGCATCAGATCCGGCAGCCGGAGGGTCGCGAGGTCGTCCCGGGACAGTGTGCCCGGGTATCCCGACAGCCGCAGATCCCGGTACGCGCAGCTCTTCTCGTACAGCGTGCGCAGAAACCGCCCGTTGCCCAGTTCGTCGATCCACCCCTGGTCGACGACGTGCCCGGCGATCGACCGCAGCTCGTCCAGCGCCTCCTCGTCCCACACGTCCCCGTTCTCCGCCGCGAGCACCTCCCCGATCGAGGTGAGTTCCAGGGGGCGGTACGAGGGGAAGTCGACGCGCGTCGTGAAGCGGGACGACAGTCCGGGGTTCGCCGTGAGCAGCCGGTCCATGCCCTCCGGGTACCCGGCGAGGATCACCACGAGATGGTCGCGGTTGTCCTCGGCCCGCTTCAGCAGCACCTGGAGCGCCTCGTCGCCGTACGCGTCCCCCTTGCCGTAGCCGGAGTTGGACAGCGAGTACGCCTCGTCGACGAAGAGGACACCGCCGAGCGCGGAGTCGATCAGCTCGTTCGCCTTGACGGCGGTCTGGCCCAGATACTCGCCGACCAGATCGGCGCGCTGGGCCTCCACCAGATGGTCGCCGCCGAGCAGGCCGAGGGCGTAGAAGACCCGGCCCAGGATGCGGGCGACGGTGGTCTTGCCGGTGCCGGAGGGGCCGGAGAAGACGAAGTGGCGTTTCGGCGGCTGCACCGGCAGCCCCTGCCCGGCCCGCAGCCGGGCCATGTTCAACTGTGCCGACAGGGCCTTGACCTGCCGTTTCACCGGCTCAAGGCCGACCATGCGCTCCAGCTCGGCGAGCGCCTCGTCAAGTAACGCGGCATCGGTCGGCCCGGCCGGCAGTGGCTGTTCGGGCCCCGGTGACTTGGCCCGCACCACGGGGTCCGGCACCGACGGCACCGGCCCGGCCGGCGCCGGACCGCCCGGACCGACCGGCTCGGTCAGCTTCAGATTGCGGTCCTCGCCGCCGAACAGCGGATCCAGCCCGTCCCCGTCGAAGCCGTCCGGCCCGGCGCTGGTCAGGGTGAGCGCCGCGAGCCCGTCCGCGTCGTCGTACCCGTCGCCCTCGGCGATCGCGGCGAGCCGGGCCGAGGTGTCCATGAACGCGGGGTCGACCCGGTGCACCGCCCGGTACAGGGGGAGCGCGGCGGCGCTGCGCCCGGTGCCCTCGTGCGCCCGCGCCAGCCAGTAGCGCAGCTCCTTGCGCTGCGGCTGCTCGCTGCGGCAGCGCATCAGGGCCGCCGACAGCAGCGGCTCGGCCTGTCCGTACATCTCAAGGCGGACCCGGGCCATCCCGCCGAACAGGCCCGCCTCGATACCGAGCAGCTGATCGCCGAGAAGCGGGTCGGTGTGCCGTACCAACTGCTCCCAGTCCTTGACCAGATATGACCGGCAGGCGTGCAGAAAGCGCACCTGCGGGTCGGTGTCGACCGGCGGGAGCCCGGCGAGCGCCCGGTCCAGCTCGGGGACATGCCGTCCGTCGAGCCAGTGCGAGGCGTGCGCGAGCAGCAGATCACGCGGATTCTCCAGTACCGGCTGCACCCACCAGCCCAGCCAGTACCAGGAGTTGAGTGTCCGGCGGTGCCGGGTGCGCTGTTCGCCGAAGCGGTCCTGGTGCCGGTACATCCGCAGCAGCGCGGTCGTGGTGTCGACCCGCAGCGCGTGCAGTCCCAGCCAGCCGTCCGCCATGCCGGGGTCGATCCTGACCGCGGTCCGGAACTCCTCCTCGGCCTGCGGATAGGCGCCCATCGTGTAGGCGTCCACGCCTCTGAGCCAGGCCAGATCGGCCGGGGCCTCGGGGCCGCCCTGCGTGCCGAAGTCCATCACGTCCCCCCACAAACCGTGCCCCCGTCGGTGTCCCACCGGGCCGTCGCCCGGTGGCCGTCGGCCCCGCCAACCGCTGTGCCGCGGACCGGAGTTGCCAGGTGCGCGAAGCAGCCGTCCGAAGGCCGCACCGAGGGCATGGTACCCGCGGCGGCACGGCCCGCCGTAGGGTGCCGCACAGGCCATTCGGCGAGGTGGGAGCAGAGACCCGGCAGACCCGGCGCGGAGCCGAGCGGACACGGCACGGCGCACGCGGTGACCGAGGGTGAGCGGGAATCAGCGCCTGGCGCACGAAAAACGCCGAAAACGAGGGGGAAAAGAGGGGGAGGGCAGAACGAAGCCCCCGATCACGGGGGAACAACCGGGGGCTTCGCGTCCTGGGGCGGCCTCGATTGGCCGCACATTGAGAACGTAAGTCCTGTACGGCCCTTGGGTCAAGCCGAGTTGAGGCACCGGCACAAGTTGGGGCGCAAGGGTCTTCACAAGTTCAACACATTGGCGTGGAGTCGTCACCCTCGGTCACAATCTGGTCTGGACCTGCACTCATCACAGACCCCGGCAGCACCAGGTACCCCGTGGGCAACTGCCGCACCAGCGCCTCGGCGTGGGGCCGCGAGGGGTCCTCGGCGAAGTGCCGCCGTTCCGCGGCGACCCACCCGGACCAGAACTCCCGCTGCTCCGCCCCGTCCCGCGTCCGCCCCCGCGCCCACGCCGTCTCGTGCGGTACGTCCATCCACAGCAGCCGCGCCAGATACGGGCGCAGCGCGCGCCGGCCGGCGCCGACCCCCTCGACGATCACCACCGGCGCGGCGGGCAGCGCCCTCGGGGTGCCGAAGGCGCGGGCGTGCCAGTCGTAGGGGGAGTAGCGCGCGTCCTCGCCGTGGGCGAGCGGAGCGATCACCTGGTCCAGCAGGCGGCCGGTCCAGCCGAACAGCTCGGCGTGGCTGGCGATGTCGTCCAGGTGCAGGACGGGCACGCCGCCCAGCGCCTCGGCCAGCCGCCCGGCGAAGGTGGTCTTCCCGGAACCGGCGTGCCCGTCCACCGCGATGAGCCGCACGGGGCCGCAGGAGGGCGGGAGTGCGCGCAGGGTGCCGGCGAGGGTGGACAGGGGGGATCCCTCCGAAGGGCCGGATGGGCCGGGCGGGCCAGACGGGTGGGACAGGTCGGGCCGGGTGGTGCGGCCGGTGTCATTCGGGCGGGGCATCTCACCATCATCGCTGGTACGGGCCGGGCGGAGCCGAACAGGGCCACCCGGGACATGCCAATGGACTGAACCAATATTGGTGCCCGGCACACGCTCGCGGGTGCTGGCCGCGCCCCTCCCCGGCGGCCATAGTTGCCCCACGCGGTCGGACCGGCCGCGCCCGTCCCGGACTCCTGGGGGTCGCACACCCATGCGCCGTGCCGATATCCGCCGTGCCGAAGAGCCGTCCCGCAGAACCGTTCTGGCAGCGACCGTGGCCGCCGCCGTCGCGGGCGGCGCCGGGTCCGCCTCCGCCGCCCCCCGCGGCGGCGGGGACGGCGGCGGCGCTCCGGCCCGCCCGGTCGACAATCGGGCCTGGATCTCGTACGACGACTGGTGCTCCGGTGTCGCGCGCGGTACCTCGGCGGTGTCCGGGGACCGTCCCGGCCTGGTGCTCGCCACCCCGGCGGGCACCGTCGACCACCGGGATCCGCACACCGGGACGACCGCCGCCTGGGAGTACGGCACCTGGACCTCGCCCGTGCACCCGCTCATCGTGCCCGCCACCGAGGTCATCGTGTCCTGGAACGCGCACACCACGCCCGGCACCTGGCTCCAGACCGAGCTGACCGGCACGTACACGGACGGCACGGAGACACCCTGGTACGTGATGGGCCGCTGGGCGGCAGGCGACGAGGACATCCGGCGGACCTCCCTGGACGACCAGAGCGACGGCAGGAGCAGCGTCTCGACGGACACCTTCGGGATCGACGACCCGGCGTCCGGCCTGCGCCTGGCCTCGTACCGGCTGCGGCTCACCCTGTACCGCAGGCCGGGCACCCGGCTCACCCCGACCGTGTGGCGGGCGGGCGCGCTGGGCTCCGACGTCCCCGACCGCTTCACCGTCCCGGCGTCCGTGCCCGCGCTCGCCGCCGAACTGACCGTGCCGCGCTATTCCCAGGAGATCCACAAGGGCCGGTACCCGCAGTACGACAACGGCGGCGAGGCCTGGTGCAGCCCCACCTCCTCGCAGATGATCATCGAATACTGGGGCGGCGGGCTCACCGAGGAGCAGCTGTCCTGGGTCGACCCGGCCTACACCGACCCGCAGGTGTGCCACGCGGCCCGCCACACCTACGACCACCAGTACGCGGGGTGCGGCAACTGGCCGTTCAACGCCGCCTATGCCGCCACCTTCGACGGGCTCCAGGGCGTGGTGACTCGGCTGGGCTCGCTCACGGACGTGGAGACCCTCATCGAGGCGGGCATTCCGGTCATCACTTCCCAGTCCTTCCTGGAGTCGGAGCTGACCGGCGCCGGGTACGGCACCGCCGGGCATCTGATGACGGTGATCGGCTTCACCGCCGACGGCGATGTGATCGCCAACGACCCGGCCTCGCCCGGCAATGACGCCGTACGGCGGGTCTACCGGCGGCGCGAGTGGGAGAACATCTGGCTGCGGACCAAGCGCTACAACGCCTCCGGCAAGGTGGCCTCCGGCACCGGCGGGGTCTGCTACCTCTATTTCCCGGCCCGCCTCAGTACCCGGCAGCGCACGGCGCTCGCGGCGGTGGGGGTGCGCTGACCGGCCGCTGACCAGCGGCTGATCAGAAGGTCGATCGGGCTGCCGGTCGTTCGGTGGACGCCCTGCGCCGCCCGGCCGGGGGCGTCCGCCTGTGACCAAGCTCTCCGCCGCGCCGGTCGCCGGCGGTGGCACAGTGGACGGATCGGCGAGCCGCCGACGGGGGAGACCACCACCCGCACGACCAGAGCGAGACTGCCCATGACCGCGCACTCCAGCACCACCCGAGCCGGTGCCCGCACCCGTACCGGCGGCCCCAGGGCGGACGGCCCCAAGATCGTGGAGCACCTCGTCGGCTGGACCCTCGTCGTGGTCGTCGCGATGCTGATCACCCAGCTCGGCCTGGTCTGATCCCGCGCCCGGCGATGCCGTGCGGCGTGACCGGCCGTTTCCGCGTCCTTGATCTCCGGCGCGGACCGACCTGGCATACTGCTCACTCCCGCAGCCCGGATGAGACCAGGGTCGAATGTGAGTACCAGTCAGCGGCGTGACGCCGCCTCCCGTCCCCGGGCCCGTGGCACCGAGCGCTCGCTGGCCCGCCGGGCCGAACTCATCGCCATCGGGCGGAAGCTGTTCGCCGACACGTCCTACGACGCCCTGTCGATGGACGACATCGCCCGCCAGGCCGGGGTCGCCAAGGGCCTGATCTACTACTACTTCCGGTCCAAGCGCGGCTACTACCTGGCGATCATCCAGGACGCGGTGTCCGAGCTGGTCACCTCCGCCGCCGGTGGCCCGGACCGCAACCCGGTGGACCGGGTGCACCGCACCATCGACGGCTATCTGCGCTACGCCGAGCACCACCAGGCCGCGTACCGCACGATCGTCAGCGGCGGCGTCGGCTTCGACACCGAGGTGCAGGCCATCCGGGACGGGGTGCGCGAGGCGATCGTCGAGACCATCGCCGAGGGCGCCTACGGGCGGCGGGAGATCGCGCCGGTCGCCCGGGTGGCGCTGATCAGCTGGATCTGCGGGGTCGAGGGGGCCGTCCTCGACTGGATCGCCCGCCCGGTCCTGACCCGCGACGCGATGTGCCGGCTGCTGGTCAAGACCCTCGGCGGCACCCTCCGCGCGGTGGAGGAGATGGACCCCTCCCACCGTGCCCCCGGCCCCGCCCGCCGGGACGGGGTGCCCGCGCCCCGGGAGGGCTGAGCGGGTTCCCGGAGGGCTGATCGGCTTACGGGAGCCGACCGCCGGAGCCTCGCCACCGGGGCCGGAACAGCCGGGGGGCCGGAACAGCCTTGGGGCGGGGATCCGCCGATCCCCGCCCCAAGTGTCCGTGGTGCGTGTTACTTGATGGCCTTGATCAGCTCACCGTTGGCGGTGTCGCCGCTCAGCTCCCAGAAGAAGGTGCCACCGAGGTCCTGCTGGTCCTTGTACTTCATCTTGGTGTTGATGGTGCCGGGGGTGTCGTAGCTCCACCAGTCGTCACCGCACTTGGCGTACGCGGCGCCGCCCACCGTCCCGGTCGCGGGGCAGGTCTCCTTGAGGACCTTGTAGTCCTCGAACCCGGCCTCGTACGTGCCGGTCGCCGGCCCGGTCGCCGTGCCGCCGGGCTCCGCCTGGGTGACGCCGGTCCAGCCGCGGCCGTAGAAGCCGATGCCGAGCAGCAGCTTGGAGGACGGGATGCCGAGGCTCTTCAGCTTGGCGATGGTCGCCGCGGCGTTGAAGTCGGCGTTGGGGATGCCGGGGTAGGCGGTGAGCGGCGAGTGCGGCGCGGTCGGGCCGGCCGCGGCCCAGGCGCCGAAGAAGTCGTACGTCATCGGCAGGTACCAGTCGACGTACTTCGCGGCGCCCGCGTAGTTGGCGGCGTCGATCTTGCCGCCGGCGCTGGCGTCCGCGGTGATGGCGGCGGTGACCAGGTTGCGCTTGCCGAACTCGGCGCGCACGGCCTTCATCAGCGCGGGGAAGGACTCCCGGCCGGTGGTGTCACAGGTGAGACCGCAGGCGTTCGGGTACTCCCAGTCGATGTCGATGCCGTCGAAGACGTTCTTCCACTGCGAGTTCTCGACCAGGTCGTAGCAGGACTCGGCGAACGCGGCCGGGTCCTGCGTGGCCTCACCGAAGCCGCCGGACCAGGACCAGCCGCCGAACGAGTACAGCACCTTGATGTGCGGGTACTTCTTCTTCAGTTCGAGCAGCTGGTTGAAGGTGCCCTTGAGCGCCTGGTCCGCGGTGTCCGCGACCCCGTCCACCGACTCCTCGGCGGTGTAGGCCCGTTCGGTCGCCGCGTAGCTGTCGCCGATCGTGCACTTGCCGTCGACCACGTTGCCGAAGGCGTAGTTGATGTGGGTGAGCTTCTTCGCGGAGCCCGACGTGACGATGTCCTTGACCAGATAGTCGCGGCCGTACGTGCCCCACTCGGTGTAGTAGCCGATCACCTTGTCGGAGCTCTGGCCGGACGGCGCCTTGGCCGCCGCCGGCTCGGACTTCGCCGTGGCGGTGCCCGCCCCGGCCAGCAGTCCGGCGCCGAGAACGGTCGTACACACCGCTGCCACGAGCGCCCTGAATCTGACGCGGGGGCGGGGGAGGGATCGCATCGAGAGGTCTCCTGAGGAAAGGGGGAAGAGAGCGCGGGCCGATTGGCATGAACGCGAAGATGCGGCGATTGACCGGAACCTTAGGAGGACTAGACCAGTCGGGTCAATGGTTCGGACCAATTTCGGCCACAGTTGGTTTCCTGGGGTGAGCGGTCGTCAACAAGTGACGCCGTCTGCCCGATCGGGCAGACTCACAGCGCGCAGCCGCCGGTCAGCCGCTTCCGTGACCCGGGAGCGCGATGACCTCGGCCGGCGCAGGGAAACCCGGCGGAGCGGCCACCACCCGAGGCGACGCCCGCCGCAGTGCCCGCGAGGGAGGAGAGCGTCGCCATGCCCGACCGCGCCCAGCCGGTGGACCGGCAATTGCCCACCGACGAGGCCCGCGAGCTGATCTCGCTGGTCCGTGACATCGCCGCCCGCGAGATCGCCCCGAAGGCGGCCGAGGAGGAGGACGCCGGACGCTTCCCGCGCGAGGTCTTCACCCTGCTCTCCCGCTCCGGCCTGCTCGCCCTGCCCTACGCCGGTGAGTACGGCGGCGGGGACCAGCCCTACGAGGTCTACCTCCAGGTCCTCGAAGAACTCGCCGCCGCCCGGCTGACCGTCGGCCTCGGCGTCAGCGTCCACTCCCTCGCCTGTTACGCCCTCGCCGCCGACGGCACCAAGGAACAGCAGGCCGAGCATCTGCCCGCGATGCTCGGCGGCGGCCTGCTCGGCGCGTACTGCCTCTCCGAGCCCTCCTCCGGCTCCGACGCCGCCGCGCTGCGCACCCGGGCGGTCCGGGACGGCGACGGCTGGGCGATCACCGGCACCAAGGCGTGGATCACGCACGGCGGGATCGCCGACTTCTGCACCGTGCTGGCCCGCACCGGCGAGCCGGGCGCCCGCGGGATCACCGCCTTCCTGGTGCCCGGCGACGCCGAGGGCCTGAGCGCGGCGGCGCCCGAGCGGAAGATGGGCATGAAGGGTTCCCCGACCGCCCAGATCCACCTGGACGGCGTACGCGTTCCGGACAGTCGGCGGATCGGCGAGGAGGGCCAGGGTTTCGCCATCGCCCTGGCCGCGCTGGACTCCGGGCGGCTCGGCATCGCGGCCTGCGCCATCGGTGTCGCCCAGGCGGCGCTGGACGAGGCCGTGGCGTACGCGGCCGGGCGGCGCCAGTTCGGGCGGCCCATCGCCGACTTCCAGGGGCTGCGGTTCCTGCTCGCCGACATGGCGACCCAGATCGAGGCGGGCCGCGCCCTGTACCTCGCGGCGGCCCGGCTGCGCGACGCGGGCCTGCCGTTCGCCAAACAGGCGGCCATGGCCAAACTGCACTGCACGGACACGGCCATGAAGGTCACCATCGACGCCTTGCAGATTCTCGGCGGCTACGGCTACACCGCCGACTTCCCGGCCGAGCGCTATCTGCGCGAGGCCAAGGTGCTCCAGATCGTCGAGGGCACCAATCAGATCCAGCGGATGGTCATCGCCCGCCACCTTGCGGGTCCCGAGACCCGCTGAACTGCCCCGCCCTGACCTGCGGCGCCGCGAGCCGGACCCACTCCGGATCGTGGCGCCCCGGCAGGGTGCGCCCGCGATGCTCCCAGGTGAGCATCAACTCCCGGAAGATCGGCGGGTCCTGGTGCTGCTGCGGCGACAGCGGGACGTACCGCTGGGGGGCACGAGGCGCGTGCGGGCCGCGCGGAACCGATTCTGCGGGGACCGGTACAAAAATCTGGCGCTGACGCCCGGTCGTGGACTGTCTGGGGGTCATACCAGGGCAACGCGCCCGACCGGGGACAGGTCACCGAACGCCGGAATCGACCGTGAGTTCGTCAGCACGACACGCCGGGCTTCCCGCCCGTAGCGCGGGTCCCTGCTCCTCGCCGTCGACCGCTGTGCCGTGCGCGCCGCGACGGGGGGCGTACGTCGTCCTCCCCGGGTACGACAAAGCCCGCCGCGACGCGCCCCGCGCCTGGGCGGGCGCCGAGCGCAGCGGCGTCCCGGTGGCGCGCCGTGATGAATGTCGCTTGGGGTCGCGATGGATGCCGTACGAGGCCGCCCCGCCGGTACCGCGCCTGGGCGAACGCCGAGCACGGCGACATCACGGTGCCGCGCTGCGACGGAGGCCGTGCAGGAGGAGCCGGAGGTCGCCAGGTCGGCGTACCGGCTCGGCCGTACGGCCAAGTACCCATCCGGGCGGCGGACTTGCCCGGCCCGCCCCGGGGGTGCGGCGGCGCTGCCTCGGCCGGTCCGGGACCACCGTGCGCGCCATGCGGTCCTGGAGGACACGTCCCCACCCTGGATGCCTGGCCGCGGCACGCGAGTGTGATGCCGCGTGTGGCCCGCCGCAGGCGTACCGCGCTGCGGTCGCCGTCCCGGGGCAGCCTGATCCCCACCACGGCGTCCTGCGGGCCGTGGTGGACGGGCATGACCGGGATGGAGTGGAGGGACGGCGGACCCGGCGTCGGGGCGGGCCGTGCGGGCCGTGTGACGTCGCGTCGGACGCGGTGGAGAAAGGTTCAGGCGGCGTGGCGGCGCATCACCGGGACGCGCATCGGGCGCGAGCCCGGACCGCCCACGTGCGAGAAGGGCTGGGTCCGCCAGTCGAGCCCCTGCGGAAGCGTCAGCAGCAGGGCGGTGTCCTGCTCCTGCGGCTCGACGGACTCGTCGGCGGGACGGGCGTCGGCGGCCTGCCGGCCGGTGCCCGCGCAGACCGTGAGGCCGAACGGGTTCCACGGCGAGACGCACAGCGCGTGCTCCGGCAGAAACTCCTCGTCCGCCAGGAGCGCGATGGGCTGCGCGCAGTCCGGGCAGATCACCCGGAACATCTCGAAGGTGTCGTACGCGTCGAGTTCCTCCGCGTCGAAGTCGTCGGAATCGACGCCCTCCGGCACGATCTCCAGGACCGGCTGCTGCCGCTTGGGCGCGGTGCGACCAGGGCGCTTAAGACTCTGCATTGGGTTCTCCCCCTCGGGCTGGGCCGTGAAGGCGCTGCGGCCTCGACCACAGCAAGCACTTCCCGTCCGCTCTTCCGGGTAATCACGAGACCATCACGAAGGGCTCTGAGGGCTTGTGGTGTTCGTCACATGCCGTCCGCAGGTGCCCGCCACAGTGAAAGCGACCGGCCCGACGGCCCCCGGCGGCTCACCGATCGCTCCCGCGCACATCACGAACAGGGCATGACCTGTACCTCTCAGCTATCCGTGGAGATCAACGGCACTGTAGGTTCTCCGCCATGGAGGAGCTGGACCGTCATATCGTGCAGCTGCTCGTCAAGGACGGGCGAATGAGCTACACAGACCTGGGCAAGGCCACGGGCCTTTCCACGTCGGCCGTGCACCAGCGGGTGCGCCGGCTCGAACAGCGTGGCGTCATCCGCGGCTACGCCGCCGTGGTCGACCCCGAGGCCGTCGGACTGCCGCTGACCGCGTTCATCTCGGTCAAACCGTTCGACCCCAGCGCCCCCGACGACATCGCCGACCGCCTCGCCGGGGTCCCCGAGATCGAGGCGTGCCACAGCGTCGCGGGCGAGGAGAACTACATCCTCAAGGTCCGCGTGGCGACCCCGCACGAGCTGGAGGAACTCCTCGCGCGACTCCGCTCGCTGGCGGGCGTGTCGACCCGGACGACGGTGGTGCTGTCGACGCCGTACGAGGCGCGACCGCCGAAGATCTAGCCCGCGCCGGGCGCCCCCGGAGCTGCCCCGATGGCGTCGCCCTCCCCGGCGGGAGAGAAACTGTCCGGCATGAGTGAACGCACGGTTCTGCTGCGCCGCGGTGAGGTCCACAGCCCCGCCGATCCCTTCGCCACCGCGATGGTCGTCGAGCACGGCGCCATCGCCTGGGTCGGCTCCGAGGGCGCCGCCGACGCCTTCGCGGACGGCGTGGACGAGGTGATCGACCTCGACGGCGCACTGGTCACCCCGGCGTTCACCGACGCCCATGTGCACACCACCGCCACCGGCCTCGCCCTCACCGGCCTCGATCTGACCTCCGCCGCCTCCCTGGACGCGGCCCTGGCCCGGGTACGGGAGTTCGCCGCCGCCCGCCCCGGCGACCGCGTGCTGCTCGGCCACGGCTGGGACGCGTCCCGCTGGCCCGGCGGGCGCCCCCCGACCCGCGCCGAACTGGACGAGGCGACCGGCGGCCGGCCGCTCTACCTCAGCCGTATCGACGTCCACTCGGCGGTGGTCAGCACCGCCCTGCTCGACCTGGCCGCCGGGGACGTACCACGCGAGGACGTCCCGCTGACCGCCGCCGCCCACCACACCGTGCGCGCCGCCGCCCTCGCCGCCGTCACCGACGCCCAGCGCACCGAGGCCCAGCGCGCCGCGCTCGCGCACGCCGTCTCGCTCGGGATCGGCTCCCTGCACGAGTGCGCCGGTCCCGACATCTCCTCCGAGGACGACTTCACCGGCCTGCTGCGGCTCGCCGCCGAGGAGCCCGGCCCGCGGGTCGTCGGCTACTGGGCCGAGCAGGACGTCGACAAGGCACGCGCGCTGGGCGCGCTCGGCGCCGCCGGGGACCTGTTCGTGGACGGCGCCCTCGGCTCGCACACCGCCTGTCTGCACGCCCCCTACGCCGACGCCCCGCACACCGGCATCGCCCACCTCGACGCCGGGGCCGTCGCCGCCCATGTCGCCGCCTGCACCGAGGCCGGTCTCCAGGCGGGCTTCCACGCGATCGGCGACGCCGCCGTGACGTCCGTGGTCGAGGGCGCGCGCGCCGCCGCCGAGAAGGTCGGCCTCGCTCGCGTCCGTGCCGCCCGGCACCGCGTCGAGCACGCCGAACTGCTCACCCCGGACACCATCGCCGCCTTCGCCGAACTGGGCCTGACCGCCTCCGTCCAGCCCGCCTTCGACGCCCTGTGGGGCGGCACCGACGGCATGTACGCCCGACGCCTGGGCGCCGAGCGGGCCCGCGCCCTCAACCCCTTCGCCGCCCTGCTGCGGGCCGGTGTCCCGCTCGCCCTCGGCTCCGACAGCCCGGTCACCCCGATCGACCCGTGGGGCACGGTCCGCGCCGCCGCCTTCCACCGCACGCCGGAGCACCGGATCTCCGTACGCGCCGCCTTCACGGCGCACACGCGGGGCGGCTGGCGGGCGGTCGGGCGCGACGACGCCGGGGTGCTGGTGCCGGGCGCGCCTGCCGACTACGCGGTGTGGCGCACCGGCGAGCTGATCGTGCAGGCCCCCGACGACCGGGTCGCCCGCTGGTCCACCGACCCGCGCTCCGGCACCCCCGGCCTGCCCGACCTCACCCCTGGCACCGAACTGCCGGTCTGTCTGCGCACGGTGGTCGGCGGACGGACGGTGTTCGTACGGCCGGGCGAGTGATCTCCCGGGGCCGCGGGCGGCGCTCCCCGCCCCGCCGCCCCGTCGTACGACCTGCGTGTCCTGGCCGCCCACCGCCGCGAACTGTTAAGACCCGCAGGTCGTGAGAGGTATTGACATCCGGCCGCCCCGGGCGGGTAGGTTCGGCCGGGTCCACCACCGGACGCCCGACCGGGGAGGGTCCGCACGCTCGCCGGGGCGCCACTGGGTCAGGGCCGGTACCGAACCGGGGCACCGGCCACGGGAGCCAGGCGCAGTGCCCGCGCCACAGCGAGGGAACGTTCCGGCCGGTCGGCAGGTGTGACCCGGATGGGGTCCGGCCGCTCAGTAGACAACGGCTTTCGGTCGATCCGCAGCCAGCGGGTGCCGGGCCGGCCCGAAGGGTGCCGGGCCCCCATCCGCCGTCCCCGCGGCGCCCGCGCGCGATCTCCCCCGCGCGCGCTCGGGCACGGCTCTTGTGGATTCGCGCCGGGCATACCAACGTGCTGTCACGTCATCGCAGGCCGCGGCCACTATGGTGGACGCCTGCGTACGGACTCGAAGGGGCAGCAGTGAACGACGGTGACGGGACGCCGGTCACACCGGCCCAGAGCGGGCGTTTCGGGCCGCTCGGCACGGCTCTGGTGATCATCCCGACCTTCAACGAGGCGGAGAACATCAAGTCCATCGTCCGCCGGGTGCGCGAGGCGGTCCCCGAGGCGCATGTCCTGGTGGCCGACGACAACAGCCCCGACGGCACGGGCAAACTCGCCGACGAGCTGGCCGCCGAGGACGAGCGGGTCCACGTACTGCACCGCAGGAGCAAGGAGGGCCTTGGCGCCGCCTATCTCGCGGGCTTCCGGTGGGGCCTGGAGCGCGACTACGGCGTACTGATCGAGATGGACGCCGACGGCTCCCACCAGCCCGAGGAACTGCCCCGGCTGCTCACCGCGCTCAAGGGCGCCGACCTGGTGCTCGGCTCGCGCTGGGTGCCCGGTGGGCGGGTGGTGAACTGGCCGCGCACCCGCGAGCTGATCTCGCGCGGCGGCAGCCTGTACTCCCGGGTCCTGCTGGACGTCCCCATCCGCGATGTCACCGGCGGCTACCGCGCCTTCCGCCGCGAGACCCTCCAGGGACTGGGCATGGCCGACGTGGCCTCGCAGGGCTACTGCTTCCAGGTCGACCTCGCCCGTCGCGCCATCAAGGCCGGCTACCACGTGGTCGAGGTCCCCATCACCTTCGTCGATCGCGAGCTGGGCGACTCCAAGATGAACCGGGACATCCTGGTCGAGGCGCTGTGGCGGGTGACGCTGTGGGGCGTGGGGGAGCGCGCGGGAAGGATCGTCGGCCGCCCGGGCCGCCCCGTCGAGCCGCCGGGGCGACCGACACCGTGAGGCTGCGTCGCCCTGCGGTGCGGTCTCGCTCCGCGGGTGTTGTGAGGCGGCGTTGCCTGGTGGAGGCGGCGGGCACGCGGGTTTCGTTGGGCCGTGTCGCCCTGCGGTGCGGTCTCGCTCCGCGGGTGTCGTGAGGCGGCCTTGCCCGGTGGAGGGATCGGGTCCGTGGGCGTCGTTGGGCGGCGTCGGCCTGGGGCTCAGGCGGGCCGCGCAGGTGTCGTGAGGCCGTGTCGCCCTGCGGAGGAGTCGGCTTCGTGGGTGTGGTGAGGCCGTGTCGACCCGTGGAGGAGTCGGCCTCGCAGGTGTGGTGAGGCCGTGTCGACCCGTGGAGGAGTCGGCCTCGCAGGTGTGGTGAGGC
>NZ_JBHTZD010000027.1:47526-97751 GCF_042790455.1 Streptomyces sp. NPDC056734
GCCGTGTCGCCCCGCGGAGCGGTCGGCTCCGGCGGTGTCGTAAGGGCGCACAGACACCGTTGACGTCGGGCTTATCCCGCCCTGAGCCGGGCCCAGGCACACTGGACGCATGACGACTGGCGCACCTACCCCTCCGTCCCCCGCACGGCCGCGGCGCTCGCGGCTGCGCACCGTCCTGCCGCTGGGCATCGCGGCGTGGGTGGTGCTGGAGATCTGGCTGCTGACCGTGGTCGCGAGCAGCGCGGGCGGGCTCACCGTGTTCCTGATCCTGCTGTCCGGGATCGTGGCGGGTGCCGCGGTCATCAAGCTGGCGGGCCGGCGGGCCTTCCAGGCGCTCAACGAGGCGATGCAGAAGGGCACCGCCCCCACCGGCGGCGGGGGCAACGGGCTGAAGATGCTCGGCGGCCTGCTGCTGATGATCCCCGGGCTGATCTCGGACGTCGTCGGGCTGCTGCTGCTGATCCCGGTGGTCCAGAAGGCCGTCAGCGGATACGCGGAGCGCGCTTTCGAGCGCCGGCTGCGTCAGACCGCTCCCGGCACCCTCGGCGACGCCTTCCAGCAGGCCCGCATGCACCGCCCCGACGGCAAGGTCGTGCAGGGCGAGGTGATCCGGGACGAGCCCACGGACGCCCACCCGGACCCGCGACAGCCGCGCCCGCCGCTGAACCGGTGACACGCGTGCGTGAGGGGCACGCCATCGGCACCCGGGTGTCGGCGGCGTGCCCCTCACGCCTGGGCGGGACCGGCGATGTCCCATGGGGCACATGACCGACTCCACGGGACACCACGACCGCGACGCAATGCGCACATGACCGCGGGCGCCGTACGTGCAATGACGTACGGCGCCCGCGGTCATGTGCGTGCGTCGGTGTTCCCCCGCCTACTGCGTTAGGCGGACTTCCGGCTGTCCCGGGGGTGAACCGCGATGTTCATCGCCCCCGAGCGCAGAACGGCCAGCCGCTCCTCAAGGACCTCTTCGAGTTCCTCGCGGGTGCGCCGCTCCATCAGCATGTCCCAGTGTGTACGCGCGGGCTTGGCCTTCTTTTCCTCAGGGCCGTCGCCGTCCACCAGGAGTGCCTGGACACCGCAGACCTTGCACTCCCACTCCGGCGGGATCTCCGCCTCGACCGAGAAGGGCATCTCGAAGCGGTGCCCCTTCTCGCATGCGTACTCCACGGCCTGGCGCGGGGCCAGGTCGATACCGCGGTCCGTCTCGTAGCTGGTCACCACAAGGCGCGTGCCGCGAAGAGCTCGCTCACTCATGAATCGTGCCTCCCGGGCTTGTCGCCCACAGGACAGGTGTCGCTGTCGTCGTCATCCGGTCAACGTCCGGTCGGCGGTAAAGATTCCCGTTCCGAGTCCCGTTCCGGGGTCGTGCGTCGCCGTCGTAGCCGCAGTCTTGCTGACCCATCTCGTACCCACCGGCGCCCGGTTTGTCACATGTGCTAGGAGATGTCACCCAGCGTTTTAGCATCTTTGACGCGCAGTAACGGTACGCCTGGCAGGCCAAACGCGTACACTACAGCCCTTTCGCCCTGAGTGCTAAATCCGTTCGGGAACCGGATTCCCGGCGTCCGCGATGGCCCGCCGTACCGGCACCCGCGCGAGCAGCACGAAACCCAGGACGAAGAAGGCCACCAGCGAGATGATCGCATCCCGGTAGCTCCCGGTCACCTGGTAGGTCAGACCGAACAGCAGCGGCCCCAGCCAGCTCATCCCGCGGTCGCTCAGCTCGTACGCCGAGAAATACTCGGCCTCCTTCCCGGGCGGCACCAGATGCGAGAACAGGGAGCGGGACAGCGCCTGGCTGCCGCCCAGGACCAGCCCGATCCCGGCGGCGAGCGCGAAGAACCACCCCGGCTGCCCGGCCGGGAGGAAGTAGCCCGCGGTGAGCGTGACGGTCCAGGCGACCAGTGAGCCCAGGATCGTGCGCTTGGCGCCGTAGCGGTTGGCCAGCCTGCCCAGGCCCAGCGCGCCCGCCACCGCGAGCACCTGCACCAGCAGCACCGCCACGATCAGCGTGGACTGGCCGAGCCCCAGTTCCTGCGAGCCGTAGACCGACGCCTGGGTGATCACCGTCTGGATGCCGTCGTTGTAGACGAGATAGGCGAGCAGGAAGGCGAGGGTGAGCGGATGCCGGCGCATGTGGCGCACGGTGGCCGCGAGCTGCCGCAGTCCGCCGGCCGCCGGCGCCTCGCCCGCCGGGCGCGCCCGGTCCCGCAGCCGCCGCAGCGGCACGATCGCGAACGCCCCCCACCACAGCCCCGCCGAGGCCAGGCAGATCCGCACCGCCGCGGACTCCGTGAGACCGAAGTCGGCGTGGCGCAGATACAGCACCAGATTCGCGACCAGGACCAGCGCCCCGGAGGCGTAGCCGAGCGCCCAGCCGCGCGAGGAGACGGCGTCACGCTCCTCTGGGGCGGCGATCTGCGGCAGATAGGAGTTGTAGAGCATCATCGCCACCGACTGCGCCGCGTTGGCGACGATCAGCAGCAGCCCGCCCAGCAGATAGCGGTCCCCGCCGAGGAAGAACATCGCCGTCGTGGCACCCGCGCCGATGTACGCCGCCACGCCCAGCAGCCGCTTCTTGCGCCCCGTGCGGTCGGCGAGCGAGCCGGCCAGCGGCATCAGCACCACCGCCACGATCACCGACAGGGACACCGAGTAGGCGAAGAACGAGCCCGCGCGGACCGGGACGCCCAGCGGATGCACGAACCCGTCGGCGTCGGCGGCCCGCTCCGCGACCGAGGTCAGATACGGCCCCAGGAACACGGTGAGCACAGTGGTCGAGTAGACCGAGCACGCCCAGTCGTACACGTACCAGCCGCGTTGCTCGCGCCGCCGCTCGGCCGCCTCACCGGCCGGCCCCTCCCGCGCGGTGTCGGTCCCCACCCGTGTCCTCGCCTTCCCCGTGGTCCCCTGGCACCACCGCGCGCGGGCGGGCGGTCAGACCCAGACGCCCCGGTCCTCCATGACCTTGCGCAGCGTGTCGATGTGATCGGTCATGATGCCATCGACGCCCAGGTCCAGAAGCCTGTTCATCCGCTCCGGATCGTTGATCGTCCACACATGTACCTGCAACCCGCGCGCGTGGGCGGTCCGCACGAAGCGGTGGTCCACCACCGGGATGCCCGACTGCGTCTCCGGGACCTGCGCGGCGACGGCCGAGGAGCGCAGCGCGGCGGGCACGCCCCAGGAACGCAGCCGCAGATTCAGCACGCCCCGGGTGCCGTACGAGGTGGCCAGGCGCGGGCCCGCGAGGCGCTGGGCGCGCAGCACCCGGGCCTCGGAGAAGGAGCCGACGCAGACCCGGTCCCAGCAGCCGGTCCGCTCCATCAGGTCCAGCAGCGGATGCAGGGCCGGCTCGGCCTTGAGGTCGACGTTCCACCGCACGCCGGGGAACGTCTCCAGTAGCTCCTCGAACAGCGGCACCGGCTCCTTGCCCGCCACGCGCGCGTGCCGTACGTCGTCCCAGGGCAGGTCCGCGATCCGGCCCGCGCCGTCGGTCACCCGGTCCAGCGTGGCGTCGTGGAAGGCGACCAGCCTGCCGTCGCGGGTGAGATGGACATCCGTCTCGATGTACCGGTAACCGGCCTCCACCGCGCGCCGGAACTGCGCCACGGTGTTCTCCAGCCCGTCCGCCGACCCGCCGCGATGGGCGAAGGGGATGGGGCCGGGGTGGTCGAGGTAGGGGTGACGGATCGGCGCGCTCACCCTCGCAGTATCGCCCGCGCGGGTGACCCTTCGGCAACGACCGTGCTGCCTGCGGATGCCCGCGGGACGGCGAACACCCGTAGGAACAGCTGGGCGAGCGGTCCGATCGACACCGCGTACAGCAGGGTGCCGACGCCGATGGTCCCGCCGAGCGCGAAGCCGGTGACGACCACGGCGATCTCGACGGCCGTCCGCATCAGCCGGATCGAGCGCCCGGTGCGCCGGTGCAGCCCGGTCATCAGCCCGTCGCGCGGCCCCGGCCCGAACCGGGCGGCGATGTACAGCCCGGTGGCGGCCCCGTTGAGGACGATCCCGGCCAGCATCAGCGGCACGCGTATCGCGAGCGTGCCGGGGGTGGGCACCAGGGCGAGCGTGGCGTCCATGGCGAGGCCGACGACGAAGACATTGGAGACGGTGCCGAGCCCCGGCCGCTGGCGCAGCGGGATCCAGAGCAGCAGGACCAGCGCCCCGACGACGATCGACACGACCCCGATGGTCAGGCCGGTCAGCTCGGCGAGTCCCTGGTGGAGCACGTTCCAGGGTTCGAGCCCGAGGCCCGCCTCCACGAGCAGCGCGGAGCTGACGCCGTACAGGGCGAGTCCTGAGTAGAGCTGGGTGAGGCGGCGGGGGAGGCGGCGGGGGCGCTGGCGCGGCTCCGGCGGCCCGGTCGCGGGAGACGCCCCGGTCGCCTGGGACGGCCCGGGCGGCCCAGGCGGCCCAGGCGGCCCAGGCGGCTCGGGTGGCGGTGTGGACAAGACTGGCTCCTGGTGTGGTGATCGTGGCTTGCTTCATGACACTCTGTGGCTTGGGAGAAAACGCCATCCATGGCCAATTCTGGAAAGGTGGACTGGTCATCATGCCGCAGTGGACCTCCGCGGTGGGGGCGGCCCAGCTCGCCCGGCTGCTTCAGTCGCAGCAGGACCGCCCCGCGGGCCCCGGCAGCCGCCGCCCGCCCGCCTATCGCGCGCTTGCCGACGGCGTCCGGCTGCTGGTGCTGGAGGGCCGGGTGCCGGTGGCCGCGCGGCTGCCCGCCGAGCGCGAGCTGGCGGTGGCGCTGTCGGTGAGCCGTACGACGGTGGCGGCGGCGTACGAGGCACTGCGCGCGGAGGGCTTCCTGGAGTCCCGGCGGGGCGCCGGGAGCTGGACCGCCGTACCGGCGGGTAACCCCCTTCCCGCGCGCGGGCTGGAGCCGCTGCCCCCCGAGGCGCTGGGGTCGGTGATCGACCTGGGCTGCGCCGCGCTGCCCGCACCGGAGCCCTGGCTGACCCGGGCGGTGCAGGGCGCCCTGGAGGACCTCCCGCCGTACGCCCACACGCACGGCGACTACCCGGCCGGGCTGCCCGCGCTGCGCGCGATGATCGCCGAGCGGTACACCGCGCGGGGCATCCCGACGATGCCCGAGCAGATCATGGTGACGACCGGGGCGATGGGGGCCATCGACGCCATCTGCCATCTCTTCGGCGGACGGGGCGAGCGGATCGCCGTGGAGTCACCGTCGTACGCGAACATCCTTCAGCTGATGCGGGAGGCCGGGGCGCGGCTGGTGCCGGTGGCGATGGCCGAGGGGCTCACCGGGTGGGACATGGACCGCTGGCGGCAGGTGCTGCGGGAGGCTGCGCCCCGGCTCGCGTACGTCGTGGCCGACTTCCACAATCCGACCGGGGCGCTGGCCGACGACGACCAGCGGCGGCGGCTGGTGGAGGCGGCGCGCTCCGCCGGGACGGTGCTGGTGGCCGACGAGACGATGAGCGAGCTGTGGCTGGACGAGGACGTGGTGATGCCGCGTCCGGTGTGCGGGTTCGATCCGGCGGGGTCGACCGTCATCACGGTCGGCTCGGCCAGCAAGGCGTTCTGGGCGGGGATGCGGATCGGGTGGGTGCGGGCGGCACCGGACGTGATCCGCAGCCTGGTCGCCGCGCGGGCGTACGCGGATCTGGGCACGCCCGTGGTGGAACAGCTGGCGGTGAACTGGCTGTTCAGCACCGGCGGCTGGGAGCGGGCGGTGGAGATCCGCCGGGAGCAGGCCCGGGAGAACCGGGACGCCCTGGTCACGGCCCTGCGCAGGGAGCTGCCCGAGTGGAGCTTCGAGGTGCCCAGGGGCGGCCTGACCCTGTGGGTGCGGACGGGCGGCCTGTCCGGTTCGAGGCTCGGCGAGGTGGGGGAGCGGGTGGGGGTACGGGTCCCGTCCGGCCCCCGCTTCGGCGTCGACGGCGCCTTCGAGGGCTACGTACGACTGCCGTTCACGGTGAACGGCGCGGTGGCAGAGGAAGCGGCGACCCGCTTGGCGGCGGCGGCACGGTTGGTGGAGAACGGGGGGTTGGCTGGCGGCGAGGCACCTCGCACGTTCGTGGCGTAAGGGGCGACTCGTGGCGGCGACTCGTGGCGGCGGCCCGTGGTGGCGGCGGGCGGTGTCGTGGGCGATTGCCGTGCCGGTGGGTGACGGCCGTGGCTGGTGACGCGGGTGACTGCGGTGCCGGTGGGTGATGGCCGTGGCTGGTGACGCGGGTGACTGCGGTGCCGCTGAAGGGGCGCGGGGAACTGCGCGATCAGCCCCCACCGGCCCGCACTCGCGCGACGACCGACACCCCTACGGCGTCTCCGCGCAACCCTGTGGCGGGGGGCCTATAGCGGTGGGGCGCCGGTGGTGGCGGAGGCTGGTGTCGGGGGCGACTGCCGTGCCGGCTGATGGTGACGCGGGTGACTGCCGTGCCGGTGAAGGGGCGCGGGGAACTGCGCGACCAGCCCCCACCCACCCGCACCCGGCGACGAACAGGCACCCCTACGGCGTCTCCGCACCCACCGTCTCCGGCGGAGCAACCGGCGGAGCAACCGGCGGAGCCACCGGCATGGTCCGTGGCGGCAGCAGCGCCTGGACCGCCTCCCGGTGCGCGTCCGGCGTCGCCTCGTCGTAGGGGTCCGGCGTCGCCGGGACCTGGAGGCGCAGAACCGGCCCCGTGCCGAGGCGGGCGTAACCCCGGCCCGGAGGGACATCGGCGAGCGGGGTGGTGTGGGGCGGCACCCCCAGGATCGCCTCCAGGTCATCGACCCTGGCCGGCCCCAGCACGACACGCGCGCGCGTGTGCTGCCGTACCGCCTCGCTCAGGGCATCCACGCTGTCGGCGTGTTCCGCCACCACCACCGTGACGTTCGCCGCGCGGCCGTGCCGCAGGGGGACCTGGAGGAGGGACTGCGGGTCCTTGTCGCCGTCCGCCGCGGCCAGATGGCCGAGCATCGACGGACGGTCCAGCAGGATCCACAGCGGACGCTTGGTGTCCTCGGGGGGCGGGTGCCCCGCCTGGCGTGCGCGGTTGACGGCGATCAGGCGCCGCTCCGTCTCGTGCGCCGCCCATTCCAGGCCGGCCAGCGCCCCCGCGAGCGCGCACTCGACGGTCAGTACGCCGTCGCGCCCCGTCAGGCAGGCGTACTCGCCGGTGCTGCCCCCCTCGACGATGAGGACGTCGCCGTACTGGAGGGCCTGGAGGGCGATCGAGCGCAGGAGGGTGGACGTGCCGCTGCCGGGGTGGCCGACGGCCAGCAGGTGCGGCTCCGTCGAGCGGACGCCCGTACGCCAGACGACCGGAGGGACGTCGCGCCGCTGCGCCCCGTGGGTGAGGGGGAGCGTGCGCGGGACGTCGGCGGGGTCGGTGAAGCCGAGGACCGTCTCGCCCGGCGCGGTGACGAACCGCTGGGCGGCGATGTCGGTGGGCAGCGGGGCGAGGACGGTGACTGTGAGCTGGTTGCCCTCCTCGTCCCACCCGAAGTGATACTCACGGCCCCGGCCCGATTTCGCCGTGAGGAGCTGTTCGATGCGGGCGCGGGCGGCCGGTTCGCCGTCCGTGAAATAGGCCGGGTAGTGGACCACCAGGCGGGTGATCCGGCCCGCGTCGTCGAAGTCGTGATCGGTCAGCACCTGTTCCCAGTCACCGCCGTGGGCGTACACCGGCGCCGGGTCCTCGGCGGCCGAGAAGTACGGGACCAGGGCCTCGTACAGCGACTGGAGGCGCTGGATCTGGGTGGCGTCCGGGCCGTCGGGCGCGGCGTCCTTCGGTTCGCGTCCCTGCCAGGCCGCCGCCGCCATCAGGGTGATGAGGGCGAGCAGCGGGCCGTACGGGACGAGCGCCACCGCCAGGACCAGGGAGGCCACCATGAACAGCAGTGGCCCGCGCTTGTCCTTGGGGGTGGCGGCCCATTTGCGCCGCCCGGCTCCCGCCAGCCGGCGCATTCCGCGGGTGAGGGTGATCAGCGGATGGAGGACATCGGTGGCACTGTCGGCCGCCGTCCGGGCCAGCTCCCGGCTCCGGGCCAGTTGCGCGCTGCCGTTGCTCAGAATCATGGGGAGGGGGCGCCGCGCCACTGCTGTCTCCTGAAGTACGAACGGAAGTGGGGGAGAGTTCCAGGTGGTGGGTTGTGTGTGTGGGTGGGTGTATGTGGGGGGCAGGGTGGGGGTCGGGATCGGGGTCAGGGGCGGGGTCAGAACTTGATGCCGCCCAGGAGGCCCGCCAGGCTCTCGCCGCCCGCCTTGATGCTGGGCGCGATGGCCGTGCTGGCGAGGTAGAAGCCGAACAGGGCCGCGATCAGCGCGTGGGACGCCTTCAGTCCGTCCTTGCGGAAGAAGATGAACACGACGATGCCGAGCAGGACGACGCCCGAGATGGAGAAGATCATGAGGACTCCTGGTGTCGAGGGGACAGTCACCGTGAGTACTTCCAGGCTCACAGCATGTATCCATACGACAAAAGGTGCAACTGAGTGAAATGTCACCGATTTCACCCGTCCGGCCAGGCCTGTCTACCCCGTTGAGCTGCACTGTTGCGCCCCCGCGGGGACCGGCGATCGGGGCCCGTGATCCTGGCGGTCATGTACCTGCACAGCCAGTACGCTGGCGATTCACCCGTACGGCGGCACCGCTCGCCGCCGTACGCTTGGTTACGGGACGCCCCGGCCGCCCACCCAGCGGCCGAACCGGGCGTCCGGTCGTTCCCCAGCAGTCCCCTTGGCCGTAGTCGTTCCCGTAGTCCCCACGCTCGCAGTGAGAGGCGGTCCCGCCGATGAGTGAAGCCCCCGACCCCGAGGTCGTGGAGCTGGCCACCAAGATCTTCGACCTGGCCCGGCAGGGCGGGACGGAGGCGCTGGTGACCTATGTGGACGCCGGAGTTCCGGTCAACCTCACCAATGACCGAGGCGACTCCCTCGTGATGCTCGCCGCCTATCACGGCCATGCCGGCACGGTCCGCGCCCTGCTCGCCCGGGGCGGCGAGGCCGACCGGGTGAACGACCGGGGCCAGACCCCGCTCGCCGGGGCCGTCTTCAAGGGCGAGGAAGAGGTGATCCGGGCGCTGCTGGAGGCCGGGGCCGACCCGTCCGCCGGGACTCCCTCGGCCGTGGACACGGCCCGCATGTTCGGCAGGGCCGAGCTGCTGGAGCTGTTCGGCGCGCGCTGATCGCGCACACCTGACCAGGGAGAACAGGCTCCCTGGCCGGGCAGGACACGGAAAACGGGGGAGGCGGTACCTGGCCGCCGGAAATATCGGTCGCGGCAGCGCAAAGCGCCGGGTCATCATGACGTCGTGATTCACGGACGCGATGGCTGGGCAGGTGTTGCCGCACCGCGCGGGCCGTGACGCGGTCCGCTCGGGCCACCAACGAGAGGCAGAGGAAAATGGCTTGCAGCAAGCAGGAAACGGCGGGCGCCCCGACGTGTCACGCGGCCAGGTAGTGCCAGACCCCCGGTTGCGTCGACGCTTGATGTGAGGCTGTTTCCCATGTTCGATCCGGTCATAGCGCCCAGTGGGACGCTGCTCGGCCTGCTCCAGCGGGGCCGCGGCGACGGCACACTGCACGCGCTCACCGCACCGCGCCCCGAGGCGCTGGCGGCACTCAACCACTGCGTGCTGCACGACCCCCGCCATGACTGGCAGGTGGAGAACCGCTCCCTGTACTACGCCCGGCTCTATCTCGACCTGGGCGGAGACCTCGACGCCGTCGAGGCCCATCTCTTCGACCCCGAGGACGCCCTCGACACCGAGGAGTGCCGCACCGGCCTCGCCCTCGCCGTCCTCGGCCACCTCGCCTCCTACGGCCGCCGCGACGCGCTCGACCTGCTGCGCCGGTACGCCGCCGGGGGCGCCAGCTGGGCCTGGGCCCTGGACGAACTCGCCCTGCGCGACGACGACGCCGGGCTGCGCGCCCTGGCCCAGCCCGTGCTCGCCCGGTTCCCCGCGGGCCCGGAGGGCGACGCCGCGCTCGCCACCGCCGTACGCGACGCCTTCGAGCCGCGGCCGTGGCGGCTGTGGGCCGAGGACCCGCGCGAAGCCATCGGCGCGCGCGTGCGGGCCGCCCAGGAGACCGGCTGTTTCGACCGCTGGCAGCGGCAGATGCGGCCGTCCGGGCCGCGCCCCGGCTGGAGCGTGCAGGCCGTCTTCGAATGGGCCCAGCAAGGCATGGAGCGCGGCGCCGCGCTCCATGTGCCCGCCGCCCGCTGCCTGGCCGCCGTCGCCGGGCCCGAGGACCGGCCGGAGATCGTGCGCGCCGCTCGGGACGGCGACGACGGCGCCCGCTGCACGGCCCTGCGCTATCTCGCCGACAGCAATGACCCCGAGGCCCTCGAACTGATCGAGGGGGCGGTGATCACCGGCACGGCCGCCGTCGTGGAGGCCGCCGTCGACGCGTTCGAACGCATGCGCAGTGTCGCCGCGGTCGACCGGGCCCGCGGCTGGGCCCGGCGGCCCGATCCGCTCGGCGCCGCCGCCGGCCGGATGCTGGCCTGCCGGGGCGCCACCCGCGACCGCGACCTCGTGCTCGGCGCGCTGCGCGAGGCCGTGCGCGGCGAAGGCCCCGACGCCCCCACCCTGTGGACCCTGGTGGACGGCGCCGGACGGCTGGGAATCGTCTGCGCGGCGCCGGTTTTGCGCCACGTCTACCGGGAGACCGCGTCGTCCCATCTCCGCGGCCGGGCCGCTCGCGCCCTGGCCGCCACCGACCCGTCCTTCGCCGCCGGATTCGCCGTCGAGTGCCTGTGGGACTGCGAGGAGACCACCCGCGAGGTCGCCGCCCGGCACGCCGAGACCGGCGACAACCGCGTCGTGGACCGACTGCGCAGGCTCGCCGCCGACCCCGCCGAGGAGGCCGAGGTCCAGACGGCGGTACGCAGCCGGATCGGGCCCGAGGGGGCGCCGTGACGGGGCTCCGATACCAGGCCCCGATACCAGGCTCCATGAGCGGGCTCCGCGGCTCGCTGTGATCGGGCTCGGCAGCATGCCGTGAGCGGCTGCGGGGGCAGGGCTTGGTCCGCGTTGGCGGTACCTCTTGGTCGGCGTCTGCGGCGTCTGCGGCGTCTGCGGCGGGTCTCGGTCGGCCTGTGCGGCACGCCGTGGCCCGTCTCCACGGGCCGTCGTGTGCGGCGGCGGCGCAATGCCGTGACCGGCCGCGACACGAGGTTGTGACCGGTGGGGTGGGCACGCCACGGCCGGCTCGGATGGCCCGCTGCGACCCGGTCTGGAGGGTGGGCTGCGACCCGGTCCGGAGGGCGTGCCGTGACCGGTCCGGAGGGTCTGCCGCGACCGGCTCGGACGGCTGCCGTGACCGGCCCGGAGGGCATGTCACGACCGGCCCCGGGGCATACGGTGCGCGGCCCCGGCCCGACGCCATGAGCGGCCCGGCGGCCCGGCGGCACACGGCGACCGATCCCCCCCGTACCCGCCGGACGGCGGTCGCGGCCACCGTCCCATGAGCGGCCTACGCGCGGTTCCGCGCCGGCTCGCGCCCGCCGGGTGAATGTCCGGTGACCGACGGGTCAGCCGCACATGGCCACCGCCTGGCCCGCTCGGGTGCGCAGCGCAACGCTCATGGGACGTTCCCCGTCCGGAAAGATCCACGTTGACGCGACCACGTCCGGTACGGCGACAACACCCGTATGCGTGTCGTCATCGTGACCGAATCCTTTCCCCCCGATGTGAACGGCGTGGCCCATTGCGCGCTACAGACCGCCCGGCACCTCGTCGATCGCGGTCACGCTCCCCTCGTCGTCGCACCGGCCACCGCCGCCGGAGCCGGGCCCGACGCTGACGCGCCGTGCCCGGTCGTCCGCGTCCCGTCCCTTCCGCTCCCGGGCTACCCCCAGGTCCGCGTCGCCCTCCCCAGCCGACGCGTCACGGCCGCGATCACCGCACACCGCGCGGAGATCGTCCACCTGGCCAGCCCCTTCGTCCTCGGCGTGCGCGGCATGTCCGCCGCCGCCCGCCTCGGCCTGCCCGCCGTCGCCGTCTACCAGACCGACCTGGCCGGCTACGCCCGCACCTACGTCCACGCGGGCGAGTCCGCCGCCTGGCGCCGCATCCGCTCCGTGCACACCGCCGCCGACCGCACCCTGGCGCCCTCCAGCGCCGCCCAGCACGACCTGGAGACGCACGGCGTGCCGCGCGTACGGCTGTGGGCGCGCGGCGTCGACACCGTCCGCTTCCGCCCCGACCTGAGGGACGAGCGGCTGCGCCGCGAACTCGCCCCGGACGGCGAACTGATCGTCGGCTACGTCGGCCGGCTCGCCCCGGAGAAGCAGGTCGAACTGCTGTCCGGGGTGTGCGCCCTGCCCGGCGTACGCCTGGTGGTCGTCGGCGACGGGCCCAGCGCGCCGCAGCTGGCCCAGGCCCTGCCGGGCGCCGCCTTCCTCGGCCGCCGCACCGGCGACGACCTCGCCCGGATCTTCGCCTCGTTCGACGTCTTCGCCCACACCGGCCCGTTCGAGACCTTCTGCCAGACCGTGCAGGAGGCCATGGCCAGCGGGGTCCCGGTGGTCGCGCCCGCCGCGGGTGGTCCGCTCGACCTGGTCGAGCACGACCGCACCGGCTTCCTGGTGCCGCCGCGCGACGCCGACGCCGTACGCGACGCCGTGCGGGTGCTGGCCGCCGACCCGGCACTGCGCGCCGCCTTCGGCACCGCCGCGCGGGCCACCGTCGAGGGCCGCACCTGGGCGGCCATCGGTGACCAGCTCATCGGCCACTACGAGGAAGTCCTCGCCGCGCGGAAGGCGGTACTGGCGGCATGATCGGCGAGTCCTATGGCATCGGCGAGGAGAGGCGCGGCGGTGGGGCCGGTGACGAGGAGCGTGCCGGTGGCGCCCGTGGCGGGTCCGGAGGCGCCTCCATGGGCGTCCCTGGAGGCGCCTCCAGGGGCGGGTCCGTGCGTGGGTCCGGCGACGCGTCTGCCGATGCGTCTATCGATGCGTCTATCGAGGCGTCTGCCGGTGTGTCCGTCGGCGGACCCGGTGGAGCGGCCGGGGAGTCCCTGAGGATCGTGCGGCTGGCGAACTTCGTCGCCCCCGCCTCCGGCGGGCTGCGCACCGCCCTGCGCGAACTCGGCCGGGGCTTCAAGGCCGCAGGGCACGAGCCGGTGCTCATCGTGCCCGGCGAGCGGCACTCCGACCGGGAGACCGAACAGGGCCGGGTGATCACCCTGCCCGGCCCGGTGCTGCCCGGCACCGGCGGCTATCGGGTCCTGGTCGACAAACGGCGGGTCGCTCGCCTCCTGGCGGACCTCGGACCGGACCGCCTGGAGGTGTCCGACCGTACGACCCTGCGCTGGACCGGCAAATGGGCGCGACGCGCGCGTGTGCCCGCCGTGATGGTCTCCCACGAGACGGCCGACGGCGTGCTGCGCACCTGGGGCCTGCCCGAGGACCTGTCCCGGCGCACCGCCGACGCGCTCAACGTCCGCACCGCCCACACGTACGCGCGCGTCGTGTGCACGACCGAGTTCGCCGAGCGCGAGTTCGTCCGGATCGGCGCCCGCAATGTCGTACGCGCCCCCCTCGGCGTCGATCTCATGGAGCGCCACCCCGCCCTGCGCGCGCCCGCCCTGCGCACCCGCTACGCGCGCGAGGGCGGGATTCTGCTGGCGATGTGCTCCCGCCTGTCGGTCGAGAAGCGGCCCGGCACGGCCCTGGACGCCCTGGAGGCGCTGCGGCGGCGCGGGGTGCGGGCGGTGCTCGTGATCGCCGGGGACGGCCCCCTGCGCGCCCGGCTCGAACAGCGGGCCGCCGAACGGTCCCTGCCGGTCACCTTCCTCGGGCACCTCTCCGACCGCCCGCTGCTCGGCGCGCTCCAGGCCACCGCCGATGTGTGCCTGGCGCCGGGGCCCGCCGAGACCTTCGGGCTGGCCGCGCTGGAGGCCCTGGCCTGCGGGACGCCGGTCGCGGTCAGCGCCTCCTCCGCGCTGCCCGAGGTGGTCGGCTCGGCGGGGGTCGCCGCCGCCGACACGGGCGAGGCGTTCGCCGACGCCGTCGAACTGCTCCTGGAGCGCTGCGAGGCGGAGCGGCGCGAGGCGGCACGCGCGCGTGCCGAGTGTTTCGGCTGGGGCACGGCCGTGGAGGCGTTCCTCGCCGTCCACGACGCCGCCGTACGCGCACCGCGCGGGTCCCGTCTGCCGGGAGGCGTGGCATGAGACCCGTACGGTTCGTCGCGCTCGGCGATTCGCTGACGGAGGGGGTGGGAGACCCGGTCAGGGATCGCGCCGGGGGTCACGTCAGGGATCACACCGGGGGTTGTGGGGAGGGTCGCGTCGGGGATTCCGTCGGGCGCTCCACGGGGCGTTCGGGCGGGCTTTCCGCAGGACGGTCCATCGGGCGTTCGGCCGGGCGTGCCACGGGGCATTCCCCTGGGCATGCCGTCGGACATGGGTGGCGCGGGTGGGCCGCGCTGCTCGCCGGGGGACTCGTGGACCGGCCCGCCGGCTTCACCAATCTCGCCGCCAGCGGGGCGCAGACCCGGGACCTCCTGGAGACCCAGCTTCCCGCCGCCCTCGCCCTTGAGCCGGACGTGGCGGCCGTCGTCATAGGCGTCAACGACACCCTGCGCGCGACCTTCGACATCCGGGCCGTCGCGGCGCGGCTGGACGAGGTGTACGCCGCGTTCACCGAGCGCGGCACCACCCTGCTCACCGTGTGTCTGCCCGACCCGGGCACCATGCTCGGACTGCCGGGCGCGCTCGCCGACCCGCTCGCCCGTCGCCAGCGGGCGGTGAACACCGTCGTCCATGTGCTGTCCGAGCGGTACGGGGCGGTGCATCTGCACGCCGCCGAGGGCGCCTGGACCACCGACCGCGCCATGTGGAGCGCCGACCGGCTGCATCCCAGCGAGCGGGGGCACCGGCAGCTCGCGCTGCGCTCGCACGCGCTGCTGACGGCGGCGGGCGTGCGGACCGGCCCGGCGCCCTCCGCCGAGCCGGAGTTCCCGGTGCCCACGCGGTCGGCCAGTGTGCGGTGGCTGGCCACGGCCGGGACCGCGTGGGTGGTGCGGCGGTGCGGGGATCTGCTCCCGCAGTTGCTGCGGCTCGCTGTGGACGAGCTGCGGCACCGGGCCCGGGGGACCGGAGCGCGGCTGGACCTGAGGGCTGCTCAGGCGTGCTCGGCGGCGTTGGCAGCTCTGCCTGTCCCGCCAGTGGCCGCTCTGCCGTTGGTCGCGGAGTCGCCGGAGGCGGAGGCGGCTTGAGGGGGTGACCGGCCGGGTTGCGGGTCGGGGGTGGCCGGTCGCGCGGTTCCCCGCACCTGTGAGGGTGTTGCTGTGAGGTCGGACTGAAGGTCCCCGCTCTTTCCGAAGCTCCTTTCGACGTTTCCCGGCCTCCTAAGGACATCGGCGTGTCGTCAGGGTGAAGTGGATCGGGGTTCCAGGGCGGGCCTGGGCCGTCGCCGGGAGATCCGCGCTGGCGACCACCGCGATCACGGGGTAGCCGCCCGTGGTCGGGTGGTCGGCGAGGAAGATCACCGGGCGGCCGTCCGGGGGGACCTGGACCGAGCCCAGGACCAGGCCCTCGCTGGGGAGTTCGCCGGGGATCGCGCGCTCCAGGGCGGGGCCTTCCGTGCGCAGCCCTATGCGGTTGCTCGCGGGGGACACGCGGTACGCGCGCGTGGTGAGGGTGCGCAGGGCCTCGGGGGTGAACCAGTCGTGGCGGGGGCCGAGGGTGAGACGCAGGACCAGTTCGGCGGGGGGCCGCGGCTGGGGGGCAACGTCCACGCGCGCGTAAGGGGCGGTCACCGCGCCCAGGGGGAGGACCGTGCCGTCCGTCAGGGGCGGTGGCCCGAGGCCGGAGAGCAGGTCCGTCGAGCGGCTGCCGAGGACCGGTTCCACGGCGATGCCGCCGGCGACCCCGACGTAACCGCGGACGCCCGCGACGGCCGGGCCGACCTCCAGGAGCGCCCCGGCGGGGACCCGTACGGGCGCTCCCCAGGCCGCCGGACGGCCGTCCACCGATACGGGGCAGGGGGCACCGCCGACCGCGACGGTGAGCGGGCGACGCGGGCGCAGGGCGCAGCCGTTGAGCGTGGTCTCCAGGACCGCCGCGTCGACGGGGTTGCCGACCAGGCGGTTGACGAGGGCCGCCGCCGGCGGGTCGAGGGCGCCCGAGCGCGGCACGCCCAGGTGCGCGTGACCCGGACGGCCCAGGTCCTGCACGGTGGTGAGCGCCCCGGCCCGTACGACGGAGAGCGCGCGGTCCGTCATGGTGCGGCCACCGGAACGAACCGCACGCGCGTGCCCGGCGACAACAGGGCGGCAGGCACGCGCGCGTGGTCCCACAGCACGGCATCGGTCGTCCCGATGAGTTGCCAGCCGCCCGGCGAGGAACGCGGGTACACGCCCGTGTACGGCCCCGCCAGGCCCACCGACCCCGCCGGGACGGCCGTACGGGGCGTGTCCCGGCGCGGCGTGCCGTAGCGGGCCGGCAGCCCGGTCAGATAGCCGAAGCCGGGGGCGAACCCGCAGAAGGCGACGCGGAACTCGGTCGCCGCGTGGATACGGGCCACCTCGCGCGCGGGGACTCCCCAGCGCGCGGCGACCTCGGCGAGGTCGGGGCCGTCGTAGCGCACGGGGAGTTCGACGGTCACCCGCGCGCGTGGAGGAGTCGGCGGCAGGGCGGTGCCGCTCAGCTCGGCGGCCAGACGGGACGGGTCGGCGAGGCCGTCCAGGAGGACCGTCCGCGCGGCGGGCACGATCTCGCGCACCGCCAGTGCGCCCTCCGCGCGGCGGCGCAGCAGTTCGGCGTGGAGCGACTGCGCCTCCTCGTCCGAGCCGACCTCGACGAGCAGCGCGTCCGAGCCGACCGGGAGCACCCTCATATGAACGCCTCCACCCGCACGCCGGACTCCTCCAGGCGTCGCCTCACCCGCCGGGCCAGGTCCACCGCACCGGGCGTGTCGCCGTGCAGGCACAGCGAGCGTGCGCGCACGCCGATGGGTACGCCGGTGAGCGCGACGACCGTGCCCGTGCGGGCCAGGCCCAGCGAGCGCTCCACCACGGCCTCCGGGTCGGTGACCACCGCGCCCTCCTGCCCGCGCGGGACGAGCGTGCCCCGCTCGGTGTACGCGCGGTCGGCGAACGCCTCCGTGACGGCCGGCAGCCCCGCCTTCGCGGCCAGCTCCAGGAGGCGCGAGCCGGGCAGCCCCAGGACGGGCAGCGCGGGGTCGGCGAGGAGCACGCCGTCCACCACGGCGGCGGCCTGCTCCTCGTCGTGCACTACGCGGTTGTAGAGCGCGCCGTGCGGTTTGACGTACGCCACGCGGGCGCCCGCGGCCCGCGCGAACACCTCCAGGGCGCCGATCTGGTAGGCCACCTCGGCGGCCAGCTCGGCGGGCGGCACGTCCATCGCGCGCCTCCCGAACCCGGCGAGGTCCCGGTAGGAGACCTGGGCGCCGATCACCACCCCGCGCGCGGCGGCCTGCTCGCACACCCGGCGCATGGTCACCGCGTCCCCGGCGTGGAAGCCACAGGCCACGTTGGCGCTGGTGACGACGGACAGCAGCTGTTCGTCCTCGGTCAGCCGCCAGCGGCCGAAGCCCTCGCCGAGATCGGCGTTGAGATCTATCGCGGTCATGGCGGTCATCGCGTACTCGTGTGGCTCGGGGTCATGTGCGCGCACAACTCCTTGTCGGGCGTGGTGGTGCTGGTCGCTCTGGCGGGTGGTGCGGGTCGGCGGGGCCTGGCGGTGGGGGTCGTCGGGGTCGTGCTCCGCCTCGGGTACGGGACGGAGCCGTCCGCAGCAAGATAGAGGATCGTTGAACGATCCCTCAATACCCACGTTGTCTCGTTCTGGTATCTGCGATTGAATTCCGGGCATGGCAGAGCAGCTGACGGGACTGGCCGACGACCGCGCGCTCCTCGGGCGCACCAGCACCGCGGAACGGGTCTCGGACATCCTCAGAAGCCGCATCGCCGATGGCTTCTTCCCGCCCGGCACGCGACTGTCCGAGGACGGCATCGGCGGCGCGCTCGGCGTCTCCCGCAACACCCTGCGCGAGGCGTTCCGCCTGCTCACGCATGAACGCCTGCTGATCCACGAGCTGAACCGGGGCGTCTTCGTGCGGGTCCTGACGGTCGAGGACGTCGAGGACATCTACCGCACCCGCGGACTCGTCGAGTGCGCCGTAGTGCGCGGCCTCGGGGAGCCGCCGTACGACGTGACCGGGCTCGCCGAGGCGGTCGCCGAGGGGCAGCGGGCCTCGCGCGAGGGTGCCTGGAAAGAGCTGGGCACGGCCAACATCCACTTCCACCGCGAACTGGTCGCCCTCGCGGGCAGCGAACGCACGAATGAGCTGATGCGCAGCGTCTTCGCCGAACTGCGCCTGGCGTTCCACGTGGTGGACGACTCCCGCGCACTGCACGAGCCGTACCTGGCCAGGAACGAACAGATCCTGCGCACCCTGACGGCCGGCGAGCGGACAAAGGCGGAACGCCTCCTGGCCGCCTACCTGGAGGACTCCCTGACCAGAGTGGTCAAGGTCTACGAACGCAGAGTAACGGGCACGCCCTGAGGACCACCGACGACCGAGGCAGCCCCTGAGAAACACCGAAAACCACACGAGAGACCCGCCGCCCACTCCCCCCAGGGGCGCGGGGAACTGCGCGAGCACCCCCCACAAACCCGCACTCGACATGCAACGGCCCCCTTTCGGCACCTCCCGTCGCAGGCCCACGCACACCCCCTCAGGGGCGCGGGGAACTGCGCGAGCAACCCCCGACAACCCGCACTCGACATGCAACGGAACCCCCCTTTTGGCACCTCCCGTCGCAGGCCCACGCACACCCCCTCAGGGGCGCGGGGAACTGCGCGAGCAACCCCCGACAACCCGCACTCGACATGCAACGGCCCCCCTTCGGCACCTCCCGTCGCAGCCCCACGGACACCCCCCTTAGGGGCGCGGGGAACTGCGCGAACACCCCCCAACAACCCGCACCCGGCACGCAACGGAACCCCTCTCCCCACCCCCCGTCCCCCCGCCACCCCCAGCGGACCGCACCCGTTGTCAGACCCACCACCTAATCTGTGCATCGTGACTTCACCCGCATCACCGGACACCGCTCCGCCCCAGCTCAGCACGGGCCCGCGGCCCGCCGTCGGCCCCGCGGCCGACGAGGGCCTGGCCCGCCGCCTGCGCGCCCTCGCCTGCACCGCCCCCCTGCACGACCTGGACGCGCGCAAGGCCAACCTCGCGGGTGAGTACTCGGTGTACGGCATGGCCGAGGTCGCCCTCGCCGCCATCGACCTCGTCACACTCACCATGGACTTCGACACCGGCGCCGACCACGACCAGGTGGTGGCCCGGCTGATCCCCCGCATCGCCGCCCAGGCCCCCCGCCGCCCGGTCGCCGAGCACGAGCGGGTGGCCCGCTGGGTCCTGGAGAACCTGATCAACGTCGGCAGCGTGGACCGCGGATTCCGCGCGGTGTACGGCACCTTCGCCCCGGACGGCACCTATGTCCGCCGGGACTACGACTTCAAGCTGATCGAGGAGGTGCCAGGTCCCGGCGGCAGCGTCTACCTCCGTACGGCGGACGAGGCGGTCAACGTCCTGGTCGGCGCCCTCGACACCGATGTCACCAGCGCCCAGATCGCCGCCGAGGTCAAGCTGGAGGTTCTGATCAACCGGGGCCGTCTCGCGGACGCCCAGCTCGCCGCCGAACAGGCCCGCTACCGGACCGTGCAGTACTCCGAGTCCCTGCGCCGCGCCCTGGACGCCACCCGGCGCAACGTCCGCGCGGTGGACTGGCTCTCCGCCGTCCCCGACATGATCGCCGAGGCCCTCGACCACGTGGCCGACCGCTACCGCCACGAGAACGCGATCCTCACCAACATCCGCCGCGCCCGCGACGAGTCCGAGGACCCCGAGCAGAAGCGCCGCGCGGCCGAGCTGGTCGACATCGTCAAGGACTGCATCCGCCGCCACACCCAGCTCCAGTCCCGGCTGCTGGAGGCCGGCCCGCTGTTCCGCGCCGAGCAGGACCGGCAGGCGTTCGCCCCGTCGGCCTCGGTCGCGGGAATGGACCTGTACGGCCAACTCGTCGCCCCGGTGCTGCCGCTGCCCCTGGAGAGCGCGGTACGGGTCACGGACGCGTTCTTCCGGCGCGGCACCGGCCTGCGCACGCCCGTGTCCGTGCGGGTGGCCGACCTCGTCGACCTGCTGTTCACCCCGCCCGTCGAGCGCGAGCACCTCGGCGCCGAGATGCCCGAGCCGGATCTCATCGCCACGCCGGACGACAGCCGGTTCAGCGAGGAGCAACTGGTGGCGGCGACCGCCCTGCTGGATCTCCCGGCCGACGCACCGCGCAGACTTTCCGGGCTGCTGGCCGAGGCCCGGCGCGTCGACCCCGATCTGCCCTACTTGGTCGCTTTGATGGCGGTCCACGCGGCCAGCCCGGCCGTGGGCACCGCCTACCGGCAGGGCGAGGAGAAGCTGCTGTTCGCCGTGGACGACGGAACCGAGCTGGACGACCACGAGTTCGGGGGCGCGGACCTCATCGTGGGGACCGCGCTGCTGGACGCGGCCGGAATGGCCGCCGACCGGACGGAGGCCGCGTAATGGTTTCGCCGGTGGGCGGGCGCGGGTCGCGGGCGGTCGATCGCGCGGTTCCCCGTGCCCCCGAGGGCGTTGTGCCGCCCCTTGTCCATCAGAAGCCGAAGGAGTCCCGACCGTGAGCGAGTACGCCGACCGGAGCGAGCCGGAGACCGGCGGTGTGACGCAGGCTCCCGCGCCCGTCACGCCCGCCGACGCCGCCGACGCGGCACGGCTCGTGGCGTTCGGGCTCCAGCCCAAGACCCAGCCCGCGCGCGACCAGGAGTACGCGGAACTGCTGCGGCGCTACCGCGACGACCCGCCCTTCGCCCGGCTCGCCGACGCGGTGGCCACCGGCCTGGGGCTGATCGTGCTGGAGGTGTCCCCGCGCGCGGGCATGGCGGTGACGGCCGCCGAGGACTCGCTCTTCGCGGTCCGCATGGGCGACTACGCGCGCCGCACGTCCGCCGACTCCGGCGACCGCTTCCTGCACGGCCTGGCCCATCTCGCCGTCGCCGCGCTGGCGTTCCCGCGCCCCGAGGACCTCGCCGACGACGGCTACATCGGCCGGGTCTCCGTCAACGGCGTCGACGCGTTCGTCCGCCAGGCGTGCCGCAGACTGGAGGAACGGGCCGGGGACCAGGGCGAGAACACCGACCCGGAGACGGACGCGCCGGGCCTGGAGGCAGCCTGGCGGATCTGGGCGAGACGCAGCGCCACCGGCGCCACCAAGGACGCCCGCCGGCTCGCCGGTTCCACCACCGGCATCATCGGCAAGGCCGTCTCCTTCCTCACCGACTCCGGCTTCCTCCAGCGCACCGGCGACGACCACGGCGGCACGTACCGCACCACCGCCCGCTACCAATTGCAGGTCCGCGACCTGGCCGGCAGCGCGGCGATGGCCGAACTGCTCGACCTGGGCGTGGTCCCGGTGACCGACGGCACCGCGACCCTGCTGCCCGGGGAGGACGGCGACGACCTGGAACTGGTGGCCGACGCCGGACTGCCGTTCCACGCCTGAACCCCGCGCCACTTCTCAAGCCTCCCTCAGCGCCCAGTCCCGAACCCCGCGACCAACCCTCAACCCAGCACTGAACACCCCCTGATCCAGCTGATCCAGACGTCAGTCCTCGAACTGACGAAGACTTACGAGAGTCCGCCATGTACGAGCTGTCCCGGGTCCGCCTCTACTCCATCGGGCCGGCCGGTGCGCGCTACGCCGACACCGTGCTGGACCTGCGCGGAGTGGGTGCCGTCGTGCCCGACCCCGCGCCCACACAGGCGGAGTTCTTCGAGGCGGAGCCGGTCGGCCCCCCGCGCCGCCCCGCTCCCGCCGGGGTGCTCTTCCTGGAGAACGGCGGCGGCAAGTCCGTCCTGCTGAAGCTGATCTTCTCCGTGATGCTGCCGGGCCACCGCAACACCCTCGGCGGCGCCAGCTCCGGCGTGCTGCGCAAGTTCCTGCTCGCCGACGACTGCGGACACGTGGCGTTGGAGTGGCAGCACGTACTCACCGGCGAATGCGTGGTCGTCGGCAAGGTCAGCGAATGGCGCGGCCGGCAGGTCTCCAACGACCCGCGCAAGTTCGCCGAGGCGTGGTACTCCTTCCGGCCCGGACCCGGGCTCACCCTGGACAATCTGCCGGTCGCCGAGGCCACCGCCGTGCGCCCGCCCGTCGACGGCGCCTCGGGCGCACAGGGCCGCCGCCGCACCATGAAGGGCTTCCGCGACGCGTTCACCGAGGCCGGGAGGGCGTACCCGCACCTGGAGGCGCACTGGGAGGAGATCCACGAGCGCTGGACCGAGCACCTCGGCGACCTCGGCCTCGACCCCGAACTCTTCCGCTACCAACGGGAGATGAACGCCGACGAGGGCGAGGCCGCCGGCCTCTTCGCCGTCAAGAAGGACTCCGACTTCACCGATCTGCTGCTGCGCGCGGTCACCGACACCCGCGACACCGACGGACTCGCCGACCTGGTCAGCGGCTTCGGCAACAAACTGGGCCGCCGCGCCGAACTGATGGCCGAACGGGACTTCACCGCCGGTTCCGCCGACCTGCTCGGACGGATCGTCGAGGCCGCCCACAGCCGTTCCCGCGCGCGGGACATCCACACCGGGGCCGAGCGCCGCACCCGTACGCTCGCCCGGCGCCTGTCCGCGCGCGGCGGCCAGGAGCGGGCCAGGGCCGCCGATCTCGCCCAGCGGGTCACGGCCGCCGCCCACGCCGTCACCCACGCCGAGAGCGCCCGCGAGCGCAGCGCCCTGATCACCGCCGAACTCGCCTACCGGCACGCCTCCCTGGCGCTCGCCGCCGCCGAGAAGTCCGCCGCCGCGCAGAAACGCGAACTGGCCGACGCGCGCACCCTGCACTCCGCCTGGCAGGCCGCCGAGGCCGTACTGCGCCACCGGGCCGCCGCCGACCGCGTCGCGCGCGTCGCCGCCGCGATCCAGGAGGCCGAGCGCGACGCCGCCCCCGCCCTCGCCGCCCGCACCCGGGCCGCCGTGGATCTCGTACGCGCCCTGCACGCGGCGGCGGAGCGGGCCGAGACGCTCGCCAACGAGGAGGAGGAGCGGTCCGCCGCCCTCCAGGAGGCCGGGGAGGCCGCCCACCGGGACTCCACCGCCGCGGCGACGGACGCCCAGCGCGCCCGCAGCGAGGTCGGGCATCTGCGGCAGCGGCTCACCGAGGTCGAGCAGGAGACCGCCGAGGCCGTCCGCGCGGGCTGGCTCGACGACAGCGCCCCCGACGCCGACCCGGCCCGCGCGGCGCTCGCCGCCAGTGACGCCGAGAAGTCGGCGGTCGCCGCCTGGGACATCGCGCGCGAGGCGTCCCGCCGGGCGAGCGAGCACGCGCGCGAGACGGCGTCCGCCGAATCCCGCGCCGAACTGACCGCCGCCCGCGCGGCGGACGCGGCGACGGCGGCGGAACGGTCGTACGAGGCCGAGCGGCGCCTCGCCGAGTCACTGGCGGCCGAGGAGCGGCTGGCGGAGCTGCTGAGCCTGCCCGGGTCCGGGGCGCCAGCCGGGCCGGGAACAGGCGCCGGCACCGGAGGCGCGGGAGGGGGTTCGGGTTCGGGTGGTGTACCCGGCCCGCGTACCGGGGCGGAGAGCCGCGGCGGCGCGGGCCGTGGCGACACGGCGACGGGCACGGCCGGCCGCGCCCAGGGCACGAAGGCAGCCACCACCGGCCCCGCCACGGGCACCAGCGCCACCACCCCCAACACCGCCAAGGGCACCGGCGTCACCCCCTCGACCGTCACCCCCACCCGCCCCTTCCCCCCAGACGCCCTCACTGCCGAGGAACTCGACCGCTTCGCCGACGAACTGCGCACCCTCCTGGACGACGCCGTCTCCTCCGCCGAGCGGCAGCTCTTCGAGCTGCGGACCGCCGCCGCCGACGACTCCCGCATCCTCGGCGCGCTCGGCGACGGCGGACTGCTGCCGCCCGGCCCCGACGTGCTGGCCACCGTCGAGTACCTGGGCGAGCACGGCATCCCCGCGCTGCCCGGCTGGCGCTATCTCGCGCAGGCCGTCGACCCCGCCGACCACGCGCGCGTGCTGGCCGCCCGGCCCGAGCTGGTGGACGGCGTCATCATCACCGACCCGGCGTCCCACGCGCGCGCCCGCGAGACGCTCGCCGAGGCCGCGCTGCTGCCCCGGTCCACGGTCGCCGTCGGCACGGCCGCCGCCCTGCTCGCCCCGACCCCGCCCCCGCACGCCGACGGGGACGACGCCGTCTTCCTCGTCCCGCCCAACCCCGCCATGCACGACGAGCACGCCGCCGACGAGGAGCGGCAGACACTCCGCGCGCGTGCCACCACGCGGGACGAGGAGATCCGGGCCCTCGCCGCCCGGCTCGGCAAGGACCGCGAACTGGCCGCCCGCCTGGCGTCCTGGCGCACCGGCTGCCCCGCCGGACGGCTCACCGAGCTGGCGCGGGCCGCCGTGGACACGCGGGCGTTCGCCCAGGAGGCCGAGGCCGAGCTGGCCGAGGCCCGTACCGCGCGGGCGGAGGCCGAGGAGGCCGCCGCCGAGGCCGCCCAGGTCCGCGAGGAGCGCCAGGAGACCGCCCAGAAGGCACGCCGCGCCGCCGACGCCCTCGCCGGGCTCGCCTTCCGGCTGCGCGAACGGGCCGGCTGGCAGGTCAAGCTGCGCGAACTCGCCGACGAGGCCACCGAGTCCGAGGCCCGCGCCCAGAGCTGTCTGGAACGCGCGCGGGCCGCCGACGAGGACCGCCGCGCCGCCCAGCGCGCCGCCGACGACACCCGCCGTACCGCCCGCACCCTGCGCGCCGAGCGCTCGGAGATCGCGGGCGCCCCCGACGACGTACCGGACGACGACACCGACCCGCCCGAGACGGCGCTGCCCGCGCTGCGGGAGGCGTACCGGGCCGCGTCACAGCTGTACGAGAAGGTCGGGGTCGGCGCCGACCTGCGGGCCGAGCAGGCCCGCGCGGAGAGCGACGAGAGCGCGGCACGCAGCGACCTGGACCGGCTCAGCAACAAGGTGCGCACGCGCGCGGAGCAGCTCCTGAAGTCGCCCGACGGCTCCGACGGACCGTCCCGGCAGGCCGCCGTCGCACGGGCGGACGAGCTGGTGCAGCTCCTGGAGACCCGCGTGTCCAGCGCGAGCGAGCAGCTCGGACGGCTGCGCGGCGAGGCCGAACGCCACGCCCCGGAGGACGGCGAGGCGCACACCGAGCTGCCCGGGGAACTGCTCCCGCGCGACGCCGAGCACGCCCAGGCGCTGCTGCGTACCGCCGGCGCCGAACTCGCCGCGCGCACCGGGGCGCTCACCGAGTCCCGCGCCGCGCACGCCGAACTGCTGGACACCCACCGGGCCGCCGAGGACGGGGCGGCCGGCTTCGACGAGACCGCGGCCCTGCTGCGCGACCTGCTGCGCGAGCCCGCCGGCGACGAGGAGCGGGACGAGCCCGAGCCCTACCCCGGCGGCCTGGAGGAGGCCCGGCACTCCGCGACCGAGGCCCGCCGCTCGCTGCGCGGCTGCGCCGCCGATCTCTCGGCCGCCGAGACCGCCGTGCGCGAGGCGAGCGACATCCTCGTACGACACGCCAATTCCACGCGCTACGAGCAGGTGCGCACTCCCGCGCGCCAGCAGATCCGGGAGTTGCCCGCCGCCGCGCTGCCGGAGCACGCGCAGAAGTGGGCGGACGCGTTCGCGCCCCGGCTGCGGGTCCTCACCGACGAACTCGCCCAGCTGGAGCGCAACCGCGACTCGATCGTGGACCGGCTGCGCGGGCTGGTCGAGTCCGCCCTGGCGACCCTGCGTTCGGCCCAGCGGCTGTCCCGGCTGCCGGAGGGGCTGGGGGAGTGGTCCGGGCAGGAGTTCCTGCGGATCCGCTTCGAGGAGCCGGACCAGGCGACCCTCACCGAGCGCCTGGGCGAGGTCATCGACGAGGCGACCCGCGCGGCGGTGAGGAAGAACTCCGACCTGCGCAGGGACGGCATGTCCCTGCTGCTGAGAGGGGTCGCCGCCGCCCTGCGGCCCAAGGACATCGCCGTCGAGATCCTCAAGCCGGACGCCGTGCTGCGCGCCGAGCGGGTGCCCGTGGGGCAGATGGGGGACGTCTTCTCGGGCGGCCAGCTCCTCACCGCCGCCATCGCGCTGTACTGCACCATGGCCGCGCTGCGCAGCAACGACCGGGGCCGCGACAAGCACCGCCACGCCGGGACGCTGTTCCTGGACAATCCGATCGGCCGCGCCAACGCGACCTATCTGCTGGAGCTTCAGCGCGCGGTGTCCGACGCCCTGGGCGTGCAGCTGCTCTACACGACAGGGCTCTTCGACACCACCGCGCTGGCCGAGTTCCCCCTGGTCATCCGCCTGCGCAATGACGCCGACCTCAGAGCGGGACTGAAGTACATCAGCGTGGAGGAGCACTTGCGGCCGGGCCTGCCACAGCGGCCGGAGGCGGGGGACACGGTCCACAGCGAGATCACGGCAACGAGAATGTACAAACGCCCGGCGCCGGCCTCGTAAGGGGCGCGGGGAACTGCCCATCAGCGCGAGCAGCAGCGCCAGCCCGCCAGCCTCCTCGCCGAGCGACGAGGCAGTGTCGAAGCCGTACATCACGGGGCATGGGTCGGCCCTTGGACGGGGACAGGGTTGACCGGACGGCGAGGGCGGACGCCGGTGCCGTCAGGTGCGCGCGGTACCGAAACGCGCGGGGTCGAAGAGACCGATCGGATGCTCGGTGATGCCGTCGAGCGCGAGATCGGCGAGGATCTCGCCGACCACCGGCACGAACTTGAAGCCATGCCCGGAGAACCCGCAGGCCACGGTGACCGACTCCGGGTGCGCGGGGTGCTGGGCGATCACGAAGTGCTCATCGGGAGTGGTGGAGTACATGCAGGTGGCGGCCTTGAGGAAGGTGCCGGGGAGGTCCGGGATCCGGTCGGCCATATGGTCGGCCATGGCCTGGATCTCGTCCTCGTGGACATTCCGGTCGATGGTCTCGGGGGTGGTGACCCCACCCTTGCGGAAGAAGGCGACCTTGGCGCCCAGGCGGGGGCCGTCGATCGCAGGGAAGCCGTAGGCCTGGGCGCCGGCCGGGTCCTCCCAGATGTAGATCGGATGCCGCTCGGGCAGGAAGGGCCCGATGCCCTGCCGGGGCTGGAACCAGTACATGACCTGCCGCTCCACGGTGATCGGCACCCCGAGGTCGGCGAGCAGCCGAGGCGCCCAAGCACCGGGGCAGATCACCAAGCGCCCCGCGGTGTAGGTGTTCTCGGCGGTGTGCACCCGCACGCCGTCCCGGTACGGCTCCCAGCGCGTCACCGGTTCCTCGAAGTGCAGGTCGGCACCCTGCCGGGTGGCGAGCTGGAGATGCGCGGCGACGGTGCTCTCGGGGCGCAGCAGCCCCGCCCGGCGCTCGAACAGCGCCACCTCGTCGTCCCGCGGCGTGAGCGTCGGAAACCGGCGGCGGATCTCCTTCGCGTCCAGCATCTCGTGCGGCAGCCCCCACTCCCGCGCCGACCGCAACGACCCGGCGACGGTACGACACTCCGGGCGCCCGATCATCACACCCCCACCGAGGATCGCGATCTCCCGCCCGGTCGCCCGAGCCACCTCCTCGTACAGCTCGTACGCGCGCAGCAGCAGCGGCACGTACGCCGGATCCTCGAAGTACGACTGCCGGGTGATGCGCGAACCGCCATGACTGGAGCCGCGCCGGTGCACCGGCCCGAACTTCTCCAGCCCGAGTACCCGGGCGCCCCGCGCCGAGAGGTGATGCGCGGCGGCACTGCCCATACCGCCGAGCCCGATGACGATGACGTCATAGGTCGGAGAGAGACGGCGGCCGAAGGCAGGGGACTGGGCGTATGCGCGGATCAAGAGGTCTCCTTGCTTGGTCACGGAGGCACATCGCCCGCTGCCTGGACCGGCCGGCGGCGGATGCGCGTCATCCCAGGATCGAACAGCGGCTCCTCGGGCCGGTCACCGGGGCCTTCTCACCCAAGTACGCGACGCGCACGGACGCCCCGGCGGGCAAAGTGGGCAGCCAGGCACAGACGCGAAGGCGCCCGAGTGATGAGCTGTACGAGGCGCTGGCCACGTACCCGGCCGGGGCACCGCCGACGCACCGCGGCTCCTTGCCGAGGACGACGCCCTGATCGGCAGCGATGCATAGCGCCCAGCCTGGTTCACCGACGTACGACAGCCGCAGGGCGGCGACGTCCGAGACCCGCCACATCCTCGCGGGCGTGCCGCAGGAGCCGGTCGAGACCGGAGAGGGGGTCGGCACCGATCTGAACCGGTCGGCGCCGAGCCGGGCGCCGGTGAGGTCAGAACGGATGCCGCCGGTGGTCCGGGGGCAGCCTGGAGGTGACCGCGCCGGGCTTCTGGCCGGAGGCTGTTGAGGAGAACGTCGTACACCTCCACGAACTGCCGAGCGCCTCACTCCCGCACAAACGCCCGGAAACGCTTCGCCTCCTCAAGCCGCATGAGTCGCACTCGTGCACCGCCCCTCGACGGCCGCCCGCCCACGACCCACTCGGCCACCGCCCTGCCCACCCTCGCGGAGTGCGTCACCCACACCGCCTCCGCCAGCCAGACCCCCACCCCACCCACGACTCCCCGAGCACCGGCACCCCGTCCGGCGTGAAGGAACTACGCCGTTGAACCCTTCCTCCACGTCCACTCCCACCATCCGTCCGATCACCGGCCCCCATAAACCGGCAGCGGAGACGACATGATCGGCCGAAAATGCACCACGATCGGTCACGAGGCAGGCGACACGACCGCCCTCCTGCCCGATCCCGGTGACCGTGTCCCTCTCCGAAACCAGGTCGGGCCCCTCCGCACGGCCCGCCCCCGCTGCCCCCGCGCCAGCGAGCAGAGCACGGGCGATACGGGCGATCCCGTCCCCGGGAGCGTGGAAGCTGGATCACCAACCCCGGCGCCTGCGCCCTCGACCCACCGGGCGCCCCCAGCGGACCCTTCTCAAGCGCCGTGGCCGCACCCCCCCCCGCGTAGCCAGCACATCTGCAAGCTTGCAAGGCCCACATCCGACGACCCCCGCCCGCTGCCCGACCGTCGATCAGAGGCCGCACCTCGCCCGCCGGAGACGACCCTGCACTGCCGTACCTCCCCCTCCGCCACCCCGTCCGCACCCACCGGGTCACCGTCGAGAAAGGCCCCCTCGGACCCGGATTCCGCACAGTCGACGAGGCAGCGTGCCGTGCCGCGCCGTACCCCCGGAGACTCCACCCAAGGCGATGCGAAAGCACAGCCCCTCCGACCCCCCCCGGGGCCGCCTAAGGGCGCACCCCCAACGGAGTCGAGCACTGGAAGGACGCGAAGCGAAAGGACTCGCTCAGGGATGTGACAGCCGCCCGGCATTCCCGGGCCTGCGTATCCGTTCCTGTGAGCGCGCAGCCGCCCGTGCCTGACGGCGGGCCCGCCGCCGCTCCCGGCGCAGGCTGCGCGCGGTGCTGCTGGGCGCGGAGACCACGCCGTTGCGCTGGTACCAGACCTGGCGGGTCACCCATACGTCCAGCACGCTCCAGGTCGCCACGACCGTGCTGACCACGGTGCTGATGACCATCGGGAACGCCAGCCACGACTCCGCCAGCGTGGACAGGACGGTCACCATGGCCTGTATCAGCGTCACCGAGATGATCAGCACCGCCCGCACGGCCGAGGTCCGCACCGGGTCGGGCAGCCGGCGGCGCTTCGCGGGCTCCTCGACCCACAACGGCCGGTAGCCGACCTGCGCCTCCACCCCGGGGAGCGGGGCAGCTCGCTCACCGGCACTCACCGCCCTGTTCACACCCGCACCCGCACCCGTATTCACACCCGCACTCACACTCATACCCGCGCTCGCCTCAGCGTCGGCCGTGCCGACCCGTGTGATCGTCTCCGCATATCCGCTCGAGATCACGTCCGCCCCCGTCCCCACCGGAATACCCTGATCCGGAATCCGCACCCCACCGCGCGGACTCCGGGCCGTTTCCCCCGAGCCCTCCCGGGGCGCCTCGTGCCGCTGCGCCGTGCCCATCATCGTGTCACTCCCCACCGCCTCGCCGACCGCCCGCCCGGTCCGAAGACCCCGCCCCCACAGTGGCTGCCCGGCTTGGGCTGATTTACGCCGCCAGGGTGCGGCATGCGGCTCGTGTGGCCGATTCCGCCCCCATTTCCCATAGAGAAGGACGAACGAGCCGCCCCGAAGATTCCCGTGCATCGAAAACTTCCGGCCAATACCGGATGTCACAGTGGCGTCCCGATCCCTGCGGTGAACTCTGCCCAGTTGGACACAATCTCCCGCAATGACCGGACAACTCCCCCCGTCTTGTCCCGGCTTGTCGCAACGGCGGCCGTTCGGCCTCCGGACAGCTCTTCGAGTTACCTGTGTGTCGGTAGTAGGCTCGCGCCGTTTGTAGACGTACTTGTGCACCCCCTGCCGGTGGGGGTTGTCGCTGGGGGAGGCCATGCGCTTTCGCGGGAAGTCCATCCGCAGGAAGATCGTGGCGCTGCTGCTCGTGCCCTTGGTCTCCATGACCGCGTTGTGGGCCTTCGGCATGGTGCTCACGGGCCAGGAGGCGAGCGGCCTGTTCACCGCGTCGTCCGTGGTCGAGGACGTCGGCTATCCGACCGAGGACACCGTGCGCGTCCTGCAACAGGAGCGCCGCCAGACCCTTGTCCACCTCGCCGACCCCCGCGACTCCGACGGCCTCGCCGCCCTGCGCCGCACCCAGGCCGCCACCGACGAGGCCGTGGCGGAACTGCGCAAGAACGCCGGCGACCCCGACCACCGCGACGACATGGGTACCGCCACCGGCGAACGTCTCACCGCCGTCCTCGAAGCCTTCGACGGCATCTGGTCCCTGCGCCGCAGCGTCGAGGACGGCACCGTCAACCGCAGCCAGGCCCTCGACCTGTACAACCGGCTGATCGACCCCTGCTACACCCTGCTCACCAACCTCCACACGGTCGAGGACGTCGAACTCGACAAGCAGTACCGCGCACTCGTCGGCCTCTCCCGCGCCCGCGAACTCCTCGCCCGCGAAGACGCCTTGCTCGGCTCCGCCCTCGTCGTCGGCAGCCTCTCGGACGCCGAGATCCGTGACATCACCGACCTCGTCGCCCAGCGGAACCTGATGTACGACGTCAATCTCCCGCTGCTGCCCACCGCCGACCGCGACCGTTACGACCGCTTCTGGAAGAACGCCGACACCGCCCCGCTGCGCGTCGCCGAGGAGTCCGCGCTCGCCTCCGGCTCCGGCACCCCCCGCAACGTCGACGCGAGCGACTGGGACGAGGCGGCCGGAAAGGTCCTCGACCAGCTCGGCACTCTCAACGACCAGGCGTCCGACCGCTACCAGGACCGCGTCCGCCCGATCGCCACCGGCGTCATCGTCCGCGTCGTCTTCTCCGCCGCCCTCGGCCTGGCCGCGCTGCTGCTCTCCCTCATCGTGTCCGTCCGGATCGGTCGCGGCCTCATCCGCGACCTGCGCCAGCTGCGCCTGGACGCGCACGAGGCGTCCGGCGTCCGGCTGCCCAGCGTGATGCGCCGGCTGTCCACCGGCGAACAGGTCGACGTGGAGACCGAGGTCCCGCGCCTGGAGTACGACCGCAACGAGATGGGCGAGGTCGGCCAGGCCCTCAACACCCTCCAGCGGGCCGCCGTCGAGGCCGCCGTGAAACAGGCCGAACTGCGCTCCGGTGTCTCCGAGGTCTTCGTCAACCTCGCCCGCCGCAGCCAGGTCCTGCTGCACAAGCAGCTCACCCTTCTCGACACCATGGAACGCCGCACCGAGGACACCGAGGAACTCGCCGATCTCTTCCGCCTCGACCACCTCACCACCCGCATGCGCCGCCACGCCGAGGGCCTCGTCATCCTCTCCGGTGCCGCGCCCTCCCGGCAGTGGCGCAAACCCATCCAGCTCATGGACGTGGTCCGCGCGGCCGTCGCCGAGGTCGAGGACTACGAGCGCATCGAGGTCCGCCGGCTGCCCCGCACCGCCGTCACCGGCCCCACCGTCGCCGACCTCACCCACCTGGTCGCCGAACTCCTGGAGAACGCCACGGTGTTCTCCCCGCCGCACACCGCTGTCCAGGTCGTCGGTGAACGGGTGGCCAACGGCTTCACCCTGGAGATCCACGACCGCGGGCTCGGCATGGCGGCCGAGGCACTCCTGGACGCCAATCTGCGGCTCGCGGAGACCCCCGAGTTCGAACTCTCCGACACCGACCGCCTCGGCCTGTTCGTCGTCAGCCGGCTGGCGCAGCGCCAGAACGTACGCGTCTCCCTGCAACCCTCCCCCTACGGTGGCACCACCGCCGTCGTCTTCATCCCCGACGCCCTGCTCACGGACGATGTGCCCGACACCAACGGCACCGGCTTCCGTCTCGACCGGCCCCGCCCCGCCAAGGACACCCGGTCCGAGAGCGGCCATCACACCGCCCTGTCCCCGATGCCGGTCCAGCTCCCCGGTCTGCCCGCCTCCCTCCTCGACGGCCCTGTCGAACTGGAGGCCCCCGTCGATCTCGATGCCATCGCACACTTCCCCGGCATGCTCGACGACGAGGACGGCGAACACGGCGGCATCTTCCGCTCCCGCCGCTTCCTCACCGACGACGGCATCACCGACGCCACCGCCCGCGCGTCCGGCACGGTGCCGGGCACGCGCGGTGCCAAGGACCAGGACGGCGCCGGCGACACCGCCGGTGCCCCGGTCCCGCTGCCTCGCCGCCAGACCCCCAAGCTCGTCAGCTCGCACGGTCGCCCGGTCACCGACCAGCGCCAGCGCCGCCAGACCGAGGACGACACCTCCCCGCCCGCCGCCCGCCCCGGCCCCGAGGACCCGACCGCACCTTTGTCGACCCGACGCCGGGACGCGGGCCCCGCCCGCCGCACCACGGGACCTACCGCATCCATGAGCGGCGTCGGCGGCGCCGACCAGCGCGACGGTTCCTTCGACGGTGCCGCCGAGCCGCGCGAGGGTGCTTTCCGCCCCGATGCCGAGCCGCCGTCCGGCGCCCCCACCCTGCACCGCCACCCCCGAGAAGCCACCGCCCCGCAAGGCACGACCAAACCCTCCGGCACGGCTCCCGGGGGACCCGGCACCCCGGACGGACGCCGCGGCCCCGACGAACTCCGCGGCACGGACCGCACCCGCGGCACGGACCGTCCCCAAGTCACCGGCGCACCCGGCGACGACCCCGACGGCTCCCGCCTCGCGACGGGCGCCCTGCCCCGCCGCGTCCGGCAGGCCAATCTGGCCCGGCAGCTGAAGAACACTCCCGCGCGGCGTACCGAGACCCCCGTCGCACCTGACGAGCGGGACGCCGATGAGGTCCGCAGCCGCATGGCCTCGCTCCAGCGCGGCTGGCAGCGTGGCCGTGAGGAGAACGCCGCGGGTGACGAGACCCAGAGCGGCACCGCACCACAAGGAACGACAAAGGGGGACGGTCGATGACCGCACCGAAGGCGACCGGCCACTCCGCGAGCGACAAGTCGGGCGAGCTGAACTGGCTCCTCGACGAGCTGGTGGACCGCGTCGCAAGCATCCACAAGGCCGTCGTCCTCTCCGGGGACGGCCTGGCGACCGGCGTGTCCAAGGACCTGACCCGCGAGGACGGCGAACACCTCGCGGCCGTCGCCTCCGGCTTCCACAGCCTCGCCAAGGGCGTCGGCCGCCACTTCGACGCCGGCAGCGTACGGCAGACGGTCGTCGAGCTGGACGACGCCTTCCTGTTCGTCACCGCGGCCGGCGACGGCAGCTGCCTGGCCGTGCTCTCCGACGCCGACTCCGACGTCGGCCAGGTCGCCTACGAGATGACGCTGCTGGTCAAGCGGGTCGGCGCACATCTCGGCGCCGCTCCGCGTACCGATCCGCCCTCGGGCGGGTAGTGGGATGACATGAGCGCAGACGGTGAGGCCAGAAGCCACTGGTTCGACGACGAGGCGGGACCGGTCGTCCGCCCGTACGCGATGACCCGCGGGCGTACCCGGCACGCCGCCCAGCACCGCCTCGATCTGATCGCGGTGGTCGTCGCGGAACCGCGGGCGGACGACGCGGAGACCGACGGTTCGCTGTCCCCGGAACACGTGGACATCGTCGACCTGTGCCGCGACGCCCCGCAGTCGGTCGCCGAACTCGCCGCCGAACTCGATCTGCCCATCGGGGTCGTACGGGTCCTCGTCGGCGACCTCGTGGACAGCGACCTCGTCCATGTGAACCGCCCTGTGCCCCCGGCCGAACTGCCCGACGAAAGCGTCCTGCGCGACGTGATCAACGGCCTCCGGGCGCTCTGACCGGCCACCCCGAGGTTTCCGCCCGCCCCCACCCGCCCGGCGGCGGGAACCCGCCCGGTGCGCCGCCCCTCCGTTCCGCCTCCACCGGCACCTACGCCCACTACCACCGGCCGGAACCGGCCCACCGAGCGCACCCTCACCGACCGGCGCACCCCCCACGCGCCCGTACCGGCACCGGCAGACCCCACGGCCCTCCGCCAGGCCCTCGCCCCCTGCCAGGCCCTCGCCTCCCGCAAGGCCCGCGCCCGCGCACGGGCACAGCCCCCCGTTCCCCCCACCCGGCGCAATCCCGGCACCCGCCACCACGTCCGGTGAAACAGGCACCTTCCCACCCCTGCCGATAAGATTCGACCGATCGTCGACAATCCTCCGCAACCCTGCGACCTGCGGCCCGCACGGAGGGTGCCGAGCAGCGTGACCGGGGAGACGAAGGTGACGACGGGCTGGCAGTTCTGGGTCGACCGGGGCGGCACCTTCACGGACATCGTCGCCCGCCGCCCCGACGGCAGCCTCCTCACGCACAAGCTGCTCTCCGACAACCCGGCGCGCTACGCGGACGCCGCCGTCGCGGGCGTCCAGGCCCTGCTGGACGGCTCCGACGACCCCATCGAGTCCGTCCGCATGGGCACCACCGTCGCCACCAACGCCCTGCTCGAACGCAAGGGCGAGCGCACCCTGCTGGTCATCACCCGCGGCTTCCGCGACGCCCTGCGCATCGCCTACCAGAACCGCCCCAGCATCTTCGCCCGCCGCATCGAACTCCCCGAGCTGCTCCACGAACGCGTCATCGAGGTCGACGAGCGCATCACCGCCGACGGCACCGTCCTGCGCGCCCCCGACCTGGAGGCCCTGGCCGCGCCCCTGCGCCGGGCCCACGAGGACGGCATCCGGGCGATCGCCGTGGTCTGTCTGCACAGCCACCTCCATCCCGCCCACGAACAGGCCATCGGCGAGCTGGCCGCCCGAATCGGCTTCCCGCAGATCTCGCTGTCCAGCGAGGTCAGCCCGCTGATGAAACTGATCCCGCGCGGAGACACCACCGTCGTCGACGCCTACCTCTCGCCCGTACTGCGCCGCTACGTCCGCCAGATCGCCGACCAACTCCACGGCGTACGCCTGATGTTCATGCAGTCCAACGGCGGCCTCGCCGAGGCCGGGCAGTTCCGCGGCAAGGACGCCATCCTGTCCGGGCCCGCCGGGGGCATCGTCGGCATGGCGCGCATGTCGCGACTCGCCGGGTTCGACCGGGTGATCGGCTTCGACATGGGGGGCACCTCCACCGACGTCTCGCACCACACGGGCGCATACGAACGCGTCTTCACCACACAGCTCGCCGGCGTCCGGCTGCGCGCACCCATGCTCGACATCCACACCGTCGCCGCCGGCGGTGGCTCGATCCTCCACTTCGACGGCTCCCGCTACCGCGTAGGGCCGGACTCGGCGGGCGCGGACCCGGGCCCCGCCTGCTACCGGAGCGGCGGCCCGCTCACCGTCACCGACGCCAATGTCATGCTCGGCCGGATCCAGCCCGCCCACTTCCCGCGCGTGTTCGGCCCCGACGGCGACCAGCCCCTCGACGAGGCCCTGGTCCGTGCACGCTTCACCGGCCTCGCCCGCGAGATCCGCGGGACCACCGGCGACGCCCGCACCCCCGAGCAGGTTGCCGAGGGCTACCTTCAGATCGCCGTGGCCAACATCGCCAACGCGGTGAAGCGGATCTCCGTCCAGAAGGGCCACGACGTCACCCGCTACGCGCTCACCACCTTTGGCGGCGCCGGCGGTCAGCACGCCTGCCGGGTCGCCGAGTCGCTCGGCATCCGTACCGTCCTGGTCCCTCCCATGGCCGGAGTGCTGTCCGCGCTGGGCATCGGACTCGCCGACACCACCGCCATGCGCGAGCGGTCCGTCGAAGCGCCCCTGGAACCCGCCGCCATGCCCGGCATCCGCGAGACGGCCGACAACCTGGAGCAGGTGGCCCGCGCCGAACTCCGCGCGGAGGACGTCCCCGAGGACCGCATCGAGGCCGTCCGCCGCGCCCAGCTCCGCTACGACGGCACCGACACCACCCTCACCGTCCCGCTCACCGAGCCCACCACCATGCGGCAGGCGTTCGAAGAACGTCATCGCGCCACGTACTCCTTCACGCTCGACCGCCCGATCGTCGTCGAAGCACTCTCCGTCGAAGCCACCGGAATCACCGAACCCCCCGATCTCTCGGCCCTCGCCCCGTACGAAGGCCACCGCGCCCCACCCGACACCGTCCGCCTCCACACCGGCGGCGCCTGGCGCGACGTACCCCTGTACCGCCGCGAGGCACTGCCTCCCGGCGAGACCGTCACCGGCCCGGCGATCATCACCGAGTCCGGCGCGACGACCGTCGTGGACGACGGCTGGCGGGCCGCGGCGCGCCACGACGGGCATCTGGTCATGGAACGCGCGGCGATCACACAGAGTTCCGCTCTCGACACAGAAGCCGACCCGGTTCTGCTGGAGGTCTTCAACAATCTCTTCATGTCCATCGCCGAACAGATGGGCGCCCGGCTGGAGTCCACGGCCCAGTCCGTCAACATCAAGGAACGGCTGGACTTCTCCTGCGCCCTCTTCGACCCCGACGGGAACCTGGTGGCCAACGCCCCCCACATCCCCGTCCACCTGGGCTCCATGGGCACCAGCGTCAAAGAGGTCATCCACCGCCGCGGCTCCGGCATGCGGCCCGGCGACACCTACGCGGTCAATGACCCGTACCACGGCGGCACCCACCTGCCCGACGTCACCGTGATCACCCCGGTCTTCGGCCCCACCGGGACGGACGCCACGCACAGTGACCGGATTCTCTTCTACGTCGCCTCCCGCGGCCACCACGCCGAGATCGGTGGCATCGCCCCCGGCTCCATGCCGGCCGGCAGCACCACCATCGACGAAGAAGGCGTCCTCTTCGACAACTGGCTGCTCGCCGAGAACGGCCGCTTCCGCGAGCAGGAGACCCTCCGCCTGCTCACCCAGGGCCCCTACCCGTCCCGCAACCCCGCGACCAACCTCGCCGACCTGCGCGCCCAGATCGCCGCCAACCGCAGAGGCGTCGACGAAGTCGCCCGCATGATCGACGACTTCGGCCTCGACGTCGTCCAGGCATACATGCGGCACGTCCAGGACAACGCCGAGGACGCCGTGCGCCGCGTCATCGACACCCTTGCCGAAGGCGCGTACGCGTACGAGACCGACTCCGGCGCGATCATCCGCGTCCAGGTCCGCGTCGACCGGGAGAACCGCTCCGCGACCATCGACTTCAGCGGCACCTCCGCACAGCTGGCCACGAACTTCAACGCCCCCTATGCGGTCGTCAACGCGGCCGTTCTCTACGTCTTCCGCACCCTCGTCGCCGACGACATCCCGCTCAACGACGGCTGTCTGCGCCCCCTCAGGATCATCGTGCCGCCGGGCTCCCTGCTCGCACCCGCGCCGCCCGCCGCCGTCGTCGCGGGCAACGTCGAGACCTCCCAATCGATCACGGGCGCCCTCTATGCTGCCCTCGGCGTCCAGGCGGAGGGCTCCGGCACCATGAACAACGTCACCTTCGGCAACGCGCGCCACCAGTACTACGAGACCGTCGCCTCCGGATCCGGCGCCGGCGACGGCTTCCGCGGCGCCGACGTCGTACAGACCCATATGACCAACTCACGGCTCACCGACCCGGAAATCCTGGAATGGCGGCTTCCCGTGCTCCTGGACGAGTTCACGGTGCGCCGGGGCAGCGGCGGGGCCGGCCGCTGGCGTGGCGGGGACGGTGCCGTACGCCGGATCCGCTTCCGTGAGCCCATGACCGTCTCCACCCTGTCCCAGCACCGCAGGGTGCCCCCGTACGGCATGAACGGCGGCGCGCCCGGCAGACTGGGCGCCAACCGCGTGGAGCGCGCGGACGGCACCGTCACCGCACTCGGCGCCAGCGACGCCACGGACGTCGGTCCCGGCGACGTACTCGTCATCGAAACCCCCGGCGGCGGAGGCTACGGGCCACCGCCGACCGACCCCCTTCGAGCAGGAGAAGAGACCGATGGAGTTCGGGCGATCTGAGCGCGGCAAGCCGGTCGGGCCCGTCACGCTCAAGATCCTCGTGGCCGGCGGCTTCGGCGTGGGCAAGACCACCCTGGTCGGCGCGGTCAGCGAGATCAGGCCGCTGCGTACCGAGGAACTGCTCACCGAGGCGGGCCGCCCGGTCGACGACCTCAGCGGCGTCGAGGGCAAGCACACCACGACCGTCGCCATGGACTTCGGGCGCATCACCCTGCGCGAGGACCTCGTGCTGTACCTCTTCGGCACACCCGGCCAGGAGCGGTTCTGGTTCATGTGGGACGAACTGTCCGAGGGGGCGCTCGGCGCGGTCGTCCTGGCCGACACGCGCCGCCTGGATGACTGCTTCGCCGCCGTCGACTACTTCGAACGCCGCTCCATCCCGTTCGTCGTCGGCGTCAACTGCTTCGAGGGCGCCTCCCGTTACCCGGACGACGCCGTCCGCCAGGCAATCGACCTGGACGACCACGTCCCGCTCGTCCTGTGCGACGCGCGCGACCGGGAATCCGTCAAGGAGGTCCTCGTGGGCGTCGTCCAACACGCCATGACATCCGCGGCGGAGCGCCGCCAGAAGGCAACCACCTGAACCCATCTCCACCGTCGGCAATGGCCACAACGCGCGCGATCCGTACCCCCGCCGACCGGAGCACAGGCCACTGCCTCACCCTCCCTGGCCCTCCTCCTGACACCGGAGGCGTCCGCCGGGCCTCAGACCGCCAAGGCCCCGCCGCTATCCGTGACGGATGGCCCCAGAGGGCCCGCACACCGCCTCGGAGGGACGCCGGGCCCCTCGGGTGCCATTCACGGTGTCCCGACCCAACAGGGGCTGTCCCAGGGCCTTTACGGCCGGATTCAGGGCTGCCGATCATGCCCCCACCTACGCGCCTGGGATGCCCCACCGACGCCCCTTGCGGACGCCCCGCCACCCTCCCCACGGCACAAAGACACCCCCTATGCCGCCCTCAGGGCAGAAGCCCGCACGCGTGTGACACATTTCCCGCCGACAGGGCCTCCCTCGCCCCTCAGCCCCTCCCCGGTTCCGCCACCGCACACCCCGCCCGCCCCGGCCCAGGCCCCGCCCCCCGCCGGATCTCGTACCCCGGCAGCCCGGCCCGCCCCAGCACCCAGCTCGCCCCGTCGAGCGCCTTGGCGGCCTTCTTCAACGGCGCGAGACACGCCGCCGCCTCCCGGTGATCGGTCACACTCCCCGGCCCGCACACCACCGTGGCCAGCGATAACGTCACCGTCAGCCCACCCGCCGACCAGGGCACGTCCAGCACCGAGGCAGCCAGCGGATCCAACCCCTCCGGATCAGCGAGGACCAGGAAGTCGTCCCCGCCGATGTGCCCCACGCGCATACTCCCGGACGCCACCCGCTGCACCGCCTGTCCCACCGACCGGATCAGCTCGTCCCCGGCCGCGAACCCCGCCCCGTCGTTCACCTGCTTGAAGTGATCGACATCGAGCCAGCTCAGGGTGAACGTCCAGCCTTCCGCGATCCGCCGGTCCACCTCACCCGTGATCGCGTCGGACCCCGGCAGCCGCGTCAGCGGATTGAGCCCGGCCGCCTCCTCCACCCGCGTCTCGGACAGCGCCCGTACGAGATCGGCGAGCCGCACGACCCCCACGCACCGCCCGTGGTCGTCGACAACAGCCACATCGTCGGACGTACGCGCGCGGTCCCCGTCGGCCACCACGTCCAGCACCTCCCACGCGGTGGCGTGCACCCCCACCGTCCGCGGCGGATCACCCAGCTTGGCGGCGGGCCGGTCCGCGTACAGGGCGTGCCCGTAGCGCCCCGACATCGACAGCAGGAACCGCGAGCGGTGCACCGACCGCACCGGCACCCCGTCCCGGTCCACCAGCAGCACCCCGGAGATGTCCGGCGACCCGGTCAGCAGTGCCCGCACCCGCCCGGCGGACGCGGCGTCCGGCAGCAGCGCCGCGGGCCGTACGAACTCCTGTACCGACGGCCCTGACCGTGGCGCCACGCCGGGCGCGGGGGAGCCCTGCGGCACGTACACCTCCGCCACCGGCAGCCGGGCCGGCGGCGCGAACAGATCACCCTGCGCCAGCTGCGCCCCCGCCGACTGCGCCGCCGCGCACTGGAGTTCCGTCTCCACGCCCTCCACGGCGAGCAGCGCGCCCATCTCCTCGCACAGGGTGCGCATCGACTTCACCGCCGGGCGACGCGCCAGCAGCGACGCGTCGAGCTTCACCAGGTCCGGCGCCAGGTCCGTGAGCAGCCGCAGCGGCACATCCCCGTCCCCGACCCCGTCCGCGCTGATCCGGAAACCCTGCTCCCGCAGCGCGCCCACGGCCTCCAGCAGCGCCTGCTGCGGCACGTGCGTGTAGGGCGGGCTGACATCCAGCGTGACCTCCCACGGCAGCCGCCCGGCCCGCCGCACCGCGTCGTGCAGCGGCGTCAGCCCACCGAGATCGGCGAGCGTGCCCGCGAACACATTGACATGCAGCGGCAGCATCGTCTCCTTGCGCACCGCCGCGCGCAGCGCCAACACCGTGAGCGTGCCGTCGAGTTCCGGGTCCCGTCGTGCCTCGGCCAGGATGTCGCCGGCCTCCGGGCGGGCCAGGATCTCCAGTGCGACGATCCCCCCGGTGGTCAGATTCACCACGGGCTGGAACGCGAAGCGGAGAGAATCCGTCCAGGAGCGCACGCGAGCATGATGACGCCAAAGGCGTACGTCCAAGGGCAATTCATAAGACGTTCACGCAGGATTCCGAGCAGATCGCACAGCGTGCGAATCCTCTGCCGGTCCTGGTGATGAGGACCACGGGCGCGGTGCACACGACCGAAGACTGAGCACCACGTACCGAGGAGCCCGAAGCAGTCCCCGTCCCCGCTGAACCAACCGGCGACCACCGGAGTTCGTACACCTCCCTCATTTCCGCGTGTCGCGAAAGTCCCTCACCAGCGGCCGATACCACCCGGCCGACGACACAGCCCGGAGTAACGCCTTCCAGGTGATCGGATACAGTCCGCGACGTGTCCGAGAACCCACACCCCAACTCCGCGCCCGATTCCCACTGTTCGCGCTGCGGAGCGCCCTACGGAGAGGGCGTGACCGGCTGGCCCCGCACCTGCGCGTCGTGCGGCACCGTTGCCTACCGCAACCCGCTGCCGGTCGCGGTGGCCCTCCAGCCCGTGTACGACACGCAGGGCACCGCCCTGGTCGTCATCACCCGCACCATCGCTCCCGCGCGGGGCGGCATCGCCCTTCCCGGCGGCTTCATCGACGACCGCGAGGACTGGCGCCACGCCGTCGTCCGGGAGCTGAAGGAGGAGACGGGCATCGACGCAGCCACCCGCGACGTCCGCCTGGCCGATGCGATGAGTTCGCCCGACGGCCATCTGCTGCTGTTCGGTCTCCTTCCGGAACGCCCCGCCGAGGGCCTGCCCCCGTCGGCGGCCACGGACGAGACCGAGGGCTGGCACCTGCTGCGCAGGGCGGACGAACTGGCCTTCCCGCTGCACACCCTGGCCGCCAGGGCCTGGTTCGAGGGCCGCTACATCTGATCCCGCTCCTTCGGCAGCCCGCGTACCCGAACCGGGTGGGGCGGCTCGACCGGGCCGTCCTCCCGCTCCCGCTCGACGACCACGCGCGAGCCCTGCCAGCGGGTGACGTACCGCTCGATCTCCGGCTCGTCCCACCCGTCCCCGCTGTCCGCCACCACCAGCCCGCTCCCGGTACGCCCGCGCGCGGGCGCCCACACCTCCAGCTCCAGCCCGCCGTCCGCACCCCGCACCGGAAGAACCGCACCCGCGCGAGCCAGCACCGGAATACGCGCCAGGGGAGCATCCACGAACACCCTCCCAGGCCCCTCGTACGACACCTCCGTCGCCGTGTCGTACCAGCGACCGCGCGGCAGCCGCACCGCCCGCCGGTCCGCGCCCGCGTCCATCACCGGAGCCACCAACAGCGCGTCGCCCAGCAGAAACGCATCCTCACAGTCGCGCAACGCCCGGTCCTCCGGCGCCCCCCACCACAAGGGCCGCACATAGGGCGCACCCGTCCGCCGCGCCAGATGCGCCAGCGTCACGAAGTACGGCATCAGCCGCCTGCGCTCGACAAGCGCCTCGCGCGCGTGCCCGAGCACCTCGGGCCCGAACGCCCACGGCTCGCGCCGCCCCGCCCGCAGACCCGCGTGCGTACGGAACAGCGGCAGATAGGCCCCCAACTGGAACCACCGCAGATACAGCTCCGGCGACGGAAAGCCGTCGAACCCGCCCACATCCGGCCCCGAATACGGCACCCCGCACAACCCGAGCCCCATGACCAGCGACAACGAGGCCCGCAGTCCCGGCCAGCCCGTCGCCACATCCCCCGACCAGGTGCCGCCGTAGCGCTGCATCCCGGCCCAGCCAGAGCGGGAGAAGACGAACGGCCGCTCCTGCGGGCACAGCTCGCGCAGCCCCTCGTAGGCCGCCCTCGCCATGCACAACGCGTACACGTTGTGCGCCTCCCGGTGGTCGCCCCCACGGCCCTCCAGCGCGTGCCGCGCCGACCTCGGCAGCGTGGACTCGCCGAACGCGGTGAACGACGTCGGCTCGTTCATGTCGTGCCAGAAGCCCGAGAAACCCTGTCCCAGACGCTCCGCATAGAGCCGGCCCCACCACGCACGCACGCGCGGGTGCGTGAAATCCGGGAAGACCGACTCCCCGGGCCACACCACCCCCCGCACCACCTGCCCCGAGGCGTCCCGCACGAAGGCGTCCTCGGCCGTCCCGCCGTCGTACACCGCGTTCCCCGGCTCCGCCTTGACCGCCGGGTCCACGATCGACACCAGCTGGATCCCGTCCCGACCCAGTTCCTCTGCGAGTCCCTCCAGCTTGGGAAAGCGCTCGTGATCGACCGTGAACACCCGGTGCCCGTCGAAGTGGTCGATATCGAGATGCACGGCGTCCAGCGGCAGCCCGTGCTCCCGGTACCCGGCCACGATCCGGCGCACTTCCTCCTCGCTGCCGAACCCCCACCGCGCGTGATGGTGCCCCAGCGCCCACACAGGCGGCAGCGCGGGCGCACCGGTGAGCGACGCCCAGCACAGCAGCACGCGCGCGGGCGTCCCCACCATCACCCAGCAACGCAGCGGACCGCCGTCCATCCGCAGCTCGCTCCCCCCGGCCCGGTCGTGCCCCGACCCGGCCCCCTCCTCGCCCTCCGTCAGGGTCACCGACCCGTCCCAGGACGTGTCGTGGAAGATCAAGTGCGTGGACGCGTCCGCCACCACCAGCTGCACCGGCATCGTGAGATACAGCGGATCCTCGTCCGGCCCGAAAGCCCGCCCCGGATCCGTGTTCCACAGACGGTACGTCCCGTCCCGCAGCCGCGGCCCCGACGCCCGCCCGCCCAGCCCGAAGAACCGCGCGTCCGCCGCCACCTCCGACCGCTGCATCCAGCGGGCCACACCCCCCTGCACCGGCTCCCACCAGCGCGGCGGCTGCTCCCGGCGCAGCGTGACCCCACCCGGCGTGAGCACCTCGACCGCCCCGTGCCGCGAGATCACCAGCGTCACCCGCTCCGCCACCACCCGCCAGCCGCCGTCCTTGTCCGGCTCCAGCACCGCCCGCGGATCCGGCTCCGGACACGAGCCGGCCAACGCGTACGACGGCTCGGGACCGGCCCCGTCCCAGCCCCAGAAAACCGTCCCGTTCACCGCCACCATGATCCGCAGCTCCGAGCGCGCGAACCTGATCAGACCGCCCCCAGGACCCGGCTCCACCTCCCCGACCGGCCCCGGCACGCGCGCGCGTTCCGCCCCCCGCTGCGGCAGCCCGACGGCATCCGCCCGCTTCCTGCGCCAAGCGGCCCGTACGGTACGCAACCTGTGGGCTGCCCCCACAGCACCGACCGACTTCACCGAACGCACCAGGTCACGACCATCCATGCTGCTCAGCCTGCCATCGACAGGCCCACCCGTGTGCATCGTTCAACTGCCGTTCACCCGTGCTGGGACCACATATTCATCACGCCGACTATGTGGGCCGGATCCTGGTGTCGGAGTCGATCAAATGGCATCGTCCCTACCAGCCGTGTCGCGCGCCCACCACAGCCCGCGCGCGGGCGACGCAACGACGCGCAGAGTCCCGGGAGCCACATATGTCGACCGCCACCCCACAGCCACTCTGGCAGCCGGATCCGCAGTGGGTCGCCGAGGCGCGCATCACCAGGTTCCAGGCATGGGCGGCCGAACACCACGGGGCCCCCGCCGCCGGCGGCTACCCGGCCCTGCACCACTGGTCCGTGACCGACCTGGAAGCCTTCTGGAAGGCCGTCACGGAATGGTTCGACGTACGCTTCTCCACCCCCTACGCGCGCGTGCTGGGCGACCGCGCCATGCCCGGCGCCCAATGGTTCCCCGGCGCGACCCTCAACTACGCCGAACACGCCCTGCGCGCGGCCGACGACCGCGCGGACGAAACAGCCCTCCTGTGCGTCGACGAAACCCATGAACCGCGGCCGGTGACGTGGGGAGAACTGCGCCGCCAGGTCGGCTCCCTGGCCGCCGAGCTGCGCGCGCTCGGCGTACGCCCGGGAGACCGCGTCTGCGGCTATCTGCCGAACATCCCCGAGGCCGTGGCCGCCCTCCTCGCCACCGCCGCCGTGGGCGGCGTCTGGACCTCCTGCGCCCCCGACTTCGGCGCCCGCAGCGTCCTCGACCGCTTCCAGCAGGTCGAACCCGTCGTCATGTTCACCGTCGACGGCTACCGCTACGGCGGCAAGGAACACGACCGGCGTGACACCGTCGCTGAACTCCGCCGCGACCTGCCCACCCTCCGCGCGGTCGTCCACATCCCGCTGCTCGGCACCGAGGCCCCAGAGGGCGCCCTCGACTGGTCGTCCCTGACCGCCGCGGACGTGGACCCCGACTACGAACAGGTCCCCTTCGACCACCCCCTGTGGGTGCTCTACTCCTCCGGCACCACCGGCCTGCCCAAGGCCATCGTCCACTCCCAGGGCGGCATCCTCGTAGAACACCTCAAGCAACTCGGTCTGCACTGCGATCTCGGCCCCGAGGACCGCTTCTACTGGTACACGTCCACCGGCTGGATGATGTGGAACTTCCTCGTCTCCGGCCTGCTCACCGGCACCACGATCGTCCTCCACGACGGCAGCCCCGGCTATCCCGACCTCGCCGCCCAATGGCGCGTCGCCGAACGCACCCGGGCCACCCTCTACGGCACCTCCGCCGCGTACGTCATGGCCTGCCGCAAGGCCGAGGCGCACCCCGCGCGCGACCACGACCTGTCCTCGGTGCGCTGCGTGGCCACCACCGGCTCCCCCCTGCCGCCCGATGGCTTCCGCTGGCTCCACGACGAGGTCGGCGACAACCTGTGGATCGCCTCCGTCAGCGGCGGCACCGACGTCTGCTCCTGTTTCGCCGGCGCCGTCCCCACCCTCCCCGTCCACATCGGCGAACTCCAGGCCGCCTGCCTCGGCACCGACCTCCAGTCCTGGGACCCCAACGGCAACCCCCTGATCGACGAGGTCGGCGAACTCGTGGTCACCAACCCCATGCCCTCGATGCCGATCCGCTTCTGGAACGACCCCGACGGCAGCCGCTACCACGACAGCTACTTCGACACCTACCCGGGCGTCTGGCGCCACGGCGACTGGATCACGGTCACCTCACACGGCTCCGTGATCATCCACGGCCGCTCCGACTCCACCCTCAACCGCCAGGGCGTACGCATGGGCTCGGCGGACATCTACGAAGCCGTCGAGCGCCTCCCCGAGATCAAGGAATCCCTCGTCATCGGCATCGAACAGCCCGACGGCGGCTACTGGATGCCCCTCTTCGTCCACCTGGCCCCCGGAGCACAACTAGACGAGGCCCTTCTGACCCGCATCAAACAGACCATCCGCGAGCAACTCTCCCCCCGCCACGTCCCCGACGAGGTCATCGAGGTCCCCGGCATCCCCCACACCCTCACCGGCAAACGCATCGAGGTCCCGGTCAAGCGCCTCCTCCAGGGCACCCCACTGGAAAAAGCGGTCAACCCCGGCTCCATCGACAACCTCGGCCTCCTCCCCTTCTACGAGGACCTGGCCCGCAAACGCGCCTGAGCCCCACGAAGTCACCGTCGGCGGCCTCGTCCCAGCCCCGGAGCCGCCGCGGAAAAACCCACCCTGACCTGCCGAAACAACTCACCGGCAGGTCGGCTCGGACGCTCCCCCGAAGCCATTGTCAGTGCCGCCAGTTACTGTGAGTGAGCATTGATCGACTGCACACAGGGGGAAGCCATGGCACACACCGACCACCAGACCATGCGACGCGTCCTGCGCCGCGAAATCGCCGGCACCATCGGCCTGCTCACCGACGAGCACGACTTCCGGAGCATGCGCCGCTACCGCAGCTTCGTCTTCGACGACCACAAGACCTATCTCCGGCAGATCGAAGCCCTGCTCAGGACACGCGCCTCCCAAGGCAGCCACACAACGGTCGCGCTCTTCGACCCAGAGGAGTACGCCAAGTTCTGCACCGCCACCGGCCTGGACCCCGACACCCCCTCCAGCCGCACCCGCTACACCGCGGAACTCGCCGCCACCGGACCGGCCGTCCCCTACAAGGGCCAACCGCTCGACGACCTCGTCCCAGATCTCGTCGACGAAGCCGTCCGCCAAGCGACCTGGGAGTACGCCTCCGCGTGCCTGGCCCGACTGGGCGCCTGCGCCACCTGCGGCGAGGACATCGGCCGTGCCGCCTTCGCCCGCGCGTCCGCCCTCCTGATGCGCGTCCTCGACACGGCACCACCCGGCGACCGGCACCTCGTCTGCACCGTCTCCGGCACACCGGAGATGCTCGCCGTCGTACTCCACGCCGACCAGGACAACACCGGCACCACCCAAGTCGACGAGACCGAAGCCCTGGAGTTCACCACGGTCCTCGCGCTCGGCATCGCGACCCACAGCCCCGGCGGACTCGTGATGCGCACCAGCGCCCCGGACACCACCGACCGGATCTACGGATGGCGGCTGCGCGGCGAAGGACTCGCACCCCTCACCGCGGGCGAGGTCTTCGACGCCTACTGCACCGACGTCGAATCAGGCGACCTCATCTCACCGGAATCCGGCGTCGACTACTCCGTGCCGCCCGACCTCGGAATCGATGGTGAGGACAAGACGACCGGGCACCATCACTGACAGCGCGAGGGGCTCCCCACCGCACGGTGAGGAGCCCCTCGAAACGGAACAGCCACGGGAACCGCTGCCTTGCGGCTACTCGCCGGACAGCACCGCCTGCGCCGCCGCACGCGCATCATCGGCACTGTCCGAAGCCCGCGCGGCAGCGGCGGCCCGCTCGCACTGGGCCAGGGTGAACTTCGCGAGCGTGGCCCGCACATAAGGAATGGACGCGGCACCCATGGAGAGGGAGGTGACCCCCAGACCGGTCAGCACACACGCCAGCAGCGGATCCGACGCCGCCTCACCGCAGACCCCACAGCTCTTGCCCTCGGCCTTCGCCGCCTCCGCGGACAGCGCGACCAGATCGAGCAGCGCGGGCTGCCACGGATCCTGCAACCGCGAGACGGCACCGACCTGACGGTCGGCGGCGAAAGTGTACTGCGCGAGATCATTGGTCCCCAGCGAAAGGAACTCCACCTCCTGGAGCACCGACCGCGCCCGCAGAGCGGCCGACGGAATCTCCACCATGGCACCGAACTTCGCCTGAAGCCCGGCCGCCCGGCACGCGTCGGCGAACGCCTTGGCGTCCGACCGGTCGGCCACCATCGGGGCCATGACCTCAAGGTAGACCGGCAGCCCCTCCGCGGCCTTGGCCAGCGCGGTCAGCTGCGTGCGCAGCACATCGGGATGATCGAGCAGCGAGCGCAGCCCCCGCACTCCGAGCGCCGGATTGGGCTCGTCGGCAGGCGTCAGGAAATCCAGCGGTTTGTCGGCGCCCGCGTCGAGCACCCGCACCACCACACGGCTCTCGGGGAACGCCTCCAGCACCTTCCGGTACGCCTCGACCTGCTTCTCCTCGGACGGAGCGTTCTTACTGTCGTCCAGGAACAGGAACTCGGTACGGAACAGACCGACACCCTCGGCACCCGCCTCGACAGCAGCGGCCACATCGGCCGGACCGCCGACATTGGCCAGCAAGGGCACCTTGTGACCATCGGCCGTGGCACCAGGACCCGTCGCCGAGGTCAGCGCCGCCCTGCGCTCGGCGGCCGCGGCCTCCAGCTGACCTTTCTTCTCCTCGGTGGGGTTCACGAAGATCTCGCCGGACGAGCCGTCCACGGCGATCATTGTGCCCTCGGCCAGCTCACCCGCACCGGGCAGCGCCACCACGGCCGGAACTCCGAGCGCCCGCGCCAGGATCGCGCTGTGGCTGGTCGGCCCGCCCTCCTCGGTGACAAAGCCCAGCACCAGAGTCGGGTCCAGCAGAGCCGTATCGGCCGGCGCCAGATCACGGGCGACCAGTACATAGGGCTCGTCGCTGTCCGGCACACCGGGCATCGGCACACCGAGCAGCCGAGCGACGATACGGTTCCGCACATCATCGAGGTCCGCGACCCGCCCGGCGAGGTACTCACCGGCAGCCGCCAGCAACTCGCGGTACGCGGCGAACGCGTCGTACACGGCACGCTCGGCCGTGCTGCCGGCCGTCACCCGCCGGTCCACGTCGGCCATCAATTCGGGGTCCTGCGCCATCAGGGCCTGCGCCTCAAGCACCGCCTGGGCTTCGCCCCCCGCCAGATTGCCGCGCGCGATCAGGTCCGCAGCCACAGCCTCCACGGCCTGGCGAGCGCGCCCCTGTTCACGCTCCGCCTCCTCCGCAGGGATCTGCTTGGCGGGCGGTTCGAGTACCGCCGTTCCCATGTGCCGAACCTCGCCGATCGCCACACCGTGGCTCACGCCGACGCCTCGCAGCGTTGTCTCCATCTCACCCGTCTCCGATAGTGCGGCGGGTCCCGCCGCCGCGATGGTTGCCCTACTGGCCGTCATGAGGACGGTGCCGACGTCACTGCCAGACGAAGAGACTGTCGCCCGCCTTGATGTCGCCGTCCTCACGCAACTCGGAGAGCGCCTCGGCGGTCGCCTCCAGCGCCACGATCGGGCACACGGGCGACTTGCCGGCGGCCTCGACCGCGGCCGGGTTCCATCGCACGACGGCCTGGCCGCGCGTGACGGTGTCCCCCTTGTTCACCAGCAGTTCGAAACCCTCACCGTTGAGCTGCACCGTGTCGATGCCGAGGTGGGTGAGCACGCCGTGTCCTTCACTGTCCACGACGACAAACGCGTGCGGGTGAAGCGAGACGATGACGCCGTCGACAGGCGAAACCGCCTCACCGGCTTCACGCAAGGGATCGATGGCGGTACCCGGGCCGACCATGGCCCCGGAGAAAACCGGATCCGGCACTGCGGCCAGTCCGATGGCGCGTCCTGCGATCGGGGACGACACGGTGGTCATGGGAAGCCTCCCAGGGGTGGAGATTCATATGGGCCGTCACTGCCTGTCCCGGACGGCGCACTGTTTCAGCAGGGTATGTCATATGAAGTGCCGGTTCCCTACTCGAGGGACGGGTACGCGACCCTAGGGGCGGGCACCAATCGGTTTGCGCCCGCTCCGGAGCCACCTGTACAGTCGTACTCCTGCTTCAGGCTGAGCAACGCACCAGGCGACTCTGCCTAGCAGCACCCAACTTGTCAGATCCTATCCCGGGGTCGCCTTCTGCATGCCCGCAGGACGGTGGTCAGGGGGACGGAAAAACACTGATAGAGTTTGGGAACACCGAAGGGAAGCCCGGAGGAAAGCCCGAGAGGGTGAGTACGAAGGAAGCGTCCGTTCCTTGAGAACTCAACAGCGTGCCAAAAATCAACGCCAGAT
>NZ_JBHTZD010000028.1:0-95695 GCF_042790455.1 Streptomyces sp. NPDC056734
TCGAACCGCTCGGGGTCCGGGTGCCGTTCGGCGTCGTGGTGGGCGGCGCCCACCATCAGGTGCACCATCTGGTCCCGGTGCACCTCCAGGCCCCCGAGGACCCGGTCATCGGCGGCGACCCGGCTGATCACATGGGTGGGAGGGTCGTAGCGAAGGCTCTCCTCGATGAACGCGGGTGCGAGGTCGGGATCATCGGCGAGCTGCTGCCAGCGCGCGGGGTTCTCGACGAGCCGCAGGGTCATGGTCGACAAGAGGGTGGCGGTGGTCTCCAGAGCGGCCAGCAGCATGAACAGGGCGAGGAAATAGACCCCTTCATCGGCCTTCTCCTGGTCGGGCTCCATGGCGTCCCATTTGGCGATCCACCGGGACACGGGATCGTCCCCGAGTCGTCCGCGGCGCTCGCGCACCAGGTCCAGGAAATAGGTCCGGAGTTCGGCCATCGCCGCGTCCGACCGGGCCAGCTGGCTCGCCGTGGGCAGCAGTTCCTGGGTGTAGACCTGGTCATGGGTCAGCTCGCGCAGCCGGGGCCAGTCGGCCTCGGGCAGCCCGAGCCAGTTCCCGATGGTGGCGACGGGGAGTTCCTCCCCCACGAGGGCGGCGAAGTCGGCCTCGCCGCCGTCGCGCAGCCGCTCCACCAGTGAATCCAGGAGCCGGTCGGTCACCTCGGCGACCATCGGGCCCAGCCCCTGGATCGTGCCCCGGTCGAAGGTACCGGCGGCCTGGCGGACCCGGGTGTGGTCCGGAGGGTTGAGTGCGGGCAGAGTACTGCTGATCTCACGCGACGAAGGCGCGCTCCAACGGGTGCGCGGCCCCTGTTTCTCCCGCCAGCGCTTGTCGGGCTCCAGCCAGGCGGGGCTGCGCAATATCTGGTCGCACAGATCGAAACTGGTCACCAGTAGTCCGCCCCAGGGTGCGGGCGCGACTGCTCCCATCGAACGCAGTTCGGCATATATGGGGAAGGGATCCTCCTGGCCCTGTGCCGAACGTAGTCGGGTGAAGAGGGAGACGGTGGCTCTGCGATCGGACGACGGAGTCGTGACGGTCCTCACGATGACGGCCCCTTTCTGAGCACAGCCGTCATCCATACCCGGGCGCTGTTTGAAGCATCCAATAACACGGTGCGTTTATATGGTTACCTGCGTCACTCTCCCCTGGTCCACGCGAGGAAGCGGCTGAACATCCCCTGCTTGGACTGCGCAGCACCCTGACGCGGGGCCGCCGCCGGCGTCGAACGGACCTCTCCGGACTGCGGCGCGCCGCTGGTTGCGGGCCGGGCCGCGGACCGCGCCGCCGACTGGAGCGTGCGCGGGCTGAACCGCACCGGAAGCGTCACCAGCGAGCGGCTCCACGGCGCCGGCACCCAGGCCAGCTCCTTGAACGCGACCCGCATCTCGACATCGGGCAGCCGGTTGGAGAGGGTCTCCACCGCCTTCACCGCGATCATGAACGCCGGGTCCTTGGCCGGGCACGCGTGCGGCCCGGCGCCGAACGCCAGATGCGCCTTCCCGCTGAGCTGCTCACGGTGCTCGCTCAGCTTGGGGTCGGTGTTGGCCGCCGCGAAGGAGATCAGCACCGGGTCGCTCTCCCGCAGGATCCGCCCGCCCAGCTCCACGTCCTGGACCGGATAGTGGGCCGCGTAGTTCGCGATCGGCGCGTAGTTCCACAGCGTCTTGGCGACCGCGTCCTCCACCGGCAGCCCGACCTGCCAGTCCTCGCCGAGATACAGCGCGGTGCTGGTCCCGATGGTCGCCGACGTCGGGGCGGTGCCGCCCGACAGCAGGGTCACCAGCTGGTGCAGCACCTCCTCGTCGGACAGCCCCGCCGGGTGCAGCATCAGCCGGGTCGTCAGGTCCGGGCCCGGGTGCCGCCGCTTGAGCGCGATCAGCTCGGCGAGCGCGCCGCCCAGCACCTCATCGGCGCCCGGGGTCCCCTCGAAGATCCCGGAGGTGCCGACGATCACCCGGTCACCGATCTCCCGGGTGCAGCCGAACAGGTCGCTGAACACCAGCAGCGGCAGCGGCTGCGCGTAGTCCGCCATCAGCTCGGCCTGACCACGGGTGCTGAACACACTGATCAGATAGTCGGCGGACTGCTGCACCTGCCGGGCCAGCTGGAGTTCGTTGACGGTGGCGAGGGAGTCGGTCACCGCCTGCCGCAGCCGGGCGTGCGACGCCCCGTCCGCGAACAGGGCGTTGGGCCGGTAGCCCATCATCGGCAGCGCCGGGCTGTCCTGCGGCACCCGGCCCTCCCGCAGCGCGGTCCAGCGCCGCGAGTCCCGGACGAACATCTCGGGGTGCTGGAGGATGGACAGGGCGTCGTCGTAACCGGTGACCAGCTCGACCTGGACGTCCGGGGCGATGTCGACGGGCGCGCTCGGGCCGAGCGAGCGCAGATGGGCGTAGTGCCCCTCCGGGTCGGCACCGAACTCCGGCCCGTACAGCCGGACGTTCGCGTGCGCGGGGCAACCGGGCGGTATGTCGTGGTGGTGCTGCATGCCTGGCTCCTAGCCGAGGATGGACATGAGGTGTTTCACCAGCGCGATGAGCGCCTGGGCCGACGACTGCTCATCACGCACGTCGCAGTGCACGATGGGGGTCTCACGGGAGAGATTCAGTGCCTCGCGCACTTCCTCGTACGGGTAATCGGGGGTGCCGTCGAACTGGTTGACGCCGATGGCGTACGTCAGCCCGAACTGCTCGACCAGGTCCAGCACCGCGAAGCTCTCGTGCAGCCGCTCCGGGTCGACCAGCACCAGGGCGCCGAGGGCCCCCCGCGACAACTCCTCCCACATCTCCTTGAAGCGCTCTTGTCCCGGCGTGCCGAAGAGATAGAGGACCAGCTGGTCGCTCAGGGTCAGCCGGCCGAAGTCCATGGCCACGGTGGTGGTCTTCTTGTCCGGCGTGCCCGACAGGTCGTCGACGCCGACACTGGCCTCGGTGATCTCTTCCTCGGTCTGCAACGGCGGGATCTCGGAGATGCTGCCGATGCAGGTGGTCTTGCCCACGCCGAAGTGACCCACGATCAGGATCTTCACGGCGTGGGAGACATCTGGTTCCAGATACACGGACACGGGTCAGGCTCCGAATTTCGTCTGGAGTCCGCTGATGACAGCGCTGAGCAGTTCGCGGTCTGGTCGCTCGGCCCGCGGAATGGGCGGCCGGACGATGATGAGGCCGCTGTCGTCCATCTGGGCCAGCAGGATCCGTACGATCCCCAGCGGCAGCCGGGTGTGCCCGGACACCTCGGCGACCGACAGGAACCCGTTGGCCACCAGGTCCATGACCAGCCGCGCCTCCGGGGAGAGCGTGCGGGCCGCGGCCGGTGCCCCTTCCTTCGCGGTCACCAGCGTGGTGTGCGAGTACTCGTGCTCCGGAGGCAGGGACCGCCCCTGGGTGATCACGAACAGGGGGACCAAATCGGACGTCAGCTCGATTTCCTGGTCCGGATCGTCATGCATCGCTGAACGGCCCTCCCCGCGGCGTCCCGCTCAGCGCGGGCACCACATCCTGAAGACGGGTGGTGAACTCCTCGATATCGCAGTCGTGCTCGGCGGCGGCGGCCAGATAGGCCCCGGCTCCCGCCGCGATCAGAAAGACCCAGCCGTGCTGGAACTCGATGATCGTCTGCCGCCACTCGGGCTCCTCCCGGCCGCCCGTGAACGGCGAGGTGGCCCGGCTGTAGGCGTGCAGGCCCATCATCGCCGCCGCGATCCGGTCGGCGAGATCCTTGCCCATCCCCGAGGACGCGCCCCGGGGCAGCCCGTTGATCCCCAGCAGTACGGCGTGCCGCGCACCCCGCACCTCGGCGATCGCCTTGTCCAGCTCCGGAATCACGAACGCCGGACCACCGGCGCCCTCCCGGAACGCGTCGCCGGTGCCGTCCCCCTGCCCCAGCTCCCCGAGATTGACCCGAGGCGCCGAGGTGAGACTGTCCCCGAGTCGCGCGACCAGCCGGTTCATCCGGTACGAGATCTGCTCGATGTCGACATCGGGCTCGGCGGCGGCGGCCAGATAGGCCCCGTCACCGGCCGCGATCAGAAAGATCCAGCCATGCGCGAACTCCACGATGGTCTGGTTCCAGCGCACCTGGTCCGAGGGACCGGCGAAGCCGGCCACCGCCCGGCTGAGCGACTGCATCCCGGCCATGGCCGCGGACACGGCCCGCACATCGCGCTCGGTCAGCCCGTCGGTGGCTCCCCGCGGAAGACCGTCGGCCGAGAGCACCACGGCGTGCCGCGCCCGCGGCACGTTGTCCACGATGTCCTTGACCATCCACGACAGGTCAGTGGTCATACGTCTTCGGACCCTTCGGGCGATGGAGCGGAAAGGTCGCGGCCGGACATCGTGCCGCGCTGAAGCGCGCCCAGACCGCGACCGGACAGCCCGCGCCGCGGCGCGGGCGCCTCACCGCCACGGTTGTCGAGGTCACCGAACCCGGCGATCGGAGCCTTGCGCGCCCCTCGCTTCGGCAGCCCGTGGGCGGTACGCCCGCCGATCCGCGGCACACCGTCCGTGTGCGGCCGGATGCTGCTGACGGGGGCCTCGCCGCCGTTGTCGCTGTGGCCGGCCGGCGGGACTGTCTCCTCCATGGTCCACAGCTCCTCGGGCAGGCGGACGACGGCCCGGACACCGCCGTACCGGGAGACACCGGTGACATCGACATTGAATCCGTGCTGGCGGGCGAGCAGCCCGATCACGGGGAAGCCGAACTTGGGCTGGTTGCCGAGCTGCGAGAGCCGGGGCATGTCGGCACCCGCGAGCAGCTCGGAGGCCAGCTGCCGGTCCTCGTCGTTCATACCGACACCGGCGTCGTCGATCACGATGCACACACTGTTCTGCACCCGCTGGAACGTCACCTCGATCGGCGCGTCCTGCTGCGAGAAGCTCGCCGCGTTGTCGAGCAGTTCGGCGACGGTGAGCGCGACCGGCGCGACCGCAGCGGCCTTCAGCGCGATCCCGCTGTGCTGCATGATCTCGACCCGCTGGAAGTTACGGATCTGCCCCTGCGCGCTGCGCACCACGTCGTACACGCTCGCGGGGCGGGGCCGACGCCCGATGGGCGCCCCGCACATCACGGCGATGCCCTGGGCCTTGCGGGCCATCTGCGCATTGGCGTGGTGCACATCCAGCAGGTCGGTCAGCACCGAGTGCCCGCCGTACTTGCGCTGGATGTCATCGAGCACGGTCGTCTGCTCGGCGGCGAGGCTCTGAAGAAAACGGGCCGCGCCCTTGAGCACCGCCTTGGTACGGTCCTCGGCGGACCGCTCCGCCTCGCGGATCACGTCGTCCTGCTCCTGCCGGAGCTTGTACACCTCGGCCCGCAGCTTGTGCGCCTCGGCCTCGGACTCCCCGTGAAGCTGGGTCAGCGCGCCCTCCAGCTGACCCCTCTTCACTCCCAGCGCTCTGTTGCGTACCACCAGTACGACGACTGCGGCCACGGCTATCGCCGCAACCGCAGCCAGGCACCATATGAGCACGTCTCGAATCATGGAAACCTTTCCCGGCGCGTGGCAGCAGACATAGGCCCGACTCACCTCGCGATGATCCGCAGCCATCCCCCAGGAACTGCGTGGCCACAGGTGGCCGCTCTGCACGGCAAGCCGGCCGACTTCAAAATGGCGCCTGACCCGAGTGGATCAAGGTCGCGGACGCCGGAACTCTACCACCGCACAAGTGCTCCCCAGAGTCTCTGTTCGAGGTCTAAACCTCATATCAACACAGCCTCTTCACCACCTTTTTGACGGACCCTTGGCGGCTCTTCAGAACCCCCCATAAATCCCACCGGACACGCACATCGCCCCCATCGGCGCGCTGACCTGCTGGGGGTGTCGTGGGCTGGGATGGACAGGGCGGGTGGTGGGGGAGGGGCAGGTGGGGGAGCGGGGCGGGGCGACCGAGGGGAGGGGGTGACGCATATCACAGATTGGGGGAGGGGGTGCGGGCAACGGCCCAACACTGCCCCAACGAGTCCACGGGAGCCCCCTGTCCCCCGCCGTGCCCTTCCCCGCCCGCCCGGCGGCCAGGTCACCCACATGGGTGTGCGGGGGGCGTGAAACCTGAGCGGGGAGTGACCCAGCAGCGCGGGCGGCGCCGCACGCCGGTGGTTTGACTCAGGGAGCGTGTTTACGCAACTCGCGCGCGAAGCGACCCCCTTCGCGCCTTTCCCGATGATCGTTCCGCCTGTTTGGCTTCGTACCGCAGCGCACCGGCCGGCTCACCACCGGACCGGCCGGCTCACGACCGGCCGGCTCACCACCGGCCCGTCCCGTCACCCCTGTTCCGCCCGCTGGAGGGAAATTGTCCACACCGGACAGCGCCACCGGTTCCGTCGTCGAAGAACCCGCCCCCGACCCCGGCCGGCAGCCGACCAGCCTGAGCACCCAGGCGGCCCGCCAGCTCACCACCACCACCAAGTCCGCACCGCAGATGCAGGCCATCACCTCACGATGGCTGCTGAAGTCGCTGCCGTGGGTGGACGTCAAGGGCGGCACCTACCGCGTCAACCGCCGACTGCAACTGCGTACCGGACGCGGCCGGGTGCACTTCGAGCACAACGGCGCGGACGACATCCGGGTCGTGCCGGAGACCCTGACCGAACTCCCCGTGCTGCGCGGCTACCCCGACACCGACGTCCTGCGCGAACTGGCGGGCCGCTTCCGCCCCCGCGAGGTGCGCGCCGGGGAGGTGCTGTTCGAGGCGGGCCAGCCGGTGACGGAGACCTACCTGGTCGTCCACGGCCGGTTCACCCGCTACACCAGCGGCAAGTACGGCGAGCAGGAGATCCTCGGGGTCGTCGCCGCCGGCGACCAGCTGGGCGACGAGGCGGCGGGCCAGCCCGACCCGCTGTGGCTGACCTCGGTACGGGCCGACACCGCGGGCGTGGTCCTCGCGGCGCCCTGGACCGCCATCCAGCAGATCATGGAGCGCTCACCGTCGCTCGCCGCACACCTCCAGGCGTACGTCGAGCGCCAGCGCAGGCCGACGAACCGCAAGGGCGAGGCCGAGGTCCCCGTACAGGCGGGCCACTTTGGCGAGCCGACGATCCCCGGCGGCTTCGTCGACTACGACCTCAACCCCCGCGAATACGAACTGTCCCTCACCCAGACCGTGGTGCGCGTGCACTCCCGCGTCGCCGACCTCTACAACGACCCCATGGACCAGACCCAGCAACAGCTGCGCCTGACGGTCGAGGAGATCCGCGAGCGCCAGGAATGGGAACTGGTCAACAACCGCGAGTTCGGCCTCCTCCACAACGTCGACTACGGCCAGCGCATCAGCACCTTCACCGGCCCGCCGACCCCCGACGACCTGGACGAACTCCTCGCCATGCGCCGCAAGACCAAGGTCTTCCTCGCCCACCCGAAGGCCATCGCGGCCTTCTTCCGGCAGTGCAACCGGCGCGGCCTGGTCCCCGGCACGGCGACGCTCGACGGCCACGAGGTCCCGGCCTGGCGCGGCGTCCCCGTCCTGCCCTGCGGCAAGATCCCGATCGGCGACGACCACACCACCAGCATCATCGCCCTGCGCACCGGGGAGGCCGACCAGGGCGTCGTGGGCCTCTACCCGACGGGCATCCCGGAGGAGTTCCAGCCGGGCCTGAACGTCCGCTTCATGGGCATCAACGAGCAGGCCGTCATCAACTACCTGGTCACCGCCTACTACTCGCTGGCCATCCTCGTCCCCGACGCGGCGGGCATCCTGGAGAACGTCCAGCTCGGCCGGACCGCGGACTGAGCCAGGAGCCCGAGATGAACACTGTTTACACGCTGCCCGGACCGCCGGACATCGCCCGAAGCCTGCGCCGGGGGACCCGTCGTACCGGCGTGGTCCCGGGCCTGCGCCACCGCCCGGCGGTCCCCGCCGACCCGGAGAAGGCCGCCGAGATCGACCGACGCCTGGAGACCTGGGCCCGCGCCCTGGACCTGTTCCCGGAACACTGGACGGGCGACTTCTCCGGCTTCCAGTTCGGCCGGGCGGTCGTCCTCCAGCACCCGGGAGCCCTGGACCTGGACCGCCTCACCGTGGCGGGCCAGTTGCTGCTCGCCGAGAATCTGGTCGACTCCTGCTACTGCGAGGAGGACGAGGGCCGGGGCGGATCGCGCCGGGGCCTGGGCGGCCCGCTGATCATCGCCCAGTCCGCGATCGACCCGTACCACGGCGTCCCGGAGGTGCAGGCCGAGTGGCGCGAGGGCATCCAGGCGGACGGCCCGCTGCGCTCGTACCACCACGCTCTGACGGAGTACGCGGGTTTCGCCACCCCCAGTCAGGTAAATCGTTTCGTCCATGACATCGCCCGTCTGCATCTGGGCTATCTGGGCGAGGCGGCCTGGATGGAGACCCGGTACATGCCGCGGATCTGGGAGTACCTGGTGATGCGGCAGTTCAACAACTTCCGCCCGTGTCTGGCGCTGGTCGACGCCGTGGACGGCTACGAACTGCCGGAGCCGGTCCACTCCCGCCCCGAGATCCAGCGGATCACGGCGCTGGCCTGCAACGCCACGACGATCGTGAACGACCTGTACTCCTTCACCAAGGAGCTGGCGAGCGACCCGGACCATCTCAACCTGCCGCAGGTGGTCGCGGCCAACGACGGACATGGCCTGAAGGCGGCCTATCTGAAGTCCGTCGAGATCCACAACCGGATCATGGACGCGTTCGAGGAGGAGTCGGCGGCCCTGTCCGCCGCGTCCCCCGTCGTCGGACGCTACGCCCAGGGCCTGGCGGCCTGGGTGTCCGGCAATCACGAGTGGCACGCCACCAACACCAACCGCTACCACCTGCCCGACTACTGGTAGTCCGGACGAGTCAACGGGACTACCGTCCGTCACATGTGTCCAGAGGAGCAATTCTTGACCACTGCCCCCGACGGAACCACCTCCGTCCAGGTCCAGATCCCGACCCAGTCCGTCTACCAGACGCGAGTCGCGGACTACTGGAACACCGAAAAGAATCCGGTCAATCTGGAGCTCGGCAAGATCGACGACCTGTACCACCACCACTACGGCATAGGCGCGGCCGACCGGTCGGTCCTGGACGAGCCCGACCCGGACCTGCGCAAGCAGCGGATCACCGGCGAACTGCACCGCCTGGAACACGCCCAGGCCGAACTCCTGGCCGGTCACCTGGGGCCCCTGGACCCCACCGACCGGGTCTTCGACGCCGGCTGCGGCCGGGGCGGCGGCAGCATCGTGGCCAACCTGCGCCACGGCTGTCATGCCGACGGCGTCACCATCTCCGCCAAGCAGTGCGACTTCGCCAACGAGATGGCCCGTAAACGGGGCGTCGACGACAAGGTGCGCTACCACCACCGCAACATGCTGGACACCGGCTTCACGTCGGGCGCGTACGCGGCATCGTGGAACAACGAGTCCACGATGTACGTCGAACTGGAACTCCTCTTCGCCGAACACGCCCGCCTGCTCCGCCGAGGCGGCCGCTACGTCACCATCACCGGCTGCTACAACGACACCTACGGCCGGGCCTCGCGCGAGGTGTCCCTGATCAACGCGCACTACATCTGCGACATCCACCCCAGGTCGGAGTACTTCCGGGCGATGGCCGCCAACCGCCTGGTCCCGGTCCACGTGGAGGACCTCACCCAGGCGACCCTCCCGTACTGGCAACTCCGCAAAGAGGCCGACCACCTGGTCACCGGCATCGAGGACGCGTTCTTGGACGCGTACATGAACGGCAGCTTTCAGTATTTGCTGATTGTGGCTGACCGGGTCTGATCGGGTCTGAGGGGGGCGCCCGGAGGGGCGCGGGGGAGAGCGGGGGCCGGGGTTACGGGCTCCCGCTCTCCCTGTTCAGACCGGCGGCGACGCCAGCGGCAGAACGTATTCCTCGGAGCGCTTTCCCAAGTGCAGCGGGAGGGGGCGGGAGAGCGGGTCGTACTCGTCGTGGAAGCGCAGCTGGTGGGTGGCCGCGGCCACCACGGACGGCCGGTCGGGAGAGGTGCCGGCGCGTCCGGCGGCGGCCATCGCGGTTTCGGACAGACAGCCCACCACAGTGAGTTCCAAGGCCTGCGGATTCCACGCGCGGGCTGCGGGGGCGTGCGGCCAGTCCTTGTCGGGAACCAACTTCCGCAGGTCACGGCGGACGGCACCGGCGCTGGCCGGCTTTCCGACGGTGCTCAGGAAGACACGGCTGTCCGGATCCGCGTCGTGGGCCGCCCAGAGGCCCGCCGAGAATCCGGGGGGCTCGTCGTCGCCGTCGGCGGGCGCGTACCACTGAGGCGTCTCGTCACGGCTGTTGGTGTCCCGCACCAGCACCATCCGCAGGTCCGCACCGTGCAGCGCGAGCCGCACGGGCTCCTCACCACGGAAGGTGATCATGTCCTTGACCATGTCGCCGTTGCTCAGTCCGGGCCATGCCGCACGGAGGTTGCCACTGTTCGCCAAAACCAAGGTCGGTCGACCGCGTACCTGGAAGAGCAGTGAGCGGATCTGCCGTTCCACCTCGCCGGATTGCTCCCCGGCGGCCCGGACGACCGGACCGGGCCGGGGATCGACCAGTGCCGAGTCGGCGGCGAGGGTGATCAGGAGCCGAGGGTAGGGCACCCATTCCTTACGGGCATCGTCCCACCCCTGTACGGGGTGCACCGCGTCGCCCGGCCGGATCCGCAGGGCGACCAAGCGCTCGGCCGCCTTCCGGGTCGGCCCGCTGACCTGCCGGCGGATATGCCAGAGAGCCAGATACTGGAGGTCGTCGGGGAGCTTCTCGTCGAGTTGCTGTTCCGGCGGGACCACGGCACCGAGCTGGCGCATCCCGTCGGCCACCGCGGAGCCCGCCCGGATGGCCAGCGGCCCCTCGGCGTCCTCGGGAACGACGATGAACTGGCTCACCCGGTCGGCCTCCGCACACCCGAGCCGAAGCGCCGCCTTCGGATCGGCATCGGGCCGCCGGCGAAACCGTCCGGGACCCAGCGTCTCCACCAGAGCCAGACCGAACGTCCCGCCCGCCGGACCGAGCCCCTCCGCGATCCGCGCGGCCCGCTCACGCACGGCGTCGGCCAGCACCTGTGCTCGTGACCACCCTGACCTGCGGATGATCTCCAGGGGCGCTCCCAGGCTCTCCAGCGAACGGACCCGTACATTCACTCGCAAATCCCCGAACCGCCACTCGTATTCCTTGGCCGCCCGGTCCGCCTCGTCCGCTCCGTCCGCGGTGCCCGTGTCGGCCGGGAGCCCCAGCCATGCGCACAGGGCGCCGATCAGCGCGTCCCTGGTCTCGTCCGTCTGCCAGAGCACATCCACCCGTAGGGGCTGCCCGTCGAGGGCCGCTTGCACTGCGGCCCGCCGGGCCAGTACCCGCTCCCGTGCGCGCTGCTCGCGCTGCTGAGGGTCCTTCGGCGGGGAGGTGGGGAGCAGCACCGGCCGGCGCTTGTGATGGGCGCGTCCGTAATCAGGCACTCTGCGCAGGAAGGGGCGGAGCGCGTCCTCGACCCAGCGGTCGAGCAATGAGCGTTCGAGCGGCATGAGCCCGGCGCCGACGCGATGGTCGTCCATCGCCGTGCTGTGCATGATGCCGGCGGCCACACCGTCACGGCCGCCCAGCCATGTGGCCGCTTCTGCGACCAGCTCGCTCGGCTTGGGGTAGGCACGCAGAATGTCCAGCTGCGGAAGCACCTCGACCAGACTCTGCCGGGTCCAGGACAGGGTGCCCAGACCACGGTCGACGGCGAGCGAGTTGACGGCCAGACGAGAACGCGGCGCCTGGGCACCGGGCCAGGGCAGCGGCGCATCGAGCAGGACGGTCGCACCCTGCCCCTCCGGCAGTCGCACCGGAGCCCCGGTCTCCCACCGCCGAATCCCGTACGACACATGCACCCGGAAGCGCTCCGCGAACGGAACCGTCTGCACGGTGACGGTCACCAGCGCCGAGTAGTACCAAGTGCGCTTGCCACGGACGTACTGCCGTGGCGGCCAGCTCACCAGCTCCACTCCTTGGTCCCGGGTGACCTGGCGGAAGGAGAGGTCGATGCCGTCGAGGCGGAGTGGGCGGGCCGCCAGCCTGGCGCCCACCCACTCCGGGAGGAGGTGGTAGAGGCGCCGGTCGGGCCGCGCGGTGCCCCCAGCGGAGAGCTCGGCGGCGGCCAGGTCCACGGACTCATGGCGCCACTGCGGGCTGTGCTGGTCGATCAGCGCCAGGGCACCGTCCAGAGCCGCGTGGTGCTCGGCCGCCCGCCCCGGATCGGGGTCGGTATCAGGTGGCAGGGTCATCACCCAGGACGCCAGCAGCGGGGCGACCAGCTCCGCGGGCATCTCCTCCGTGGCATAGAACCAGGGGACCTCCGAGCTGCTTCCCGCTCCCCGGCCGGTGGCCACCAGCCCCGGTGCGGTGGAGCGCAGCAGGGCGTTGAGGCGTTTGACCGGCAGGCCGAGCGGTTGTTGATCCCTGCGCGGCCACCGGCGCCGGTAGAGGTCCATGAAAGCGGTGCGCCACTCCGACGGGAAGTCGATGACCCGGTACTGCTCGGTCCACGGGCCCGAGGTCGGATCGGGCTCGTATGCGCAGGTCCTGATCAGTTCGTACATGGTGGATCTCCTTCGGTCAGCCGGCCTTCGACGCGGCCGGTGGGAGGTACGGGGCGAGGCAACGGTCGAGGGCGGTCCACAGGGGGCGGTAGAGCGCGGTGACGATGTGCCGGTCGTCAGCGGACACATCGGTGCCGGGGGTGAAGTAGGGCCCGAGTACCGCGTGGATGCTGTGCAGGAGACTGGTCTTCGGGTCGTCCGCTTCGTCTGAGGGGTGGCCGGTGGCGAGGCGGGGCGCGAACGCGGCGTCCACGAAGGCGACCCGGGTGGGTACGGCACCCCGCACGGAGCGGCCGATCACCTGCCAGATCAGGACCAGGAGATCCCAGGTCACCCGCTCCCGGTCGGTGCCCAGCGATCTCCATGCCATGCTCCGGGCGAGAACCCGGGTCCATTCGGACCGGGCGAGGTCCCTGACCTTGCGGGCGCCGAGACCCAAGGTGGCCTCCCCCCGCACCCACGTGGCGAACTCACCGCTGTCGCGTTTGCGTACGATCCAGTCGTTGATCGCGTGGACGGCGAGCCCGAGGTCGTCGGGACGGGGATTGGGCCGGGTCAGGAAGTAGATCGAACCGATCGCCGCGTGCCGGCGGTCGAGGTCGAGGATGTTGTGTCCGCGCTCCACCGCAAGCAGAGGAGCCACCAGGATCTCGGCCCTGGTGCCGGCCAGGGTCTCCACATCCCCGCGCCGCAGCACGGGCGCGTGGTACTCGTCCTCGTCCGCCCCGCCGCCGGCGTCGGGATCGTCGTCGGGCACCAGTCGGGACACCCTGCCCCGCCAGCGTGTGTTGAGGGTGTGGAGGGTGTCGGCCACGATCTTGGCCTCTTCGTAGCTGCCGACGAGCAGCAGGATGTGCCGGCGGTTCTCGGGAAGCTCCGTGAGTTCCTCACCCAGGCGGCTCTTCCCCGATTCGTTGTCGCCGAGAGCGGTGACCATCCTGCGCAGGATGTCCGCCCGCTGGTCGAGCGGTTCCCCGGAGAGCCGTTGGGCCTCGGCGTGCTCATGGCATTCGCATGCCGCCCGGCAGTCACAGTCGTACCGGATGAACTCGAAGCGGAAGTCGCTCTGTTCGGCGATCTTCTCTAGTTCCTTCGGGTCGGGCTCGATGATCACGCCGATGCCCACGGGAATGTGGTAGCGGCTGGACGAGCCGGCCCAGCTGCTGCCGGACATCAGCAGGACGTTCGTACCCGGACGTCCGTCGACCGTGGGCAGGTCGGGCATGGCCCGGAGCAGTTCGCGGCCGATTCCGCTGCATCGGAAGAACCGCAGTTCCCCGGTACGGGCTCCGCCACGGTCCGGACCGCCCTCCAGCAGGAACTGGAAACCGATCACATTGCCCATGGGCGCCTCGGGCACCATGGGACCGTAGTCCGGCGGCCTGCGGTACATCTCGTTGAACCCCAGGTTGAGCGCGGACGCGACCCGTGGCCACATGGCGTTGGTGAGGGCGAGCTTGGGTTCCAGGGCGCTGAGCAGCAAGGCGAACTCGAAGCGGGTCATCAGCAGCTCGACCCATTTCTCCGGATCTTCCGGCCAGGGACTTGGCAATCGGTTCTTTGCCGAGGCGCCCTTCTTCGCCGACGTCCGGGCCTTGGCCGATGTGGGGCGTTTGGCCAAGTCTTCCGGATTCGGCTCCGCGCACGTCTCCGCATAGGCGCGGAATGCCGCGTAGCACTCGCGGCCCTTGTCGCCAGGTGCCAGGAACTTGTTCAGGTCGAACAGTTCGCAGAGCACCTTCCGGAGGCGCTCACGAGTGCGTTCGCGGTAGGTGGTGTGGAGCAGTTCACCCATCAGGCCCGTGAGTTCACCACCGATCTCGGTGGCCGGATGGCGGTCACCGAACGGGTTGTCCCGGAAGGCGTCCAGAACCTCGTCAAGGTGTCGCCGTCGGTCCTGGTGAAGATGCCCGACGGGATGTGCCAGGGTCTCGGGCTGCGTGCCCTCCCGGTCCCCGGGCAGCGGGTACCGCTCCTCCAGCAGCCGTTGCTGAAGCCGCCCGGCGCTGAAGTAGCCGGTCTTGACCCAGTTCCGCAGATCGAATTCGCTCACCAGCATGCCGACCAGCCGGTCGGCCGCGGCCTGCGTGGTGTTGACGGCGGCCGACCAGTTCTCCACGTCCCGGTCGGACAGCTGGATCCGGCCGGCGCCCGCCAGTTCCCGGATGCGGTGCTGGTTGACATCGTCGAGGAACGACCGGGTGTCCGGGCCACCGCCGAGGAGTGGAATGCCGGGGGCGAACATCCGGTCGAGCTGCATCTGGACCCGGTCCGCCTCGTCGACGATCACGAGGTCGCTGCGTCGGCAGGCGAGTTCGAGATAGCGGATGCTCTCGCGGTTCTGCGGATGGGGCACCTTGGAGTCGACCAGGCTCGGTGGCGTGGCGACCCAGACGGCCGCGTCGACCAGTTCACGGGCGCTGTGATGGCGCGGGCAATCAGTCCAGAACGGACAGACCAGCCTGCGCCATCGCGCCCACGGGTCGTCCGGGTAGTCGCCGCGCTGCCGCGGGGGTTGCAGCCGGGTGCACGGTGCCTCGCCGTAGCGCAGCAGGGAGTCGGCGGACTGGGTATCCGTACCTCGCAGGGCGTTCAGGGCACAGGACGTACTCAGATAGGCGAACCCGGCGTCGGTATGGGCCAGGAGATTGCGCTCGCCGCGGCCCGCCAACCGTCGGTGCAGCCGTTCGGCGTGCTGCTCACGCCCGGCCGCCCCCAGCACGGGCGCGGCGCTGCCTGGCACATACGTGTTGTACAGCTCGACCAGTTTGAGCTGCTCGGCAACATCACCGACGACAACGGTCACCCGCCGGCCCCGCCTTGCCAGGTACACCGCCAGCACATCGCGCAGCGTGCTCTTGCCGGCACCGACGATGCCGAGAAGATGCTGAATGCGGGCCACCTCGAAGGCGTCCGCGCGCTCGAACCCGTCGGTCCCGCGGACGAATACCCGGATCCTCTCCAGACGTCCGGCCCAGTCCTGTGATTTCACCGAGTCCATGAAGGCGGCCGTAGCCTTCAGGTCCTTCCACTCGAAGCACAGTGGCCGCCCCTTGTTCTCCGGCAGCGCCGCGAGGTCGTGACCCGCCGGTGGTTGGGCAGTGTGTTCGGGCAGTTGGACTGTGGCCAGGTACCTTCCGATCGGAAAGGCGTGCCGGCCCGCCTTTGCGAAGACCGGCGATCCCCCCGCGAACGCCGGAGCCTCTCGCAGCAACTGTTCGTACGTCCGCCAGCGGTCCGGCGCCACCGACAGCGCGGGACGCCGGATGGCAGGGCGTTCCACATCGGCGACGTCATAGGCACGGAGCTGGCGGTCGAGCCGCTGGTACTCCTTGAGGGCATCGGCCCACGCACGGCGGCGGCCCCATGTCCACAGCGTGTACCGCGCCGTGCGCAGGATCTGCTCCCCGGCCTCGTCCACCGCGCCCCAGGCGCGTGCGAAGGAGTATCCGCTGAACAGCACCCAGGCGTCCTCGGCCGGTGCGTCGGCGGCGAACCTCTCCTGGAGCAGCAGCCCGATCTCGATCTCGCACAGGGAGACGAGTCTGGGATTCTTCAGGTCCGGGGCGCTGCGCGACAGCTCACAGGTGACCTCTGCCAGCGAAAGATCGGTACTACGCATCGTCGTTCCTCTCGTACGCGGTTCCGGCGGCCTGCCGTGGCGCCGTGAACTCGTCGGCGGACAGCAGCCGCACCCGGGACCCGTCCGGCACCGCGCCTTCGAACTCCTCGCGGTACCCCGGGCCGGCCACCAGAGCTTGTGGCGCGACGACGTACAGAGGACCGGGCAGTCCGGCCGCGGTCTCGGCAGCGCGCAGGGCGGCTGGTACGGGCTGTTCCCGGGCCTGAACCTGAAAGATGCGCGTCTCTCCGCCGGGACCGGCACATTCGTGCAGGCCCAGCCCTTGCGGTAGCAGGCGAGCCCGCTGGGGTAACGCGGAGCGGACGGCGCGTTCGGTACGGCCTGGCAGGGCCAGGAAGAGGCGGAGCGCCAGCGGCAGGAGACGGGACTGTTCCGGTCGCGGTGTGGATTCGAGTACGTGTTCGCCCGGTGGGCAGCCGCCTTCGCACCAAGACGTCTCCGCGGCAACGGGTTTGGCGAGAAGAGAGCATCCGGAGCAGCGATACACCGTCCGGTCGATCTGGAAGCGATCGGGGACAGGGCCGTAGAGTCCCTGGACCAACTTCCAGGTATGGGCCACGGCCGGGCTGAGGAAGTCGATCGGGTTGTACTGGAGAATGACCGGCCTGCTGATCAGGAAGTCGCGGCAGGCCGCGAACCGTTCCACGGTGCCGCAGTTCTCGGCGAGTTCCGCCAGCAGAGCAACGGCCTCCTGCTCAACTACGCCGTCCGGTCCCCAGGAGGCCAGTTCGGCACAGGTCCGGGTGACCTCCTTCGCGTCACCGTGGACGAGCCGGGCTTCGCCGGATGGGAAGCCGTTCGGCAGCTTCAGGGGCCACCAGGCAGCCGGGCTCCTCTCCCGACACCATGACAGCAGCTCGGAAATACCGCCGGGCACTGGCCGGTTCCGGGTGAGCCCCGCCAGCACGAGCCGGTCCAAGGCCAACTGGAGTCCCGGAGGGTAGGGCAGCCGAAACGTCGCCGCCTGCGTCACCTGGGCCAGGCCGATCAAGCCACGGGACAGGGCCGCGAGCAGTTCCACTCCCGGCCGCTCGTTCCCGATCACAGGCCCACCTCTGCCGCGTCGCCCTGCGTGGGCCTGGCCGTGCACCACTTGGCCACCTCGCAACTGGTGCACTCCGGACCTGGCACCGCCTCGAACGACAACTCCGAATGCCAGCCGGACACCTGCTCCTTCAGCACCTTCTCGGCGGCCGTCCGGGTGTGCGGCGCGAAGGGATCGAGCGTGCGCAGGTCCACCCCGCCAGGGCGCAGCAGCTCCAGCTCGACCCGCCCTCCCGCCCGGGGTCCGGGCAGCAGCCCCGAGCCGATGATCTTGACCGCCAGGGCCAGCTGGGGATACGCGGCCAGCACATCACGGCGTCCGCGAACGCTGCCGGACGTCTTCGTCTCCCGCCAGACCCAGCCCCCGGCGTCCCGGTACAGCAGGTCGGGATCCGCCACGACGACCAGGTCGGACGGGGTGTCATCGAACACGAGCCGGGGTTCGATCCGGATCTCGGAGCGCGGTTCGGCCCTGCGTAACGGGCACACCTCGGCGTGATGGCGTAGCAGCTCCGCGCCCAGCAGTCGCTCCGCGTCGGGGAGCCGATACCGCTCAGGCACCCACTCCTCGGGAATCTCGGCAGTGCACGGCACAGCATCCTGGCGACCGTGACGCTCCGCCAGGAACTGATGGACGGCCCTCCCCCGCTCCGCCGCGGCGTTCCGCTCCAGCGTGTCCTCGACCGGGAGCCGCAGCCCGCGCAGGTAGCCACGCGCCGGGCAGCTTCGGTGCCCCCGTCCGGTCGTGGAGGACCAGCTCCGGCGCGGGCGGGTGCGATCGGCGATTCCCAGCAGCCCCTCAGCCCTCGGCAGCGCCGGGCACACCGGCGCCGCGACGCAGGACACGCAGGCGCTGCCGGGCCGATACTCCTGGCTGTCGAGCAGCGCGCGGACGGCGGGTGCCCCATGAGCCCGGTACAACTCCACCGCCTGTGCCCGGGTTCCCTCGAAAACCGTGGCCGCCCGACCGTCGGACAGAGCGAACTGGAGGACCCTCACCTCCTCGACCCGGGGGTCGCTGTCCCCCTCCGCCGCGACCAGGGCGGCCACCGCGCGCTCGGCTTCGCCGCGTTCGCGCAGGCGGGTGGTCGGCAGGCGCAGTTCACGGCGGCGGCCGTCGGCCGACTCGAAGCAACGGCCCCAGGCAGATATGCGGTAGCGCGAGGCGGTGCCCCGGTCATCCGTGACCGGCGGGGAGTAGCGGTAGACCCATGGGCTCTGCGCGGGGCGAAGGTCCGGATCCGGCGGGCACGCTTCGCGATACATCCGCAGTGCGTGCTCGGTCCACTGCCGCAGCCCGTCGTGCAGAGGACGTTTTCGATATCCGTACGGGGCGTCTTCAGGCCGCTCAAGCCGGTCGGCCGCGGCCATGAAGGGCATGTTGGTGAACGATTCCAGTGCCTCTGGCTTCGACGCGACCCGATCTCGTAGTCGCAGGCCCCGGGCCTTGAATACGTCGGACGCGGGGCACCGATACCGCTCGGGGCCGAACATGCCCAGACGGATATGGACGGCGCCCGATTCCCCGACCAGTCCGTCGGGCGGCCAACTTCCTGTCATAATGTTCTCGCTTGTCTGTTGCCGGGGTTCTTTGTCGAACCGATCGGGAATTCCTCTGTGCGTGTGGAGCAATCGGATGCTTCCTGGCCCTATCCTCAACGACCGTTACCGGCTGGTGCGAAGGCTGGGCAACGGCTCGGAGGGGGAGACTTTCGTTGCCTGGGACCAGGTGGACCAGCGGAAGGTTGCGGTCAAACTTCAATTCCCTCGTGTTGTCGAGTCGAAGGCCGACTACACCTTCTTTGGCCGTTTCATCACAGACGAGCACGACCGGCTTGTGAGCTTGCTGGATATTCCAGGGATTCCTGCGGTGTATGACAGCGGCTCCTACGGGAAAAATGGCCGCAAATTCCTCGTCATGGAGCTGATCGATGGGGTAAACCTCGACAGCTGGATCGGCGATCACCATCCGGTTCCGAAAGACGCGGCCATTGCAGTCGTGGCGCAACTGTGCGCGATTCTCGGTGCCGTGCATAGCAGGGGATACGTGCACCGAGACGTCACTCCGAAGAACGCAATGCTGCAACCCGATGGCTATGTGCGGCTGTTGGATGTCGGTATCGCGATCGCACCCGGATACGTTGAGGACGACCCACGCGGTACTCCGAGATTCGCCGCCCCTGAACAGATGATCGAAAATTCATGGGTCACTGCGCAGGCTGATGTCTTCGCCCTAGGCGCTTTGCTCTTCAAGATGGTTGGCCCTGAGTTGCCGTACAGCGATCTGGAGTACCCCTTCGAAGCCACGGCCCAACCCTTCGTAGAAGGTGCTCCGGAGAATATGCCCGAGCCGCTGCGCGCCCTCGGACTCGCCATGGTCGCCATGAACCCGGATCAACGACCGAACGGTGTCGCCGAAGTACTGCGCGCACTGGGGCCCATGCTGCCCGAGCCCGGCACCCCGGCCTCTCCGAAAGCTACGCGCCCCGATCCGACACTTCCATGGCGTTGCGGATCGCTGATGTGGTGACTCCAGGGACGAACGGTCCGCCGCCCGGGTTCATGGCAGCCGCCTCAACCGCTCGACAGCGGCGTCGAGATCCCTTTCACCCAGTCCTTCCAGTTCGGAGCGTGCCTGTTCCAGAGCGCTCGCGGCCTCCGGTGCCCGACCCGCGTACCGGCACGCGTCCGACAACCAGACGAGCGTTCTGGCCTGCCTGCTCCCGTAGGAGAGCGACCGGTACAGATCGAGAGCGCGCTGGAAGTCGCCGATGGCTGCTTCGTGTTCCGCCTGGCCCATCCTGATCCGGCCGAGGCTGAACAGGGCATGAGCCTGTCCGTTGACGTCACCATGGGCCTCCAGTACGGCCAGGGAACGCAAGCAGTACTTCACGGCTTCGTCGTATCGCCCCAGGTCGTAGTGGGCATTTCCGATGCCGCCCAGTGTCAGCCCTTCATTGAGGACATCGCCCAGTTCCTCGAAGGCGGAGCGGGAAGAGGTGAAGTACTCCAGCGCCTCGGCTGGAAAACCGCTCTCGCGCAGGAGAACGCCGAGGAAATAGCGGCCCATGGCGAGGCCAGGGAGGTCCCCTCCGTCTTTGCTCAGCCGTACCGCGGCCCGGAGTTCTCTGGTTGCCTGGGCGGTGTCCCCGAGGCCACGGTGGGTGCCAGCGAGCATGCGGTGGACCATCGCGATGTCGGCGGGCCCGCCCTCCCGTCGGACCGCTGCCAGAGCGCCGGTCAGATACCTGAGCGCGTCCAGATGCCGGTCGGAGCGCCACTGGAACGTCACGAGAGTCATGGACAACAGCCAGGTGTAGCGGTCCAGGCCACGCTCTTCGGCCAGTCCGAGGGCGGCGGTCAGCGTGGAGTACTCGGTGTCGAACCACGACATCGCCTCGCCGACAGTGGACGGAGCGACGACCTGGACGCCGGTCGGGTCGGGGATCGGAAGCCGGCGTCCGGCATCCAGTCTGCGGTCGCAGGCCCAGGCGTTGTGGAGCAGGAAGGACAGGATTCGCTCGACCAGCCGCGCACGCTCCTCGGCGTCCTGCTGATCGGCCCGTTCCGTGCCATAGACGCGGATCAGATCGTGAAGTGCGTAGCGTTCGTCCATAGGTTCGGTCACCAGGCTTATCCGCACCAAGTCGTCGAGCGCGTCGCTGATGACGGCGGAGTCCGCCGGATCAAATGCCCGTACGGCAGCCCAACTGGCCGTCGGACCCGGGTGTACCGCCAACCGCCAGAACAGTCGTGCCGCCGGTGCGGACAGCAGCTTGTGGGACGCGTCCAGTAGCAAGCGCATGCTCAGACTCTCCGAGCGCAGGTCCAAGGACCTCAACCGGGTGCTTTCCGCCCGCAGATCACGGACGAGCCCTCCGATCGCCTGCGGTGGCCGTTGCTCGATCCGTGCCGCCATGATGCGTAGCGCCAGGGGAACACCGGCGCAGTAGGTGACCAGGTCGTCGACGAAGGGAACGGCTGTACGCATCCGTGTCTCGCCCAACTGCGTGCGGAGCAACTCGGCTGCATCCTGCCGGTCCAGGGGAGCGAGATCGATCAGGTCGGCCCCTGCCTTGATGGAGAGACTGTGCAGTTGTCGCCGGCTGGTGACAATCGCCGCACTCGCTCCGGGACCTGGAAGCAACTGGTGGACGTGTTCCTCGTCGCGTGCGTTGTCCAGGATCAGCAGCACTGCGCGATCCGCGAGCGCGGACCGGTAGGCGGACACCATGCCGTCCATGGTCGGGGTTCTCGGGCGCACCCCGAGGTCGTTCAGAAACCTGGCCAGGACAGCGCCCTGCCGCTCGGGCTCGCTCGACGAGAAGCCGCGGAGGTCCACGTAGAGAACGCCGTCCGGGAACTCCGGCTGAAGTACGGTCGCCGCCTTCACGGCCAGGAAGGTCTTCCCGGCGCCGGCCATGCCCGAGAGGGCGGCGATGCGGGTGCGGTGGGGCGTCCGCCCCAGGACGGTCAGCGTCAACTGCTCAAGCTGAGGTTGTCGGCCCACCGCTCCCACAGGCGACAGGGGAAGCTGTCGCGACGCGAAGGGGGCCGATCCGACCTGCGCATGCGTCGTCCCTGGGCCCGGCTGCCCTGTGTCGTCCGCCAGCAGCAGATGGTACGTCGGCCGGTCGAACCGCTGCTCCCAGTGGACGAGCAGTGGTTCGATCTCGCCCTCCCTGCCGAGCGCGCGCAGAGCGGCCACTTTGAGCCGCAGCAATGCCTCGTTGTCGGGCCACTCGGTCAGCGCCCAGTCGACCCGGTCGAGAGCGTCCCATGACTCGCCGAATTCCAGCTCGGCGCGGACGCATGCCGCCGTGGCGTCTCGGAACTCGGCGTCGAGTCTGTGTCTCTTGTGTTCGAATCCGGGGCCCGGCATGCCGTCCAGGGGCGTTCCCCGCCACTCACCGAGTGCGGACCGAAGCGCCTTGATCTGTTCCAAGGAGTTTGGCGCGGCGTCCGCCGCCCGCCGCAGATCCTGGAATCGAATGTAGTCGACGTCCCTCGGGTCGGCGCGGATCTGACAGAACCCGGGCTCATTCCGCTCGACTACAGCCTCGGGAACGCACCGCCGCAGCTGATGGGATAACTGTCGAATTCGATTGGGGTTCGAATCCTCGCCCGGCCACAGGCACTGCATGACGGAGGCGTGTGAAGCACGGTGCCTCGGCGCCAGTAGCAGAACAGCGAGCAGTTCAAGGGCTTTCGTCGACTTGAACGCGACCGGTTCCCCGTCGCGCAGGGCCAGGACCGGGCCCAGTACACGGTATTCCACTTCCTCATCCCTCTGTCGTACGGCAGATACTTCGATCTGCGGACGAGAGAAAGCATGCCACGAGCCACCGCGGAGCGATTAACGTTCGGCTAACGTCTGGAACTTGGACTTGCCGGACCGATCTGCAAGGCTGTGATCACGCCGCCCCGAACATTGCGGCGATTCCCAGGAACGCGTATCGGCGCGGGCCTGATTGCTGGTCAAGCAAACACTCGAACAGGAGAAGTCCATGAATGCACAGCAAAAGCACAGCCGACGCCAAGCCGGCCGCTTCACCCCGGGCCGGCGCATCAAGGCAACCGTGCCTCCCCGCCGTCGCAGGCCCCGCCCGGCCCCCAGGCCGACGCCTGTCCCGACCTCGGCCCTGGGCATTGGCAGGGCCTGGAAGCCGGTCCGGCCCACAGCCCAACGAGTCTGCCGAGGGGCACTCTTCACTGACGAGGAGTGAGACCGGGGCCGCAGGCCACCGGCGCGCGGCAGACGCGACCGACCAGTCCGCCGCGCCCACCAGACGCAGAAGAAGCAGCAGACGGGAGAATCGAAAGACACAGAAGAACAGGACACCGACAGGCGGGCCCGGAACATTCCCGGGCCCGCCTGTCGGGGCTGCCCCACGTGCCCATGCTCGCCGCTGGTCCACGAGGACACCCGCGAGATGGCAGAGTTCCTCGCTCGCATTCCCCTGGCGGAGGGCCGAAGGAGTAAGGACAGCCGCATCAGTACGTGGCACTGATGCGGCCAATGCCCCAGAGCCGGGGCCAGACTCGTAGTCTGCGTTCAAGGGAAACGACTCCGGAGGGAATCGCATGACCAAGACCACTCAGCTGCGCACCTACACGGTAAGGGAGGGGCTGCTCGACGAGTGGGTCGATCGGTGGCGTTCGGAAATCGTTCCGCTGCGCCTGGAGTTGGGCTTCGAGATCGGAGGCGCCTGGGTGGATCGCGAACGCACCCAGTTCGTATGGCTCATCTCCTACGACGGTCCGGAGACGTTCGCCGACCGTAACGCGCTCTACTGGGCTTCTCCGGAGCGGAAGGCGATGAACCTCAACCCGGACGAGTACTTGATACACACCGACGACCGGACCGTCGAGACGGTCGAGCCGCAGGTATGATCACGGGGCCAGCGGCAGCATGTGGTGGCGCCGTTCGTCGTCACTGAGGACACGGAAGACCCGGCCGCGAGCCCCGGCTTCGAGGCTGTTCAGGTCGGGGTCGGCCGACCACACCCGGGCCGTGTTGTCGAAGGACGCGGTGAGCAGACGGGTGCCGTCCCGGGACCAGGCGATCGAGGCCACCTTGTCCTGGTGCACCCCCACGATCGCGATCTCCTCAAAGGTGGCGGACGACCAGACGCGCACCGTGCGGTCGTCGGACCCGGTGGCGATGAGCCGGCCGTCCGGTGACCAGGCGATGGCGCGGACCCGACCCTCGTGGCCTTTGAGCACCTCGACACGACGGCCCGTGGTGGCGTCCCACACGGCGGCCGTCCAGTCCCCGGAGGCGGTGGCGATACGGGTTTCGTCCGGTGACCAGGCGACGTCGTCGACGTAGTTGTCGTGACCGCGCAGCACCGTCAGCTGGCGGCATCCGGCGACCTCCCAGAGTCGGCACGTACGGTCGTCGGAGGCGCTGGCCAGGAAGCGGCCACTGGAGGACCAGGCGATGCGGCTGATCCAGTCCTGATGTCCCGTCAGGGTAAACAGTTCCACTTGTTCTTGGGCGGCCCATACCCGAACCGCGCCGTCGTGGTCCCCGGTGGCGATGCGGGTACCGTCGGGGGACCAGGCGACGCACTCGGCCACCGCTCCCCGGTGGTCGAAGGCGCTGTGCTGGGCCGGGTGGACGATGCGGAAGACACCGTCGTTGGTGCTGAGGGCCAGGCGGTCGTCGAGTGGTGACCACGCGGCGCTCCACACCCGGTCCGTGTGTTCGGCCACCTGGCTGACCGGGGCTCCGGTGGTCGCGTTCCACACGCGCACCGTTCCGTCGTCCGAGGCGGTGGCGATGCGCGTGTCGTCGTGGGACCAGGTCGCCTGGTTCACGGGCCCGCGGTGTCCATCGAGAAGCAGGCTTTCCGCACCGCGCGGCCGTAGGTCCCAGATGCGTCCTGTGCCGTCGGTGGAGCTGGTGGCGAGCTGGTCGCCCGACGGGGACCATGCCACACCCCAGACGGTGTCGGTGTGTCCTCGCAAGATGGCGACGACCTTCGCGTCATGCGCGTCGACGATACGTACGGTCCTGTCGGAGGAGGCCGAGGCGAGTGTCTGCCCGTCGGGTGACCAGGCGATGTTCCAGACATAGTCCGTGTGGCCGCGTACCAGCAGGCGCACTTCGCCGGTCTCGGCGTCGAAGATCCGCACCGTGTGGTCACCGGAGCCGGTGGCTACGAGGCGTCCGTCCGGGGACCAGGCGATGCCTTCGACGAAGTCGGAATGGCCGCTGAGCGTTGTCACCGATGTGCCAGTGGCCACGTCCCATACGAGGGCGCTCTGATCGTGTGAGGCGGATGCCAGACGCGTGCTGTCCGGCGCCCATGCGAGGCCCCACACATCGTCGCGGTGTCCCCGCAACTCGTGGACCAGGTCCCCGGTCCGGGCATTCCACACGCGCACCGTGCGGTCGCGTGATGTGGCGGCGATCCAGTCCCCGTTGGGCGACCAGGCGGTCTGTCGCCCGATGTCGGTGGCGCCGGTGAGCAGCCGCAGGGGTTCTCCGGAGGCCGCGTCCCAGATCCGTACGACGTGATCGCGGCCCACGGTGGCGATGCGGGTCGAGTCCGGCGACCAGGCCACGCCCTCGACCATCGCGCCGCCGGACGGGAGGACTCGCAACGAGCGACCCGACCGGGCGTCGAAGAGGCGGGCCGTACCGTCTCTCGACGCGGTGACGACGAAGCGGCCGTCCGGCGACCAGGCGACGTGCCGCACGGTGTCGGCATGTCCGTCGAGTTGGGTGCGTAAATGGCTCGATGCCAGAGCCGTCATCAGGCCCCGCCGGGCAGCCGGGGTCGGGGTGCATTCGCCCAGTGCGGCCAGCGTCAGCAGAAGGGACTGTTCCGGAAGCTGGTCCGCGGCGCCGAGCGCGTACTGCCCGATGCTGTCCGAGACACGGCGCAGAAAGGCGAGATCACGCCGCTGTGAGGACTCGACGAGTGCCTGCGCGGTCTCCGGCGCCTGCCCGTTCTCTTGCAGCGCATGGAGCCAGCGCTGGGCCAAGGTGAGCCGCTCTCCGGTCAGCAGGTAGTCAGAGCTGCGGCCGGAGCGGTCCCAGTCATCCGCCCACCGTTCGAGTTCGGCACGTTGACGGAGCTGCTCGGTGCGTGCCTCGACCTCCTGCCGTAGGGGAGCCCACTGGCGGAACAGCGCTTCATGGGTCACCTGTGCGTAGGGCTCCTGACCGGCGCGTACGTCGGACAGCAGCAGGCGTGCGTCGACAAAGGCGTCCACGACGCGTCGCTCCTGCGCTGTCAGCTCGGCCAGCGGCACATGGCGCCTGGCCACCTCTTGCCCCTGGACGGTGACGAATCTGAGCAGCACGCGCAGCACGAAGCCGATGCCATCGTTTCCGCGACCGAGTTCCGCCACGGTGTGGTCGGCCTGCCGGGCGAGGGCGCCGGCCACTCCGCCGAGGCTCCGATACAGCTCCTCGGGCACAGTCTGACCGGGGCCGGAGGCGAGGTACAGCTCCTGCAGCAGATACGCGAGCAGCGGCAGCGCGTCGTCCGTGCCCACATCGTTGACGATGGCTTCTACGACGCCGGGCGCGAAGGACAGGGCCACAAGAGCGCCCGGTCCCTCCACGACCTGTGTGAGCTGAGTCCTGCCGAGTGCGCCAATGGCAACGGGATGCTGGAAGAGGTCGGCGTGCCCCGTGGCGAGGAGCTGTCCCAAGAAGTCCATGCGTACGGTGACGAGTACTCGGATCCTCGCGTCCTGCGTCACGCAAGCGTGGAGTGCCTCCAGGAACTGGGCGCGTTCCCGCTCGCCCGCGAGAGTGACCACTTCCTCGAACTGATCGACAACGACCAGCACGCGGCGGAACCTGCTCCCACGCAGCCGGGACAACTCCGCGAGCAGAGAAGCGGGATCCTGCCGAAGGCGCCGCAACACGCTCACGGAATCCCGCTCCCCGTCGGCGGTCGAGATGGCGGAGGCCAAGGCGGCGAGGGGGTTGGACCCCGGTGAGAAGGCGGGGAGGATCGACCACCGCCGGCTGCGCAGTCGTGGCATCACCCCCGCTCTGACCAGCGACGACTTCCCGCTGCCTGAGGCGCCGACGAGGACGAGGAAACGGTCGGCGGGTCCGTCCTGCACTTCGTGCAGCCGACGCGTCAGATCCTCGGCCTGGGTTTCCCTTCCGAAGAAGGCCGCAGCTTCTTCCTCGTCGAAGGAATCCAGTCCGGGGTACGGAGCCCGGTCGCGAGGCCAGTCCGTCGGCGGAGGCGCGGGCTGCTCCAGCCGATGGACGACGACCTGCATCGCCACCATCGTGACGATCAGCAGTCCGATGGCCGGAATCGCAACGTGCTGGAGCAGTTGCAGGAGCCACGGTGCATTGCTCTCGCCGGTGGCGTAGTTGGTGACAATGCCCAGCAGGCTCGCGACAACCACGATCATGGCCTGAAGCAGTATCTGCATTCGGCTTCTCATGACGCCCCCGCCAGTATGCCGTTGTACCGCCGCAGCACTCCACGCCCCCGCTTCGCCGCCACCGATCACGAGACATCGGGTCATCGATGCCTCGTGAACATCATCTGCGGCGGGCGACTCGATCTCAACAGCGCCCCGGAAAACCAGTCACGTGCCGTGTCACGGTGCGCGCTGGAATCTCTGCTTGTGGAGGGCCTCGGGGCGTTGGCCGCAAGTTCGGATCACGGGATCCGGCCGGTGGTACGACGCCTCGTCACCTGCCAGCCGCACAGGGTACGACTGGCGGTGCCGGGCGCTGTCGGTCCTAGAGCAGGTGGTCTGCTTTCCCGGCTTTGATGTCGGTGATGAGGGTGCGGAGGGCTTGGAGGGAGTCGGTGAGGTGGTGGGTTTCCTGGCCGTTGACGGCTATGTAGCCGTTGCCCTCGGTGTCGGTGCCGAGGCGGAAGCAGGAGCTGCCCTCCGCGCAGAACGGGGCCTCCCAGGTGATGTCGGGCATCGGTGCTCCTCAAAGTTGGCGTGAGATGTCACGAATGAAGTCCCTGGACTGCTCTGGTGGCAGAGCCAGACTCTCCAACAGATCGAGTTGCGCCCGGTATTTCGCCAACTGACCCTCGGCGTGGAGGAAGGTGGGTCCGTGAGAGCTGTCCACCTGCACAGTATCCAGCTGCGGTACGGGCCCTTCGATGTGGACGACTGTCTGTCCGGCACCAGGAAAGGCGCCGTGGGCGAAGGGCAGGACGAGCACGGTGAGGTTGTCCCGCTCGGAGACCTCCAGCAGGTACTCCAACTGGGCGCGGGCCACATCGGTACCGCCGAACTGCATCCGGAGCGCGGCCTCGTGGACAATGGCGACGTACGGAATCGCCCTGTCACCAGTGATCACCCCCTGGCGTTCCGCACGCAACGCCAGTCGCAGAGCAACCTCGTGCTCGGGCAAGGCAGGAACCGCAGCCCGGAAGATGGCCATCGTCTGCTCTGATGTCTGGAGTATGCCGGGCACGTGCACGGTGTTGGCGCCGCGCATGCGCACAGCGTTGTTCTCTGTTTCCGCGATGTCCAGCAAGGCTTGGGGCAGTATGCCTCGGTAGCGCTCCCACCAGCCCGTAACCACCTGTGCCATTTCGACGAGCGCGTCGACGTACGTCTCATCGGTCACATCACAATTGCAGGCCAGTGTGCGCAGGCGCTCCGCGCTGATACCTCGGACTCCGGACTCGATGTTGGAGATCTTGCCTCGGTCCACGCCCAACAGGCCCGCAGCGGACTCGGCGGACATCCCTGCCCCGGTACGGATACGCCGCAGCTCACTTCCCAGTCGCTTCTGCCGCTCTGTTGGAGTCGTCCTCGGGGGCATGGGGTCCCTTCCATCCGGAAGCCGTGTCTCGATGGCGCTCGGCCGCCTCACCCGTTCCGTGGTGAATTCTCGCGAGCACGTGGAAAATTTACCACCACCTGATCTACTGTCAGTATCGCGCAAGTTACACACCGCAGTGCCGGAAGCGCACCGCGCGAGCATGCCCGTCAGCCCTGGACGGGTGTGCTCGCGGCCAGGGCGGTAGGCCACCGGCGACCGCAAACCCCTCACACAGCCGTGGAGTTCGCCATGCCCGAAATCCCCCTCGTCCCTGTCCACTGGCGCTTCCCCGCCCACCCCTCCTCCGTACGACGGGCCCGGCACGCCGTCGCGCAATCGCTGCCGCAGGTGCCCCGTCTCCTGGGGGACGACCTCACGCTGCTGACCTCCGAACTCGTCACCAACGCCATCCGCCATGGCGCCTGCCCGGAAGAGGAAGACCTCATCGAACTCGTCCTGTGGCCCGCTGACGGGCACTACTGGCTCGCCGTTTCCGATCCGGGTCCGGGCAAGCCGACGTTGGCATACCCGGACACGGACTCCGAGAGCGGTCGGGGGCTGCTCCTCGTCAACCACCTCGCCTCCGCCTGGACCGTCCGGCCCCGCCCCGCACGCGGAATGTCCGTGATCGCGGGTATCCCCTTCCGCCAGGGCGGCTGAGAGGGGCGCTGGCCACGCGCGCTTGGTCCGCCGCCCCGGAGTTGCGCGGCGGGCCGGGCCGGGGGACACGACCCCGTGTCGTGACGACCCCTGGAAAGCCAACCGAGCGGCTATTCGGCAGTCGGTTCGACGTAGGTGTTGTCGAACCAGTCGATGAACTCCCGGACGGTGCCGATCTTGGCGACCCGCGCATGCAGGGCCTTCTGGTCGTGTCCGGCCAGGAACCAGCCGCCGGCCACCGGTTCACCGCAGTCGCAGCCGCACAGACGGCTGTCGTGTGAGGAGTCGAAGTACGTGATCGGGTTGCGGGCCGACTCCACGGGAGGCTTATCGCCGACGTAGGCGTCGTGGACCGCGTCGCCCGGCTTGAGGAACCTGCCCTCAATCGCCTTGCGTCCTCCGGCCACCGGAACCAGCCTGTCGATCTCGATGGCCATACGCACCTTCCCTTCGCAGGAGAGCAGCGCGTACCGCTCCTTCTCTGCCCGCTCACCGAGGACCCAGCAGCCTCGGTTGGCGCGGAAGAGAGCCTCGTCGCCCATGTTCGGATCCCAGCCCACGTGCTCGCGGCCCAACTGGTCTTCCTCCGGGCTGACATAGCGCATCCGGCCGAGCGTGATGTGGATCATGAATCCCCCAATAGGTCGATACCTAGGGCGCCTTGCCCTGTCAGCTATTGAGTAGCGTGGCAGATCGCCCGGATACCTTCAACCCCAAGGGTGCTAGGTCTTCAGGTATGTTGCGTCATGGTGCGGGAGTGCTTCAGGCCGCTGGAGCACCTCCCACGCCATCCGACGGCTGCCACGTCGCCCGGACCAGCGCCCGTTCCGTACCCGCGAGGTAGACCGCCGCCGCCAGCCAGGCACGTGCGTACGCGTCCGGGTCCGCCTCCTCCGTGCGGCCGAAGACGTCACGGCCGCGCCGGTCCGCCTCCGTGGTCAGCTCCGTCAGCAGGTCCGCTGCCGTACGGAATCCGACCCGGCGGAGCGCCGCGGCCGTCCCGGCGCGGTCGCCGTCGCGTGCGGGTTGGGCGACGGCTCGGCGGCCACCCGACACGGCGACCTCGATCAGTCGCCGCAGCCGCCACAGTGGTGCCTCCGCCACCGGGTCCGGGGGGATGCGAGGGAGTCCGGCCGTCTCCGGCAGGGCGTCCCCGGGCGGCAGATGGACGCCTTCGAGGCGGTCGTAGCCCAGGTCGGCATGGCCCTGCCACTCCTCCGGCAGGCGCAGGGTCGTTGAGCTGTCGTCGTCCGGCAGTGGGCCGACGGCCAGGGGCCGGAGCGTGGCGGCTCGGTCCGGATCCGGGCGGCCGACGACACGCAGTCGCAGCCCGGGACGGGACGCCAGCCGGCGAAGGTTCGCGGTGTGCGCCAGGTCGGGGTGGCCGTGGGCCGGAAGCAGCCGGATCAGCAGGCCGTCCCGGGCTGTCCGACCGTCCACGTCCGCTCCGCCGGGCAGCAGCTCCCGCGCGAGCACGTGGTCGTTGAACGCTCCTACGATGACCAGATCGCAACCGATCAGTTCACCGGTCCGCTGTCCCGCCTGGTCAGGGTCGCTCACCGGCGCGTTCCCCGGCCCCTCGCCCACGGCCTCGGAGAGAGGTCGCGCGAACAGAGCGGCCAAGGGCCCCGAGGTCCAGGACCGGCCCGCGACCGGCGTTGCCCGTACTCCCTTGCCCGCTCCGAGACGGCCGTCCGACGACAAAGTCGCCCCCGAGATCAGCAGCCCACCGCGCGAGAGCCGGGCGTGATCGAGACTGCCCGACCCCAGCGCGACAGTGGCCGTCGCGGCACCGCGCGCCCGGGCGGAACCGCCCGGCTTGACGTCCGGGACGGTGAACCAGCGTCCGTCGTCGGAGATGACGTGCGTGACCACCCCGCCGAACCCGGTCGCCGAGATCACCGGCTCCCGGCACACCCCGTGCACCCGCAGCGCGCCTTCCGGGCGGTAGGCGCGGCGGGCGGACCCGATCCATGCCGGGTCCGGCGGCTCCGGCGCGGTCAACAGGGCGGTGGTCAGGAGGAGTTCACGCAGGTTGTCGACCAGGTCGGCCAGCCGGTGGCCGTCATGGCGGGAACGGACGCCCCGCAGTCCGCGCACCACACGCAGAGCCGCACCCTCCGCGCGGTGCAGCCCGGCGAGTCGCGCCGAGTGCGAGGCCCGCAGCAACTCCGCCTGCGCGACCGCACCCGCCGCGGGTACCCCGGCGGCCAGCGCCGCCACCGCGGCGGCCCACAGGGCGCGGGCGGCGGCCAATTGCGCTTTCGTGAGCTCCGTACGGGGTTCGGGGCGGGGTTCCGTACGGGGTTCGGTCTGGGGTTCGGTCTGGGGTTCTGTCCGCGATGAGGTGTCGGTGGCACCCGGCCCCGGCACAGCAGCGACCAAGGTGTCTGTCGTTCCCGCCCCGGCCCCGGCCCCAGTCGCCGGGTCCGACGGCTCTGACACGGCGTCCCCGTCGGTCACCGCGTCCCCGCCGGGGTCGGCCACCACATCCACATCCGCCACCGCGTCCACATCCGCCACCGGACACGCGCTCAGCACAGCCGCACGGTGCAAGCACCTCGGTGCCAGCAAGCAACTGCACACCGCCTGCCCGGCGTCCGTGACCGCTCCGGAAGGACCGGGGGTGAGGACCACCTCCGCGTCCGCACCGCACCGAACCCGCAGCCCGGCGGCCTCCACGACGACGGGAACGGCCCCGTACGTCTCCACGGCGGCGTCCAGCTTCTTGCGCAGCCGGGAGGTCAGGCCATCCACCGCGGCGGCGGTCACCTCGGGTGCAGCCGGGGGCAGTTCGGGGCGCATCGGCACGCTCGTCAGGGCGCTCATCGTGACTCTCCGCGGAGGCGATCGCCCACCCAGCGGGCAAGGGCGAGAGGACTGAGGGCGGCGACAGGCATGCCCGCCGCGACCAACTGCTGGGCGACGGGCACGGAGTAGCGCGGGCTGCCGCTGTCGTCCAGCGCGGCGCAGCCCATCAGGTGCACCCCCGAACCCGCGAGGGCCCGTACCTCGCCCAGCAGCCCGCCGAGCGGGTAGCCCTCCTCGAAGTCGCTCACCACCACCACGAGGGTCCGGCTCGGCACCGTCACCAGGGAGCGGGCGTGGGCCAGACCGGCCGCGATGTGGGTGCCGCCGCCCACCCGCACCTCCAGCAGCAGGGACAACGGGTCGTCGACCCGGTCCGTCAGATCGATCACGTCCGTCGAGAACGCCAGGAAGTGCGTGCTGAGCGTGGGCACGCCACCGAGCACGGCCGCGGTCAGCGCCGACCAGATCACGGACGCCTCCATTGACCCGGACACATCGACCACCAGAATCAGCCGCCAGTCCGCCTCCTTGCGCGAACGGGTGCTGAACACCGGCCGTTCCGGAACCACCAGGGTGCTGCCGTCGGGCCTTCTGCGGGCATGGACAAGGTTGGCCCGCAGAGTGCGCGGCAGGTCGATCCGCCCTCCCGGACGGCGGGTCGGGCGAGGCGTGGCGAGACCGGTCAGCGCCGGACGCATCCTGGTGGCCAGCTCCTTGGCCAGTTCGTCGACGAGTCGGCGTACCAGCGGACGCAGCCGGGCAAGCTGCGCCTCCGGCATCCCGCCCGCCAGCGACAGCACGGACGTCAGCAGATCGACGGACGGACGTACCGCCTTGGGGTCGAGTTCGGCCAGTACGTCGCTGCGTCCCTGGTCGGCGGCGCGCGCCAGGACCTCCTCGCGCACCTCCGCGCCGAACAGCGCCTGGAGTTCCTCGGCCCACTCGCGCGCGGTCGGGAAGGAGGCGTCCTGCCCGCCCCCGCGACCGCCTTCGCGGCCCAGGTCCGAGGAGCCCTCCCCGCGACCCGTGCCGTACAGCTCGTCGAGCGCGTGCGCGTAACGACGGGCGTCCGTCGGGAGCCGGTCGTGTTCCCTGCCGAGGAGCAGCCGCCACCGGTCCGTGGCCGACAGACGCGGTACGTCGTCGGGTGGCCCGTCCGCGACGGACCCGCGAGGCGACGCCGTGGAGGTGACGTCGGCAGCCCCAAGGGCAGGGGTCTCAGGGGTACGGGCCTCAGGGGTACGGGTCTCAGGGTTACGGGTCTCGGGGGTACGAGTCTCAGGGCTGGGTGTCTCACCGACAGGTGCCGCCGGGACAGGTGCCTCAAGTCCCGGCGCCTCCGGGACCGGCGTCCCACGGACCGGCGTCTCAGAGGCAGCCGCCTCCGGGGCAAGTGCCTCGGTCGGCCGGTGCGCCCGCGACGTCGGCTGCAGAAACTCCGCCGCCGAACGACCGGCCTCGTCCGCCGCCGTCCACAGCGCGAGCAGCCGCGGCGACGCGCCCAGCGCGAGGTCGAGTCGGTCGCCCAGCCGTTCCGTCACGGTGTGCAGGAGCCGGTCGCGGCCTGCCGGGGTGAGCGTGTCGAAGCCTCCGCGCAGCGCCGGTAGCCGGTCCAGGAAACCCCGGTCGTCGAGCGAGTCGATCCGGTCGAGCAGCGGGTCGAGGGCGGTCGGCGCCGACTGGAGCAGCGGCGCGGCCCCGGTCAGCAGTCCGGTGAGCCGGCGGGCCAGCGCGCGCCGGGCGTCGGGACCGGTGGCCGTGTCGATCCAGCCGGCGGCCCTGGCCCCGAGCGTCTCGGCGTCCTCCAGGTCGAACAGGACCCGGCAGGCGAGAGCGGCACCCTGGACGAGGGGGGACGCGGAGTCCGCGAGGCCGGCCAGGGACTCGTCCATCCGCAGCCCCAGGCGCAGTTCACCGGCGCGGGCGGCCAGGGCGACCAGCGCGGCCGCCTCCTCCGGGTCGTCGCTGCCCGCCAGCCCCGGCAGGGACCGTACGGCCGACTCCAGTAGGTCGGCGGTGAGCGCACTCGCCGTCTGTCTGCCCTCGGGCGTCGTGCCGGGCAGATGCTCCCGGCGCAGCGCCTCCAGCAGATCCAGTCCGGTGAGGATCTCGGGGATCGTCGCGGACGCGGGCAGCACCTCGGCGGCCTCGGCCAGCCGCTGGGCGACCAGCGCGGGCAGATCGCAGCGCGCGGCGTCCCGCAGCCCCGTAAGGACGAGGGCGCAGGTGGGGCCGCCGTCAGCCGATTCCCTGCGGAAGGTCTCCCGCAGCGTGCCCTCCGCCGCCAGCGCCGCGGTCACGCCGCGCACCCCGGCCAGGTCAAGACGGACCGGCACGGAGGGGACCCACGAGAGCCGCCAGCGTGCGGAGAGCGCGGCGGCGTCGCCCGTACCGGCCACGGCCACCGGCTCGCCGTACCCCACCCCGCACACCTCCAGCCGTCGCAGGAGGATCTCGCGGCGGTGGTCGAGGGCCGAACGCAGCGGGTCCAGACGCAGCTCGCGCGGCGCGGGATCGTCGGGGCCCGGCAGTCGCAGGGCGGCGAGTTCGGCCTCGACGGACGGGCCGAGCCCGGAGCGCGGTGTGCCCGGCGCGACCCGGCCGCGGTCGGTGCCGACCAGGACCACTTCCAGGGCTCGCGCCAGCGCCCGGCCCCGGCCGAGCGGCTCGCCCTGACCCAGCACCACGGTGAGGGCTTCGAGGACCTCGCCGCGTCCCGGGGCGGGGAGCCCGCGCAACCGGGCCAGGTCGCAGGCCACGCGCAGCGTCTCACCCGCCTCGCCCGTCCCCGCCGTGTGCCCGGCCGCCCGCAGCTCCCGGCACACCCGCGTGATCGCCCCGGCCGCGGCGTCGTGCAGCAGACCGGGATCGCCCCCGGCGCCGAACACCGCCTGCTGCCAGCGCGGATCGCGGATCCCGGCGGGGTAGCCGGACCGGGAGTCCAGCAGATCGAACGCGTACGGGACCAGGGAGGTGACGACGGGGGCGGGGCCCCCCGGGGTTACCGGTCCGGTCGATGCCGCACGTCGCCCCGTCACCCCCTCGGCGGTCGGCACCCCCTGTACGGCCGCGCAGTCGCCCGGGGGCTGCTCCCGCCCGGCCGTCCCGTCGGCCAGCGCCGGGGCGTGGAAGGCGCCGATCACCGCCGCGACCCGGCGTCCACCCGCCGCCGCGAGGGCGATCGTGTCCCGCATGTGCGCCTCGCGCGCCAGGTCCACGGCGGACACCCCGCCGGACGACTCGGCGTCCTGACGCAGCGCCCAGCCGACACCCAGCGCGGCCCGGCGCAGCGCCTCGGGAGCACACCCCGGGGCACGCACCTCCACGCTGCGGTCCCACAGGTCGTCCCCGTCACGCCCGGTCCCGGCGGCGGTGAGCGCCTGCGCGAAGGATGTGAGCGCGAGCTGACCAGCGGGCGGCCCGCCGACCGTCTGGCGAGGCCCCCCGTTCGTCTGGCGAGCGTCCCCCTCCGTCTCGCGAGGGCCTCCGTTCGTCTGGCGACGGCTCCCGTGCGTTTCGCGAGGGTCCCCGTCTGTTTCGTGAGGGTCTCTGTCCGTCTCGCGCGGGGCCTTGGCCGCCTCGCGAGCGTCCCCGCCCGCATCCGGCTCCCCGCCGCCCCAGCGCGGGTCGGCCATCGGCAGATCGCAGCAGATGACGTCCACGCCCCGCTCCCGCGCCCAGCGGACCGCGGCGAGTTCGGGCGAGAAGTCGGCGAACGGGTAGAACCCGAGCCGCCCGCCCTGCCCGGCGCCCGCGAGCGCGACCGGGGCGAGGGTGGCGGGCGCGCCGAGGTGAGCGAGCCACGGCTGGAAGTCGACCGGCAACTCCACGCACACCACCTCGGCGCCGGCCGCGTCCAGCAACGCGGGCACGGCCGCGGCGAGCGCGGGACTGTGGTGCCGTATGCCCAGCAGATACGGCACCACGGACCCGGCGAGGGCGTCGAGCGCCAGCCTCGGGTCTTGGGCGGGCGCCGTCTGCGGGTCTTGGCCGGGCGCCGCCGTCGCGTCCTGTACGGGCGTCACCCCCGGGTCCGGGCCGACCACCCCCCGAGGGCCCTGGCCGGCCACCACCCCCCGGTCCTGACCAGCCGCCACCTTCCCATCCTCAGCCGGCGTCACCGAAGGTTCTCCCGCAGATCCCACAGGCGGCGCCAGGTCGCCGAACCGTCCTCCGCGCGGCGGCGCACCGGCCCGTCCCAGTAACCCAGCAGGCGCGCGTGGTCGCTGGGATCGTCCTTGCGTACGACGCCCAGGAGATGACCGGGGACCAGGTCGAGCGAGTCCCCGGCGGGCAGATAGGCGGCGGACACTCCCAGGGAGACGGCGACCTGCACCGCCTCCGCGGTGGACATCACCGTCCCGGGACGCTCCACGTCCCAGCCCTCGGCCGAGCGCCCGGCCCGCAGGTCCCGGAAGACGGTCACCAGGACGTCGAGCACCGCGTCGTCGACGTCGAAGGCCGCGCCCGCCCGCTCGACCGCCGCGACGGCCTGCCGCTTGATGAGCGCGGTCTCGGCCTCGACGTCCGCGATCGGGTGCACCGTCTCGAAGTTGAAGCGGCGCTTGAGCGCGGCGGACATCTCCGACACACCGCGGTCGCGCAGGTTGGCGGTGGCGATGACCGTGAACCCGGGAGCGGCGGCCACCTGCGCCTCGTCCGTGCCGGACAGTTCGGGCACGCTCATCCGGCGGTCGGAGAGGATCGACACGAGCGCGTCCTGCACCTCGGGCAGACAGCGGGTGATCTCCTCGACGCGCGCCACCCGTCCGGAGCGCATCGCGCTGAGGACCGGCGAGTCCACCAGGGCCTGGGGAGTGGGTCCCTGTGCCAGGAGAAGGGCGTAGTTCCAGCCGTAGCGCAAGGCGTCCTCGGTGGTGCCCGCGGTGCCCTGCACGGTCAGTGCGCCGGTGCCGCAGACGGCCGCCGACAGCAACTCCGAGAGCATCGACTTGGCCGTACCCGGCTCACCCACCAGCAGCAGACCGCGCTCTCCGGCGAGCGTGACCACACACCGCTCCACCAGGGCGCGTTCGCCGACGAACTTCGGGGCTATGACGAGCTGGTCCGGCAGCGTCTCGTGAGGCTTGGACAGCTTGAGGGGATCGCCCGTGCTGCCGCAGACGAAGGTGATGACGGCTCGGGGCGTCAGCAGCCAGCCGGGTGGACGGGGGCCTTCGTCGTGGGCGGCGAGGAAGGCGAGTTCGGTGGCGTACCGCTCTTCGGCGGGCAGCGTCTGCCGGGGCGGAAGGGCCGTCGCCGTATCGATCGGGGGCATGGATGTCCTTGCTGGGTAGGTCTGGTAGGCGTCGAAGATCCGGTGACCGTCGACGGGCGGGGGAGTCGGGAGGGGACAGGGGGCACCGGGGGCACCGCGAGGGGGAGCCGGGAGGGCCCGGGGGCACCGCGAGGGGGAGCCGGGAGGGCCCGGGGGCACCACGTGGGGGAGCCCGGAGATGCCGGGGGCACCGCGTGGCGGAGCCGGGAGGAGACAGGGTCACCGGTGGTATCCGATCCCCCCACCTCCCTCCTCCTCCCCCCCACGGCATCCGCCGACGACGGCACCCCCCGCCGATCAGCGCCGCCGCCCCCGCCGCACCTTCAGCTCCTCGAACCGAGGCGCGTCGCCATCAAGGACCCGTTGCCACGCCCTGCGATACAGGTCGGCGACCGGTTCCGTCGGCACGATCACGCCGAACGAGGCATGCTCGCCGTGGACGACCTCGAACAGCGGTAGCTTCCAGCGCTCCAGCGGAACCCGGGGCGCAGGCTGTTCGGCCCAGCCGCCGGGCAGGAAGAGGGAACGCCCGGCCCTGGTCCGGGTGGCCCCGACCACGAGATCGGTGGCGGCCAGTTCGGCACGGGCCGCCTTGAGCCGGGCCGGCTTCCAGCCCGTCCACCGGGCGGTGGACCGGTCGGTCGGGTCGGGCATGGCGAGCAGCATCAGATACAGCGTGGCCGCGTCCTCGCCGAGGCCGTACTCCTTCGCCGCCTCGATGACCAGGTCGGGCACGGAGCGGCCCGGGTCCTGCGGCCACCAGGTGCCGGCCTGGTCACGGTCGCCCACGACCGGCTCTCCGGGGTCGGCGAGCAGGGCCGCGAAACGGGAATCGCGCACCAGCCGCAGGGCGACCTCGGCCGGGTACGGGTGGTCGTCGACGCGCGTGGCGGGCAGGTGGGGGTCCTGACCGGCCTCGTCGAGAAGGTCGACGCGGATGCCCGGGGCGGGCTGGTCGTCATGGGTGGCGAGGACGACGGCGCCGTAGCGCTCGAATCCCGGGCCGGTCTCCGTGGGCGAACCCGCCGCTTTGCGGAACGCGGGGAGGCTGATGTAGCGGCCGAGGTCGAGCATGAGACCGGGGGCCGCCAGCCGTGCGCGCACGGCGCTGAGCGCGGGCGGCAGCGCGGCGCGGATCGGGTCGCCCGCGGGCAGCCGGTGGGCGAGCCAGGCCGCGAGTGCCACCGCGCCGACCAGGGTCTCCACGGTGAACCCGGCCCCGTCGTCGCCGACGGGCCGTACCCGGTCGCCGTTGACCTCCCAGCGCAGATCCCGGCTGAGCTGCGGGGCACCCGCCGGGTCCAGCAGCGCGGGCAGGGCTTGCCGTACGTTCCACGCCGAGTGCTTGAGGGCGCGGATGGCGTCGCCGAGCAACTCCTCGGGCAGGGCGGGACGCCTGCCGAGCCGGGCGTTCCAGACGGCGGCACCCGCGGCCACGTCCGGGCCCTCGGTCCACAGCCGGACCGGATCGGCGGGCAGCAGGGCGGCCACGACCTCGGCGCGCACGGCGCTGTCGATGCCGCGCAGTTCGTCCTTGGCGACCGCCGCGGGAGCGGCCTTCACCCCGATGGCCTGGCGGGCCTCGGTGGTGAGGAAGGTCCGCTCATAGGCGTCGACGCCCGGCAGCCCGGCGACGACCAGCCGGGCCATCGTCTCGGTGATGCCGGTCAGCCGGGCGAACTCCTCGGCGGCCCCGGGGAACCACGGCGCGGGACCCCGCTCGGCGAGCGCGCCCAGGAACTCCCCGAGCCCGACCCGGTGTCCGCCCTGGCGTCCGCCCCGGTGTCCATCCTGCTGCCCGTCCTCGCCGATCGGGCCGCCCTGACCGCCCTGGTCGATCGAGTCCTGAGACCCGATCGAGCCCTGAGACCCGATCGAGCCCTGAGACCCGATCGCCCCGATCGGCTCGCAGGACAGCACCTTGTAGGGCTCCGGCACGGCAAACCGCCCCGCAGGATCGTGCATGAGGCCGGTGAAATCGCAGCCGTCGTCATCCAGGGACCCATGTCCGGTCACCGCGACGAAGGCGCCGCCCGCCAGCGGCAGCAGACCGTGCCAGGAGCCCTCCCGCCCCTCGCCCGAGGCGATACGCAGCCGATGCGCGTCCAAGTGCAGGGTCACCCTGCGCCACCGGCCGGACTCCTCGGACCCGCTGCCCATCCCCAACCGGTCGAATCCGGCCAGGAGCTGCCGCAGCGCGTCGCGGTGCTCGTCGGTGGTGGTGCCGGCGGCGGCCCGGTAGGCGAGAGCCGGCGCCTGGGCGATCAGGGCGGGCAACTCCAGTTGCCCGACGGGAAGTTCGGGTCCGTCGAGATGAAGCCGCCCGTCGGCCGGGTCCGTTTCGGCATGACCGGCCTCGGCATGACCGGCCTCGGCATGACCGGCCTCGGCGGCACGGGTCAGCACACGCAGCGCGCGGAAGACGGTGTCGGCCTGGTTGTCGTCGCCCCACCAGTAGCCGCGCCACGCACCGAGACCGCTCATCGCGTCCCGCAGCACACGGTCCGCCGGACCGGCCGGGCCCTCCTCTGCCGGGCCGCCCTCCAGGGCCCGGGTCAGCCGGATCGCCGCCGCGTCCAGGACGCCCTGCTGGGCCGCCGCGTAGCGCACGATCCCGGCGATGCCCTTGAGCAGGGCGGGGTGGGTGACGGGCAACAGGGCGCGGATCGCGCCGGACAGCCCCTCGGCGTCCGGGTCGGCGGCGGCCGCCAGCAGGGCGGCGGCGGTGTCGCGGTCGATGCGCCGCAGCCCCGCCGAGCCCGCCGGGTCGCGCGGGGTCAGGCACTCCCAGTACTGCACGGGCGGCAGCAGGAGGGTGCCCTCGCCGAAGCAGCCCGCCGTGCGGTCGGTCTTCGCCCAGGCGGTGACGACACCCTCCGCGTCCACCAGGTCGAGCTGCCAGCTGTTGCGCACGACCGCCGTGGGCCGCTCGGCGCCGGGAAACATCACCAGCGTGTACGGCCGGCTGGCCTCGGCCGGGAGCGTGAGGGTGTGCCCGGCGAGGTCCTCGACCCGCGTGGAACCGTCCGGGAGCGTCAGCCTGCGCAGGCCGACGAGCCCGTGCACGGGCGCGGAGGCGGGGGCGGCACCGGTCGTGGGGGAGGGCCGCAGCCGCCCGCCCGCGAAGCTGCTGCCCTCGGGAGCGCCGCGCAGCGCGTCGGCGAGGAAGGCGGGCCGGCTCATGCGGCCACGGTCGCCGGTGGCCGGGTCGTACTCGTACCAGCCGTGCGCCTCGCGGTCCTCGGAGTCCGCGTGCCATACCCAGTAGGAGGAGCCGTCGAAGAGCAGCGGGCGCTCCTCGGGCACGGTGGTGTCACCCGCGTGCACGACCCCCCGGCCGGTGGTCCGGCCGCCGCCGGGCAGCGGCAGGGTGATCGGGAAGTCTCCCCGGTACCAGTCCATCTCGGTGCCGCGGGTGGCGTGCGGGCCCTCCAGCGTCTCGACGCGGTCGGCCCGGCTGTGCCAGTAGCCGCGCAGGCCGCCGTTGCCGCTGTTCCAGTAGACGAGGAGTTCGCCGTCGACGTGGTGGAAGCCCGGGTCGCCGTGCTGGCTGCCCGCGGGGATGCGCAGGTCGTGGGTGAGCAGGGTGCCCTCGGCGCCGATCACCCGGGCCTGGGCCGCGCCGGCGACCACCAGGTGGGGCCAGGCGTCGGCGACGATCAGATCCTCCACGTCGCTCTTCGGCACGAGGTCGGCCACCGCCTCCTCCCAGGCGGGCCACCCGAGTTCGTCGAAGAGACCGGCCCGCAGGGTGCGTACGAGTACGGGGGCGAGGTCGGTGGCGACGGCCTCGCGCACCGCGTCCTCGGCGAGCGCCAGCGCCTCGGAGGGCAGCCACTTCAGCCGGTCCAGCGCGTCGGGCAACTGGGGCAGACCGACCACGGTGAACCGCCTGACGACCCCCGCGACCCACCGGGCCAGCAGCGGACGGCAGCCGGGAGACACGGCCAGCAGACGGATGGCCCGCAGCGCGTTGTCGTGGTTGCCGAACCGGTCGGCGCCCTTCAGGAAGGCGGAGTGGAAGCGGGAGTCGGCGCCCAGGAACACCATCTCCCGCTGTCCCTCCCCCTGTGCCCACTGCGTCAGCGGCAGCGCGTCGTCGCGCTCGGGGGCGGCCACCGGGACGTCCAGGGACAGCAGCAGGTCGATCAGATCGATGTCGTGCGTGACCTGCAACGCGCCGCCGGACGCGCGGAGTTCGGCTCGCAGCCGCTCCACGGTCCGCTCCACCAGCGGGTACAGCTCGGTCATCCGGGTCGAGCCACGCCAGGAGCGCGCCCGCTCGCGGAAGGTCAGGAAGCGGCCCAGCCAGCCCGCCGTGCCGTCCCGGGGCCGCTCCTCCTCGGGCAGCGAGGCGTCCCACAGTCCCGCGGTGGCGCCGGAGTCCTCCAGCACCGTGAGCCACAGCGCGGGCATGTCGTCGTCATGGCCCGCCGGAACCATGTCCAGCAGGACGCCCCGCACCCGCCGCTCCCGGGCGGCCAGCGCCACCAGCGCGGCCCGGTGGCCCTTCCACCAGCCGGCCGCGGCACGCAGGGTGGCCGGCAGACCCAGCAGCTCGGACAGATACTCCTGCTCGGCGAGGTCGGCGTCCTGCCCCGCGGCGCGGGCCAGCTTGCGCAGATCGCCCGCCATCTGCGCGGACGGCGGCAGACCGCCCGCCGTACGGCGCAGACACAGCCGGGTGAAGCGCCGCAGCGCCTCCTCGGCCGGAACCCGCGCGGCCAGCTCCCGGCCGTACGCGGACAGCACCTTCACCGGCAGCGCGCCCGCGAGGGCGAATTCGAGGAACACCGCGTCGAGCCGGTCCTCCTCGATGACCAGCCCGTGCTCCGCCTCGGCCTTGCGGGCCCGGGTGAACAACTGCGCCGCGTACGTGGCGTTCTCCTCGGCGAGGAAGACCCGCCCCGCCTGCTCGTAGAACGTCGGCAGGAAGTGCGGGACGGAGGCCGCCAGCCGCGCGCCCAGCTCCACATAGGCGTCCATGGCGGCCTTGGGCCGCGACTTCGCCTGCCGGGCCGCCCGCTCCAGATCCGGTACGACGCCCAGCGCGTGGTGCCCGTCCGCGGGGTGGTGCACCAGCACCCACTCCGGGAAACCCAGCGACTGCCGCAGCCCCAGCCCCACCACGGCCGGTTCGCCGTCCTGCTCCAGTCCGAGGAAACCGGCGGCGAGATCCTCGGCGGCCCCCAGCTCACCGGCCACCAGCCGCACCACCACCCGGTCGTCGAGCCCCGGGTGCCGGTACCTGCGCGCCGTCAGCGGAACCGCCCGCTCACCCGCGTCCCGCGTGTCCGGCGGCAGCACGCCCCCGGCAGCGAGCACGTCCTCGTACGCCCCGTGCGAGACCTGCGCCCCCACCTGCGCCCCCACTTGCGTCCCCACCTGATTCCCCCCACTCATGAGTTCTTGCCCTCCTCGATGTCCCGCCCGGCGTACAGCGCCGCCGCCATCCGCATCCCCTCCGACCAGGCCACCGGACCCACCTCGCGCAGCGCCAGAGCCCGCCCGTCCTGCCCGTGCCAGGTGAGCGCACCGGTCTCCACCGAGTCCTCCCAGTACGGCTCCCCGATCCACACGGAGGCCTCGACGGTGCGTCCGCCGTCGCGCACCCGGGCCGTGGAGTAGCCGCCCGAGACGCGGTAGCCCAGAGAGCTGGCGCGCGCGGCGAGGGCGAAGCGCGAGCGGAAGGACCCGCCGGCGAACTCGCGTATCTCGCCGGCCTTGGGGTCGAGGTCGCCGGGCCGCTGCCAGGTCGCCCGGTGGATCTGCTCGACGCGCTGGACGATGCCCAGCTCCGCGGCGAACTCCCGGAGGTCGTCGAGGTCGGGCAGCAGCACCGGGTGCGCCAGAGTCACCGTGCGCGGGGACAGCCGTACCGTCTCGCCGTCGAGGTTCACCACCCGCAGCTCGCCGTCCTCGGTGGCGCCCCGCAGGAAACCGACCTCGTCGGGGTCGTCGCCGACCACGGCCAGATCACGCAGGGCCGCCTGCCAGGCATCGTCCGGCCACACCCGGGCCAGCAGGCCGGTGGGCACGGGCAGCGACGAAACCATCCAGGAGTCCACCTGCGCGACACACCCCGCGGCATGCCGATCCAGCCATTCCGCGAACCGCCGCAGCCGGTCCACCTCGGGGTGGTCCTTGAGCGCACGCGGCAGGGACTTCAGCCGCCGCCCCGCGGCCCGCCCCGAGGTGGCCCGCGCCGCCACCCGCCCCTCCACCAGGGCGACTTCATACCCGTCACCCGCCGACAGCCAACCCACGATCCCCGCCTCACGCATCAAGCCAGCAAGAAGAAAGCACAGTTCAGCCGGGAATCCCCAGCACCGGTGCGACAACAATCAGAACGTTAGCGGCGCCCACTGACAACGGGCGGGGAAGCGGTGCGCGGACCACGGGGAACAACCGGCGAGACCGGCGCCAGGAGCCCTTCGGCACCCGCTTCCGGCCCCCCCACGCGCGAAGAAGGCCCGCCTGTCCGGCGGCGCGAACCAGACACTGCTGGACGCCACCGGGCAAGGGGCCTCGGCATAACGCGACTGAGTGGGGAACCCTCAGGCGGAGAAGGTCAGTCGGACCGCCCGACACCCGCAACGAACCCGGCCCAGGCGCCGGGCGCGAACGCGAGTTGGGGGCCGCCGTACGCCTTCGAGTCCCGTATGCGGACGGCAGCGCGGTCGGAGGCGATCTCGACGCACTCACCGCCCTCGTCACCGCTGTACGTGCTCTTGAACCAGTGAAGTTCCGCGAACGTTTCGGTGTTCATAGGTCTCCCAGCATCTTCTCGATCAGGCGCAGGGAATCACGCGTAGTGAGTGCCTGCCCACGGATGCTGCCATATTTCGCCGCGAGAACCCGAACTTCCTCCGGGTCGGTGACCAGGCGGCCGAAGTACTGGACCTCCAGGTAGCCGATGCGCGGCTTGCCCTTGACTCCGAGGAGGGTGAACGGTCCGCCCATCCCCGCGTGTTCCTCGCTTTCCGTCGGCATGATCTGAATCTCGACATGCCGCAACTGGCTGACCTGGATCAGGCGTTCCAGCTGCTCACGCTGGATCGCCCGACCCCCGAATGGCTGCCTGAGTACGGCTTCCTGCACGATGGCGCTCACCATCGGTGGCGGCCACTTGGTAAGGAGCTTCTGTCGGGTCAGCCGGTCCGTGACTCGCTGCTCGATCGTCTCCTCGTCAAAGAACGGCTGCCTGCTGGTGAAGACGGCGCGTGCATAGGCCTCGGTCTGGAACACACCAGGTACGGCCTGATTGGCGAAGTAGCACAGCTCGACTGCCTTCGCCTCCAGATCCGCGTAGTCCCGAAACCACTCCGGATGCCGTACCCGTCGTCGTTCCTTCGCCTGCTCCACGTCTTTCGCCAGGACCGCCAGCAGCCCACCGCACCCCAGCAGTTCATCCACCGCGATCAGAAACTCCGGCTGCGGCGTCCGCCGACCCCGCTCGATGGCCGAGATCTGCTCCTCGCTGTAGCCGACCCGCTGTCCCAGCTCCCGCTGGGTCAGTCCGGCTCGCTCCCGCGCGGCCTTGACCATGCGCCCGATGGCGCGGAACAGGTCCGCGACCTCCTCCGAGCCCGCCGGGTCCTCGGCGTCCGCCCCGCCCCGTGCCACCATCGCGTACCACCCACTCGTTCCCGCAGCCGCCAGTTCGCCTACCAGTGGTCACCCACGACCGGTCACGCTCCGTGTCGTGTCGACCACTCCTCACCATACGGCGCTCAGTCACCCTCTGGAGGCGCTCGACTGCATCACGAAGAAGACCCCACTGCCGGCGCTTCCGCTGGTGGTGGGGTCTTCGGGCACTTCCTGCGAAGTGCCCCCGGCAGGATTCGAACCTGTGCACACGGCTCCGGAGGCCGGCTCACTGACCCTACGCAGACTTCCGGCGGTCGCCTCCTGCACGGGGGCGACCGTCTTTGCCGCACTCAGGCTTCACGCCGGCGCCCGCGATGGAAGCAGTCGTGACGGGCTCGCTGGTCACCTTGCCGCCCAGGTTTTCGTCCAGTGGCCGGCTTCGAGAAGGCTCACCCCCACCGAGCGAAATCCATGGCTCCGCATGTGCGGATTGCCAGGAGCACCGCGCGCGAGGAAGCGCCGGCGCGTGACGGGCCCGAGAAGCGTGACGGGGTCAGGGAAGAGGGTGGCAGGTGATGTGGCCGCGTCAATAGAGTGACGGGATGGGACTCTTCAAGCGGAACAAGGTGACGTCCGGCCTGCTGCTCGTGTCCGACAGGGGCATCCGGCAGGTGAAGACCGCGTCGTACGGGATGGATCTCGTGCAGGAGGTCGCTCGTCTTCTCGGTTCGGAGCACATACGCTCCACCAAGCTCGGCGAGGAGCTCACCCTCTGGTACGCCGAGGACGGCCCGGGTCAAGCGCGCTCCGGCCCGCCCAACCCCGTGGCCAGCCGGCTCGCGGCCGAGCACGGCGCGGCGCCCGTCGCCGGTCCCGCGGTCGTCGCCGGTCCGCTGCTGTACGGCAGCCCGTACCCGCTGGGCGCCGAGGAGATCACGCAGGTCTCGGGGCGCCTGCACGGATAGCCGCGGCTCAGCCGGCCATGGCCGCCACGATGCGGGGCAGGAGTACGGCGTTGGCGCTGCCGAGGGACACCCTCACCGCCTGCTGCCTGCCCCGCTCATGGATCCACACCAGGCCGTCCGCGACCTTGACGTCCGTGAGCGAACCCCAATCGGCCTCCATGACCCCGCGCAGCGTGAGCCCACCGCGGTGCACACGCATCTCGCCGATGGTGAACGACCCGCCGCGCCGGATCACGTCGAGACGCTGCGCGAGCAACTGGGGCTCAAGGACGCGCTGTGCGAACTCGACCAGGGCCAGCCACGCTTCGGGGGCCTGTGCCCTCTTACCGCCCTTGCTCCAGGTCAGATTCTCCAGACTCTTCGGTGAGTTCCCGTATCTGCCCACGCCGAACGTGTACGTATTGGTGTACATGGAGGGGAACAGGAAGCCCTGGTGTTTGGTCCGCGAGACGGGATACCGGACCCACTCGATCTCCTCCCAGGTCAGCGAGTCACCGCCGTACGTGATCCGCTGCTGGTCGGCGACCACGTGTGTCGTCCAGCCGACCAGACTGTCCACGAAGGGGCGCTCGGGGGCCTCCTGGCGCGGGGGTGCGGATCGTGGAGGCGCCGTGTGCGGGGACGCCGTGCGCTGGCCGTTCGCCCCGGCATAGGCCCGCAGCCACGCCGGTGCCCCTGCCCGCGGGTAGGCGGCGAGGTCGTTGCGGTAGTGCGTGGGGGCGAGCAACTGCCCGTCGGGGAGCCGCTCGTCACCGTAGTCGTACTGGGTGGAGACCTGGGCCTGGCCGCCGGGCCCCTTGGTAACGGCGACCATCAGACGCAGCCACGGTCCGGCCGGCATGGCGGCCGCGAGGTGGCGCTGGCGGCGTACGAGGAGGGCTATGTGCTCCGGCACCCGTGTCTCCATGGGCCGTTCGTGCTGCCAGAAGCACAGATCGGCCGTCTCGGCGGAGACGGCGCAGGAGAATGCTGCCACCATGCGTTCCCACCGCTGCGGTCCGCACAGCGCCAGCTGGCGGGCGATCTCGTCGGTCAGCGCGGTCACGCGGGCCGCCGTCATGTCCTCGGGCGGGGTGCCGACGACGGTGAAGTCGGTGATCGCACCCGGCTGCCCGGACCGGGCATCGAGGCGCTCGAACTCCGCCTTGAGGTCGTTCATGAACGCCTCCTCGGCGGGCGGACGCCGTACGAAGGCCTCCTCCGCGGTGAACAGGGCGTCGGCCTGTCCGGGCGGGATCGCGGAGGTGACCTCCTTGATGCGCCCCGTGTCGCCGACCATGAACACCGAACGGCCGACGGGCATGTCGAGGAAGGCCATGGGATCGCTGTCGTCGACGTCGACGGGCGCGTAAACGCTCCAGCCCGCGGCGAACCGATCCGCGACCAGGCCCTGGGTCGGGTAGTCCAGGCCGCCGGTGGCAATGTGCTCCTGGACCAGGGCGATGGCGCGCCGTTCGTCGATGCGTCCGACGGCACCCGGCTGCGGGGCCCTGCCCAGCGGATGGTTCGGGTCCGCCCCGTCCGGGCCCGGGTAGTGGTGGGTGAGCTCGAACCACAGGCGCATCTCGTCGGTGGTCACCGCGTCGGTTCCGGGGCTCACCGCGTCCCACGTGCCTCCGGGGTCGCGGGCGTAGAGCCCGACGGACTCCCCCTGGGAGACGGTCACGTAGTCGCAGGCATGGAGATCTCCGTACGCGGCGACCACGGTGAGCGATGGCGCGGCGGGGCGCTCTTCGCGGGCGATCTCCCTGCCGTCCATGCGCGTCGCGGCCAGTACATGACGGGGCATCAGCACCACTCCCTTGCAGGCACGGGGCACGACCGTAGCCCAAGGCGACCATCATCGTGAAGAAGGGGGCCCGTTTCGGGGCCGCCGCCTCAAGCGGTGGAAGCGCCGCCACAACTCCGCTCACGCCAAGATCCGCCGCCTCGGCGAGCAGGCCATGGCCACCCTCAGGGGGTGGCGCCTCCTGCGAAGCTCCGCCGCAGCACCAACCGCGTCACCGACGTCGTCAAGGCTGTCCCTGTGCCTCACCACGCATCAGCGTGAGGTTGGAAAACGCTCATTGAACGGGCTTCGCGGTGGTGGCACCGTGGCCGAAACCACGGAGGACGGGCTTTCAGCCCATGGGAATGGGAACGACCGGTCGGAACGAGGCAGCGGCGCGGTCGCGGATCTGGCGGGAGAGTTCGGCGCGGAGCTGGTGCGGGCCATCCAGGGCGGCCTGGCACAGGGTGGCAGCTCCACCCACGCGTTGCGGCCCGCGCCCCAGTTGAGCTGGTACGCCTTCGCCACCGAGTACGCGCGGGCGCACTGGCCGGGCCGGGCGGCGAAGACGCGGGACGAGGTCAGTGAGGCGCTGACCGCCGTCACCCTGGCGATGCCCTGGGACCTTCCCCTGCGGCCCGGCGGGCCGCTGCTGCGGCGTTCCCCGCGGCGCTGGGGACAAGAAGCGCAACACCGTCGAACGGGCTCGGAACCGTTGCCGCAGCCGCGCTCGTCAGCTGGCTCCGCTCATGATCGCCAGGACACTGCCTGGCGCACACAACCCCTTTTCGGATCCTACCGAGCCCCACCGCACGACCGACTCAACGACCGCGAAGCACGGGACTAGGCTCTTCCGGTGACCAACCTTCCGCAGGTCCCGCAGTGGTGGCGCCACGTCGGCAGCCCGGTCCGGTATCTCGCCGTCGGGGTGTTGTTCTTCGCCGGGTCGCTCGTGCCGGCGCTGCACAGTCACGGAACGGTGCTCGGCGGTGTGCCGAACCGCCCCTTCGATGGGCTCGCCGTCGTGGCCGTCGCCCTCCAGTGCTTTCCGCTCGTCATCTGCCGACGATGGCCCGTCGTCGCTCTCACCCTGGTGTCGACCGGCTTCGCGCTCGACCAGCTCCGCGGCTACCACTCCTTCGCGGGCACCGCACTGGCCCTCACCGTGCTGACCCTGGGCTCCCGGCTGGAACGGCAGCGGCGCGCCACCGTACTGCTGTTCTCGGCCGCGTACGTGCCGTTGGCCGTCGCGCTCGACCAGCTCGCCCCGGGTGAACCCGTGGAAGAGTTCGTCACGTTCTATCTGGCGCTGGCTCTCGTCTGGGGCATCGGCGCGTGGCTGCGGTCCAACAGGGCCGCCGAGTCAGAACGCCGCCGCCGCGTCGCCGATGACACCCGCGCCGCCGAACGCACCCGGATCGCCCGCGAACTCCACGACGTGGTGACTCACCATGTGACGGCGATGGTCGTGCAGTCCGAGGCGGCACGCTATCTGACCGCCGCGCCCGGTCGGCTCGACGAGACCCTGACCGGCGTCGCCGACACCGGCCGGCGGGCCATCACCGATCTGCGGCACCTGCTCGACCTGCTCAACCCCGACCATGACACCGGGACCAGGGCCGCGTTCGTCGGCGGACTCCTCCCGCTCGTGGAGCAGACCCGGCGGGCCGGGCAGCCGGTGGAGTTCACGGAGAAGGGCGCTCCCGCGCTCTCGGCCGGCACCGGCCTCGTGGTCTACCGGGTTGTGCAGGAGGCCCTGACGAACGCACTCAAGTACGACCATGGCAGCCGCACCTCGGTCCAGGTGCACTACGGCGAGGGGGAGATCACCGTGGAGATCGGCACGGACGGCTCCGGCTCACGTGCCGCGTCTACCGGCGGGAGCGGCCGTGGCCTTTCTGGTCTGCGCGAACGGGTCGACGCCCTGCGCGGCGACTTCAGCGCGGACCGCCGCCCGGACGGCGGTTTCACCGTACGGGCCCGGATACCCATCGGGGAATCGTCATGACCGCGCCGGTCCGGGTTCTGGTCTGCGACGACCAGGTGATGGTCCGCACCGGACTGGTCACGATCATCGACGCCCAGCCCGACCTGCGGGTCGTGGGCGAGTGCGGAGACGGTCGCACCGCCGTCGAGCTGGCCGGCGAACTGGCCCCGGACGTCGTGGTCATGGACGTACGTATGCCCGTGCTCGACGGCATCGAGGCCACCCGCCTGCTCGCCGGGGCCGGGGTGACGCAGGGCGCGAAGGTGCTCGTCGTGACCACGTTCAACCTGGACGAGTACGTGTACGAGGCGCTGCGCGCCGGTGCGAGCGGCTTCCTGCTCAAGGATGCGCCGCCGGCCCAACTGCTGCACGGGATCCGGACCGTGGTGACGGGGGCCGCACTACTGGATCCCGAGGTGACGCGTCGGCTCGTGGGCATGCACGCCGCCCGGATCCGGCCCCCCGGGCACGCCCCGGACGACCTTCCGGTGACCCCCCGCGAACTGGAGGTCCTGCACCTCATCGCGGACGGCCTCTCCAACAGTGAGATAGCCGCGGCACTCCACATCAGCCCCGAGACCGTCAAGACCTTCGTGTCGCGCATCCTCACCAAGCTGGGACTCCGTGACCGTGTCCAGGCCGTCGTCTACGCCTATCGTCACGGCCTGGTCACCTGACGGCGTGCCGGTGACGTTCTCTGGTTCCTGGTTCCTAGTTCCTGGTTCCTAGTTCCTGGTTCCTGGTGCGGTTGCTGGTGGTGCGTTCCTGGCGGTGCGTCAGCCCGCGGCCTTCGAGACGACGCGCTGGATCGCCGCGACCGCCACATCGGGCTCGTCGACATGGATGTAGTGTCCGCTGTTCTCGGCCGTGCTCAGTTCGCTGTCGCTGGATATCGCGAGCCATTTGCGCTGACCCTCGGACCACGCGAGCTCCAGGTTCTGCCCGTACTCGGGAACAGCGGCGAGGTACTGCTTCCCGTGCTGGATCACCTCCACCGGGATGTTCCCCGCGGAGCGGACTTCCCCGTCCGGCACGACAAGCTTCTCCGGGCTCTCGCCCCGCAGGACCGCGAGGGTCTGCTCACGCAGGTCGACCGCCGTGCCGGTGGCGGACTCGGGGATCTCTTCCTGGAGGTCGGCGCTCTGTGTCGGTGAGGTGGCGTCCATCAGGACCAGCCCCTTGACCTTGTCCTGATGGTCGGGGGCGTACCTGGCGGCGATCAGCCCGCCCAGCGAATGCCCGGCCAGGACGACCGGCGCGTCCCCGGCGACCTGGTCGAGCACCTCCGTCAGTACCTTCCCGCCGTCCTCGAGGGTCTGGGGACCGTCGGGCTGATCGCTCGCGCCCGCGCCGAGCCGGTCGTAGGAACAGGTCCGGTGCTGTGCGCCCAGGGTCTCCTGGAGGTCGGCCATCGTGTCCAGCCCGTCACCGCCCCCGTGCAGCAGGACGATGACCGGCTGGCTCTCCACCGGATCGCCCGAACAGGACACGTTCACCGAACGGCCTTCGACCTCGATCTTCTTCGTACCGGTGAAGGAGGCATTCTCGGCGGCACCGTCCGCGCCACCGGCGGCCGTGGCACTCGCGGACGGCTTCGAATCCGCGGTCGGGGCTTCCTCGCAGCCGACAAGCCCCGCACCGGCCACGGCGCAGACCAGCGCGAGCGCCGCGGATGCCCTGTGATGGCGGATCATGGTGCTCTCCCCATAAGAGAATTGAGGCCGCGACCCGTGCGCCGCGGCTGCACCCCACGCTACGGATTCGGTGATCCGGAATCGTCACCCCACAGTGGACATCCGTACGTAGCTCGCACGGGGGACCAGATCCCCCAACCAGGGGATACCCGTCCGCTCAGAGGCCCCCAGAGCCTCGAAGCACCCTCAGGGCACCGCCACCCCGAACGCCGCCAGGCCGATCACACAGACCGCCGCCGCCACCCCCGGGCGCACCGGAAGCACGCACGGGCGTGGCGTGTCCAGCGCCACGGTCCACCGGTGCGCCACCCAGAGGAACGCCGCCCACCCGAGCGCGCTCAACGCCGCGGCGACCACGCCCACCGCCGTCACCTCGTGCCCGCACGACCCGCCGGCCCGCGAGCACCGCCACGACCGTGTACGTCGGGGTCCTACGCCGCGAGGCCGGCCGGGTCCGCTCCGGCTGGAGGCCGGGGTCCCGCGGCAGCGTCCCCGGGTTGGCCCCCATCGGCCGGTCCGGTTCGATCAGCACCACGACCAGCGTGATCACGGCGACGGCGGCGACCGACAGTCCCAGCAGCGTGGGGAACGCTGTCACCGGCAGGTCCTCGCCCCGGCGCATCGCCCCCTCGCTGCGCCCCTACTGGCTGATCGCCCGCAGCGCGCTGAGCATGCCGATGGCGAACAGAAGCACGGCCGAACCCGCATGCACGCCCCAGCGCTGATCCAGCAGGAACTGGTCGACCGCGAATCCCAGCCCACCAGGTCCAGCGCGGTACGGATCCAGGCGTACGGGGACCGGCACGCTGCCGCCCCGCGGAACCTCTTCGACCGCACGAGGGCGAGGAAGCCCGGCTCGGCACGCTGGTCTGCGAAGGGGTGCCACCCGTGCTCCGCGGTGTCGTGGCTGCTACTCCGAGGGGCAGGCTATGTCCGGAGACCGTCGCCATACTCGACCGCATGGACGAACGAACGCACGGCAGATCCCTCCTCGGTGAGTTCCTGTCCACGCGGCGGGCGCAGATGAAGCCGGCAGATGTGGGGTTGCCGGACTACGGCGACCGGCGGCGGGTGCCGGGGCTGCGGCGTGAGGAACTGGCCCAATTGGCCGGTGTCAGCGTGGCCTACTACATCCGGCTGGAGCAGGGGCTGTCGCTCAACGCCTCGCCGCAGGTCCTCGATGCGCTGGCCACGGCTCTGCGGCTGGATGACACGGAGCGGCTCCATCTGCACACCTTGACCGGTGATGCCCGCCAGAGCCGCCGCCGGCTCCCCGCCGAGCGGGTCACCGCGGCGGTGCGCCAACTGGTGGACGCCTTCGGGGACTCACCCGTGGTCGTCCTCGGCCGGCGTTCGGACATCCTTACGTGGAACCGCGCCGGGCATGCGCTGTTCGCCGGGCACCTGGCCCCGGACAGCCCGGATCACCCGGCCACGCGGCCCAACACCGCCCGGCTGGTGTTCCTGGACGCCCATACACGTGACCTGTACGTGGACTGGACCAGGAAGGCACGGGACGTGGTGGGCAAGCTGCGGCAGGCGGTCGGTGAATATCCGAACGACCCGCAGCTGGCCACCCTCATAGGCGAGTTGACCATGCGCAGCCCGCGGTTCGCCGCGCTGTGGGCCGAGCACCGGGTGCGCGGGTGGGACATGGCGGAGTACCGGATGCGCCATCCGACGGTCGGAGAGCTGGACGTGGTGCAGCACTCGCTCCAGGTTCCCCGGGGGCAGGGGATCCGGGTGGTGGTGACGACGGCGGCGCCGGACTCCGCCGCTCAGGCGGCACTGCGGTTGCTCAACCAGACCCTCCTGCCCCCCGCGGGCCGGCCGGCGACGGCCCGCCCCGCCGATGGCACCCCCGCGCACGTCGCTCCTCCCGCTCGCTCCTGATTCGGCCGTCCGGCCGCCGCGGTTCCACTCTCCGCCCGGCACGTCACACCTGATCATCACCCGGCAGCCCCCGGCCCGAGGCTGCCCCCGGCCCGAGACCGGCCCGAGACCGGCCCGAGACCGGCAGGGACTGTCGCCGGGGCCCTTGTCAGGCATGCCTGCCTGCCGCCGGTGAGGCTGCCGCCCTTCTCCGCTTCCCCCTGCATCGTCTTCACTTCACTTCTCCTGGAGGTTCCCCATGTCCACCACACCCGTCACCGCTTTCACCGAGGTGGTTGACACCGTCGCCTGCCTGGTCGAGGCCGTACAGGAGCAGCAGCGGAGCGCGTCCACGCCCTGCACCGAATGGAATGTCCAGCAGCTGATCGACCATCTGGTGGCGGGACAGCGCGCCTTCGCCGTCGTGATGGGGGCGGAGCCGCCCGTGACGGTGCCCGATGCCGATGCCGATGCCGCCCCGGAACCGCTCAAGGACACGTTCCGGACGTCGGCCGCCGCCCTGGTGTCCGCCTTCGGGGCGCCGGGAGCGCTGGAGCGGATGGTGCAGGCCCCGATCGGTGAGGTGCCCGGCGCTGTGGCACTGCACCTGCAAACCGTCGAGCACCTGGTGCACGGCTGGGATCTGGCCCGGTCCACCGGCCAGAAGGCTCTGTTCGACGACACCACGGTCGAGCGGGAGATCGAGTTCGCCCGCGGCCTGCTGGAGCAGCTGCCCTCCGGACCGGGTGCTCCGTTCGCGCCGTACCGGAACGCTCCGGAGGACGCCCCCGCGCTCGACCGGCTGGCCGCCCTCCTCGGACGCGACATCGGCGAGTGACCACACCTGGTGCTCCGCACGGCACCAGGTCACCGCGGTACCCGTCGGCCCCGACTCTTGTGAGGAACAGAAACAATGAAGAAGACGAAGCTGAAGATCGCCATCGCGGGCGCGGCAATCGTCGCCATGGCGGCCACCGGAACGGCGCTGGCCGTGAGCGGTTCCTCCGACGGAGCCAACTCCGCTACCGGCTCCGAGCAGCCCCGGGTCGAGCAGATCGAGCAGCAGGCCCCCAGCGCCATCAAGGCCGACGGCCCGCAGGTGTTCCCGCACTCGCTGGACTACGACGCGCAGTCGCAGACGTTCTTCGCCGGCTCGCTGAAGCAGGGCAAGGTCTACGCCGTCAGCCCGGACGGACAGGTGCGCACCCACATCGACGACCCGGAGCTGGTGTCCGCCCAGGCCGTCAACGTCGACCGCGAGCGGGACCGCATCCTGGTCAGCAATGTGGACTACGGCACTGCCGACCGTTCCGACAAGGAGTCGCCCTTCGGTATCGCCGGTGTGGGGAGCTACGACCTGAAGACCGGTGAGCAGGACTGGTGCGTCGATCTGACGGCGATCGCCCTCGACGGCAAGCAGCACCTGATCTCCGACGTGACGGTGGCCCCCGACGGCACCGCCTACGCCGTCGACGAGCTGACCCCGACCGTGTTCCGCATCGACACCGAGGGCCGCGCCTCGGTCTTCCTGCGCAGCGACCTGCTCCAGGGCACGCTGGACATTCCCAACTTCCTCGACGATGTGGGGATGGCGGCGGTGGAGTGGGTGGAGGGGAACCAGCTGATCATCGCCATGGCCGACGGCTCCCTGGTGAGGGTGCCCGTCGAGCATCCTGAAGAAGCGGCGAAGGTGCAGCTCTCCGCGCCGCTGGCATCCCCCACCGCCGGCATGCAGCTGCTGGAGGACGGCTCACTCACGGCGGTCAGCAGCGGTCTGCTGTCCGGCGAGCCCGCCCAGATCCAGCACGTGAAGCCCCGCAACGGCTGGACGGAAGCCGCCGTGACGGTCACCGACACCGTTGAAGACCCCGTCACCAGCGACGTGACCGCGGGCCCGAGCGCGACGACGTACGCGCTCAGCGGCGGTCTGGCCGACCTCCTCGCGGGCAAGCCCAACGACGGCTTCACCCTGACCCCCGTCAAGACCAGCTGAACCGGTAGCCGATCCACCGCAAGCGGGCCCGCCCCACAAACACAGGCGGGCCCGCCGGTCCGAAGTTCGGCGAACTCCGTGCAGTTCGTGGTGCAGACCCTCGCCGCCGCCGGCGAACTCCAGCGCGAGCTGACGTACGACGGGCTTCGTGCCGCCGAGGCCAAGGGCGCGAAGGGCGGGCGCGCCGCCCAGCCGTGGCAGCCGCCCAGACTCCCGACGTGCGAGCCGGGTACCTGGAAGGGCGCTCGATCGCCGCCCTCGCCCGAGACCACGGCGTCAGCCGCGGGGCGATCCGTACAGCCGTCGCCGACCTCCTGCCCTCCAGACCCTTTGCGTTTCTGTGTGGCCTCAGCCGCATTTCGGCAGGTCAGAAGGGGTCCTGATGAAGCGCTGAACTTGAAATCATCTCGCGGCGGCGCGATTGCTGTTCCAGCGGTGGCGATGGTCGATGGACGCCGGCGAATGACCGTTGACCTGCGGATTCGTGTCAGCGGACGAGAGGGATCCCGACGCCGGAGAGGCCGCGCCGACCGAAAGGAGCAACGGTCAACCGACCGTGTGCGTTTTGGCAGGTAAGCAAAAACTCCCGACCTGTACATCCCAGGTCGGGAGTTGTTTCCGGAGTGCCCCCGGCAGGATTCGAACCTGCGCACACGGCTCCGGAGGCCATCGAACTATTGTGCGTTTTCCCTGGGTAGCGGCCTAACTGACGATTCGTTAGGCGTGCGATCCCGCGTATATCCCGCGATGAGGAAAAGTCTCATTCATTCCACTTGCCCGTTTCCTGCCCGGTGGGCCCCTGTGACGTGAGGCGATGTCCGTTGAGGATTTCTGTACCAAGCGTAGGAGGTGTAAGGTGCGCGGTTCAATCGAACAGATGGAGTCTCGTGAGGCGCGGGACCAAGGGAAAGTGCGCCGTCGGCGCCCCTTGGCTCGTCCCGGCGCTTCACCCGCCAACACGTCCGACGGCGCCCCGTACTGCCTCACTGCCGTCGGCAAAGACTGGAGCCGGGTGTTTACGGCGTGGTGGTCCGATTTCCTGAATACGTGGGGCGGCTTTGCCGTCGGGTGTGCAGTTGTGGGATTGGTTCGCGGCGCGGGCCTTTCTGGCGGGGGACAGGGCGTGGCGGTGGTTCTTCCATCGTGCGGGTGAAGGCCGGTTTCGGTATCCGGGGATCCAGGGCTATCTTGTCCGCCGCCGGCGGAGAGCAAGGCGGGTCATGAGTGATCGGTCAGGCGTCGTTCCCGGGCGGCGACGCCGCTCATGACCATGGCCACGGGGCGCGCAACGGCACAGCTCTGTCCATCCGCTGGCTGTTCGGCTCCCGTGCTGGGCGGGACAGAATTTCTGGGCTGGGGGTTGGCAATGCGCGGGTCGTGTTTTCGCGTGCGTGAAGTACCAGGCAATTCCTTGTGCTTGTTCCGAAGCGGCCCCGCAGCACCTTGCACTCGTCAACCGGGAACTGTCCGATTGCCTCCTTGCCGGGGGATGTGTGCATAGCGGAACCGGGCAGCCATGACCCGCTGATGCGAGAAATGGAGGCGGGCATGGCACTGAACGAGCATGGTGGCACCGTGGCCGAGGCCACGGTGGACGGGCTTTCAGCCCATAGAAGCCCGGACGATCCGTCGGATCGAAGCAGTGGTGCGGTCGCGGATCTGGCGGGGGAGTTCGGTGCGGAGCTGGTCCGGGCCATCCGGGTCGGTCTGGCCCAGGGCGGAAGCTCCGCCTACGCTCTGCGGGGTCCGTCCCAGCTGAGCTGGTACGACTTCGCCACTGAGTACGCGCGGGCTCACTGGCCGGGCCGGGCGGCGAAGACCCGTGACGAGGTCAGCGAGGCGCTGACTGCCGTCACCTTGGCGATGCTCTGGGATCTTCCCGGGCGGCCCGGCGGGCCGCTGCTGCGCCGTTCCCTTCGCCGTTGGGCCTTCGTGGTTACCGGTCCGGGGCGGGAGGAGGCCCCTGCGGAGGACCGGCTGGTGTTGCAGTGGGTGGCCAGGGCTTCCCGCCCTCTGGAGGACTTTCAGGACCCGGTGCTGGCGCGGGATGTGCTGGAGTCGCTGCGCCGCAAGACGGACGGCGGGGAGGCGGCGGTTGAGACGATGCGGCGCAAGCGCAAGGTACTGGTCCACGCGCTCCACTACGCCGTGGAGCGCGGCGAGTTGGGCAGCCATCCGCTGAATCGAGTCCGCTGGAGGCTGCCCAAGCCGGCCGTCAGCGTGGACCCCCGGGTCGTCGCCAACCCTCACCAGGCACGGGATCTCCTGAACGCCGTCTCCTACGTCGGCGGCTACAGCCGGGCACGCGGCCGTCGTCTGGTCGGGTTCTTCGCCGGTATGTACTACGCGGGTCTGCGGCCGGAGGAGGCGGTCGCGGTGGAACTGCCGGACTGCCGCCTGCCCACCACGGGGTGGGGGCGTCTGGTCCTGCACCGCACCCGGCCACAGGCAGGTAAACGCTGGACGGACACCGGCGAGTTCCACGACGAGCGCGGGCTGAAGAACCGCCCACCGGGCGACACTCGGGTGGTGCCCCTGCCACCGCACCTGGTGGCGATGTGGCGGGAGCACGTCACCACCTTCGGGACGGCCGAGGGCGGCAGGCTGTTCTTCACCGAACAGGGCCGGGTCATCGGCTACACGGCGTTTCACCGTGTGGGGGAGGAGGCCCGCGCTCTCACCTTCCCGCCCGCCCCCTCGCCACACCACTGGCCAGGAGGCCGTACGATCTGCGGCACTCCGCGCTGTCCACCTGGCTGTGCGCGGGCGCGGATCCGGCCGAGGTCGCCCAGCGGGCCGGGAACAGCGTCGAGGTGCTGCTCAGCCGGTACGCGAAATGCCTCTACGACCGGCAGTCCATCAACAACCAGCGCATCGAAGGGCTCCTCAGCTCCTACGACCAGCCGTACGGCCTGAAGGACTAGCGGCCGGACCGAAGGGTGCTGTCGGGGCGAGACGGGCTGGGTCAGATCTTGATCACGGTGGCACGTCCGCCGCACAGCGCGGTCAGGTCCTCGGGGTCGGAGGTGAGGATGGTGGCGGGGCCGGGGGCGGCGAGGGCGGTGGCGCTGAGCATGGCGTCGATGGCGTGTTTGTGGCCGTGCAGGCCGGCGTCGGCCAGGAGGGCGGTGGCGTGGCGGGCGATGGGCTCGGTGACGGGTTCGACGATCAGGCGGGACAGCGTCCACTCCAGTGCCGGGCGGTTGATCCGGGGATGGACCACCTCGACCAGGGTGGCTGCGGATGTGATGACCCGGAGGTCGTCGGCGCGTGCGAGGGCGAGCCATCCGGTGACGGTGCGGTCGCGCAGGACGGCTTTGGCGAGGCCCTCGCTGTCCAGGACGAGCGTGCCGCCGGGCCGGGCGGGGGAGCGGGTCACGCGGCGTCGGCCCCGCCTCGCGTCTGTTGCTGCCGGGCTTGGTGGAGTTGGTCGCGCAGGGCCTGGATCTCGTCGTCGGTGACGGGTCCGTGGTCGGCTTCGGCGACCTGGATGAGTTCGTTGAGGTTGTCGCGTTCGATCTGACGGGCGACGGCGGCGGCGACGTAGGCGGACAGGCCGGAGGGGCCGCTGCGGGCCTTGGCGGCGTCGGCGATGTCGCGGGGCATGGTGATCGAGTACTTGCCGGTAGGCTCACTCATGCTACTCATCCTACCGCTGATCCTTCCAGGGGGATGTGTTCCAACCCCGAGCCGCCTGACAGGACCTCTGCCCGCCATGTGAGCCACTGGTGAAGGGGCGACGCGGCAGGCTCGTGCGCTGCACTGTGACCCCGCCCTTGGTCGGCCCGCGTGCGGGGTGAACGGGAACCTTCGTCGAGGAGGGCCCCGGGCGATGGGGTGCTGGGGTGGTGGGGGACCGGCCGGGCCCGGAAGTCGCCTGGCAGGGCCGCCGCCGACCGGTCAGCGGATTCGCGGGGTGTCCTCCGGGTGAACGGGGTGGCACTCAGGTGGCCGCTGGGTCCGGTGGCGGTACAGGAAGAGGGATGTCCAGCCACGACGAGCCGCCGCCTTCACCGCCCGCCCCCGTCCGGCACCCGGTGCCCGTGCCCGAGGGGCTGCGGGTCGCCGCCGCGTACGCGTGGCGCGTCGTGGTGGTGGTCGTCGTCATCCTCGGCGCCTTCTCCGTGCTGGGCCGCTTTCACCAGATCGCCCTCGCCGTGTTTCTGGCGCTGGTGGCCACGGCCGTGCTGCGGCCCACCGCCGGGCTGCTGGGCCGCAAGCTGCCCCGCGCGCTCGCGGTCGGGCTGACGATGATCGGGAGCATCGCCCTCATCTGCGGTGTGTTCGCGGTGGTCGGGCAGGTTGTCGCCGGGCAGGAGAGCACGCTGGCGCGGGACTTCCACACGGGCTTCGACCGGATCGTTCGCCTGCTGGAAGGGCCGCCGTTGCGGCTCTCCCCGCATGCCCTGACCGATTTCCAGTCCCAGTTCGGGCAACTGCTCTCGGCCCACCGCTCCGCCGTGGTGAGTACCGCACTCAGCGGCGCCGGGCGGGTGATCGAGGTGTTCACCGTGCTCGCGCTCGCCGTGTTCTGCTCCGTCTTCTTCATCCACTCCGGCGAGCGGTACTGGGGCTGGTTCTGCGCCGAGCTGCCGTCACGGTTCCGCGGCCGTACCGCCGTGGCAGGCCGGGCCGCGTGGCGGACCTTCACCGGATACACCCACGGCGTGCTGCTCGTCGCGACGGTCAACGCGATCCTCGTCGGCCTCGCGCTCACCCTGCTCGGTGTGCCCCTCGCGCTGCCGCTGGCTCTGCTGGAGTTCTTCGCCGCGTTCGTCCCGCTGATCGGCTCGCCGGTCGCCCTGGCCGTCGCCGCGGTGATCGCGCTTGCTTCCAAGGGACCGCTGATCGCGGGGGTCGTGGTGGTCCTCATCGTGGTCATCGGGCAGATCGAGGGGCACCTGCTGCACCCGCTGGTCATGAGCTGGGCGGTCCGGCTCCATCCCGTCGTGGTGGCGCTCGCCGTGGTCGGGGGCGCCATCACGGCCGGTGTGATCGGCGCGGTGGTCGCCGTTCCCCTGGTCGCCGTGGTCTGGTCGGTACGGCAGGCGCTCCGGGCGCCGGGCGAGGAGCCGGACAGCTCCGGTGCCCCTGGCTAGACGGCCAGGTACCCAGGGGTAGCCCGGGGAATTCTTGGGCGCGTCCATGGGCGGTCGGTCGTGGTGAGTACTTCTTGACGCTTGCCATTTGTCTGTTTATAGGGGTGAATGTCGTGGTACTCGGCTGGTGCAAGGGGCACCCGCCGCGGTGCGGGCGCCGATCACACGGTCCGGGAAGGGGCGTGGATCTCATGGCCAAGGACGAGAAGGTCCGGGCCAAAGCCGAACAGGTCAAGGGCAAGGTCAAGAAGGAGGCCGGCCGCGCCGTGGGCAACGAGAGGATGACGGCGAAAGGGCGCGTGAAGGAGTCCAAAGGCGACGCGCGGCAGGCCAAGGAGAAGGTGAAGGACGCCTTCGGGCACTGAGCGGCCAGGGCCGATCCTCGGTGTCTTCGGACGCCTCGGGTGGGTAGGTGGGGGGAGGGAGATCCGCTGGGCGACCGCCCAGCGGATCTCGACGGTTGTGGCAACCGATCTTGATGCCGATCTTGATGGATTCCTGAGCAGGGTGGGGGAGGTCCCGCTGGTCGCTGCCCGGTTCCGCCTCGATGCGTTCCAGCGTCGGGCGCGCCGAGCTTGTACGGCCATTCATCCGGGAGCCACGTCTCCGGAGGGGGTTGGGCCGGGGATTCCGCGTGGCTGGGTCCCCATGCCGGTCGTTCGTGATCCGGTCGTTCGTGATCCGTTCACCGGCCGTGGGTGAGATCGGAGTGGCCGAAAAGCAGGGCGTAGCCGGGTGGAAGCTGATGGATGACGCGGATGGTGAGTTCGGGGCCGGCGAGCTGGGCCACGGCACTCAGAACGGTGCCGACGTCCCACCGGGTGGTCGCCGGGCCGGCGGGTCTGCGGTCGGCCAGTTCCTTGACGAACTGCCAGCCGGACAGTGGGGTGGTGGCCGGTATCTGCGAGGTGAGGACGGTCGCGGCCTCGACGGGGAGGCGGGCGGCGAGTTCCACGCGCTCGTCGCCGACGAGCTGGTTCCCCAGCGCACCGAGTACGTGGCGCACCGCCTCCTCGGCGCGTTCGCGTGTGGGATAGGCGCCGTCGTGGCGGACCCGCTCCAGCAGGGCGGCGTAGGAGCCGGCCGCATCGTCGGGGTGGGCCGTGGTGGGAACGGGAGTCTCCATCGGTGAGGACATGGTCGTACGTTGCCCTTCTCTTCATTGCCCGCGTCCTGGGAGGAGGGCGGGCGGTGTGAGCGGTGCCGAAGCCGCACGATCTGTCGGCGCACGATGCCGGACGGGGCGTGGCGGAAGACGGCGAACGGGTGCCCTTCCTGCTGTGGCCCATGCTTCCTGCCGCTGCCTTCGTGCCTCCGCCTACCTGTGAGTGCCTGTCTCCGGCTGCTGCCGGACGGGGCGACGGAGTGGAGCCGGGGCGTCGGCCGGGAGTTTCCGGACGGTCACGCCCGTCCCCCACCTCCCGGTGCGGGGCGAGGATGCGCGCGACTGCCGGGCCGTGGTCGTCAGTCAGGCCGCGTCGGTGGCGATCTGATCGCGGAGCTGGGTGCAGCAGTGGGTGAGGATGCGGGAGATGTGCATCTGGGAGAGGCCCAGTTCCTCGCCGATGCGGCTCTGTGTCATACCGCGGTAGAAGCGCAGGTACAGGATGGTCCGCTCGCGTTCGGGGAGGCGGCTGAGGTACGGCCCGACGGCGAGCCGGTCCACGACGGCGTCGTAGCTGCTGTCGTCGTAGCCGAGCCGGTCGCCAAGGGTGGTGCTCTCGGTGCCGGGTGTGACGGCGTCGGTGGACAGGGCGGCGAAGCACTCCAGCGCCTCCAGTCCGTCGCGCACCTCGCCCTCGCTGAGGTGTGCGTGCTCGGCGATGGACCGGACGCTGGGCTCGTGGCCGGCGGAGGTCTGGGCCAGCTCCCTGCGGGAGCGGCGGACCTGATTGCGCAGGTCCTGGACACGGCGGGGGACATGGACATCCCACAGCGTGTCGCGGAAGTGGCGCTTGACCTCGCCGGTGATGGTGGGGATCGCGTACACCTCGAAGGCCCGCTCCTGTGCGGGGTCGTAGTGGTCGACGGCCTTGACGAGTCCGACGGCGGCGACCTGGCGCAGGTCCTCGGCGCGCTCGCCGCGTCCGCCGAACCGGCCCGCTATGCGGTCGGCCATGGGCAGCCAGTCGCAGACCAGCTCGTCCCGCAGTTCCTTGCGGTCGGGCCCCTCGGGGAGGGTGGCGAGCCTGGCGAAGCCGGCTGCGGTGTCGGGTGCGTCGTCGTGGGGATGCCGGTGTGCGGTCCTGCTGGGGGGCATGATGCGCCTCCGTGGAGAGTGCCGGTGGCTGGCACCGCGGGAGGGGGAGGCGTCCGGCGCGACGACGCGGCGTCACGCGTGGTCGACGCGAAACCGACCCACGGGTGTGCCTGCTGTCCGAAGCACCTACAGTCGGAGTTCCCGGTGTGACACAGGAAAAACATTTCCGGAAAAACTGATCGGGTGCGGGAGAGGTGTGAAGAGCCCCGGGCGGGTACGAAGAGCCACGGTCGGTGACCGTCACCGTGTGAAGCGCCCGGACCGGAACCCGTCATCGCGCTGGAAAGGGTCGCCAGGGTTGCTCGCCGGAATCACCAGGACCTGAATTACCGCCAGATGTTTTGCGCCTGACCGGACTTGCGAAACACTCTGCGCTATCCGGTAGACCGCCTGGCCTCACCGGGCCGGATACTGATTCCGGTATCCGCCCACTGATGGCGGAAGGGGACGGACAAGAGCACAGTGGGTGAAGGGCTTGCGCGCGAGCCGCATTGCTCCGATCTCTGTGAGGCAGAAATGACCATATCTCAGAGTGAGAAAACGGTGACAGACGGAAAGCGGGAGGAGAACGGTGGTCCCCGTGGCAAAACGACCATCGCGGACGGAGTCGTGTCCACAATTGCCGGTATCGCGATCCGCGAAACCGACGGGGTGTACTCGGTGGGACGCGGAGCGTCAAAGGCCCTTGGCGCCGTCACGGGCAAGATGCCGGGATCGTCCACCGCCGACCGCGCTGTGAAGGTCGAAGTGGGCCAGAAGCAGACCGCGATCGACGTCGAGATCGCCGTGGAGTACGGCATTCCCATCCACGACCTGTCCCACGACGTCCGCACCCATGTCACCGACGCGGTGGAGACCATGACCGGCCTGGAAGTGGTCGAGATCAATATCAATGTCTTCGACGTCCACACGCCCGAGGACGACGACACCGGCCCGGGGGAACAGGAGAGGGGCCGCGTCCAGTGAGCGGACGGCCGAACGCGCGCCGGCCGGTCAGGGCCGGGGCGTGTGGGCAGGGTGTCCGTGGGTACGCCGGGCCTGCTTCAGGTCTGCCTCGTGGAGGTGCCGGCGTCCCTGGGCCAGTTCCTCGCGGATTCGGGCCTCGACGGCGATGAACGGCCGGTAGTAGTGGGCGTTGTACGCCTCGATGATCTGGAACGTCCACTGGCCGGGGATGACGTTCCGTCCGACGATCTCGTGTGCGAGCAGGTCGGCCTGGGCGTGATGGCCCGCGGCGCGCAGTTGTTCCAGCGCCTGGTCCAGTTTCAGGTCCGCGCCGCCGGTCAGCTGATGGAAGGCGTAGAGGCTGCCCCGGGCCCGTTCCGTGGTTTCCAGAGCTTCGGAAAGGGTTCCCAATGCTCTCACCGTGGCGTCGCTGAGGCCATCGGGGCGGCGGTGTGACGGTTGACTCGGCTCCCTCTCGGCGGGTTTGCCGTTCATGGTCTTCTCCTGGGGCGTGGTGAGCCGGGCGGGACGGAGGGCCAGATCCGCTGTGCGGTGTGCGGTGTGCGGTGCGGCCGGGGCGCGGCACCAAGGCGTCGGCGCGAGCCGCGCTCGGCAGCCGACGGCCATGGACGGAACCCGCGCTCGCCGGATTCGGTCCGTCTGCCGACTCGCCACGGGTACCCGGTCCGGTCCGCCCTGTTGACCCGCTACGGGTACCCCGGTGGAGCGCCCCCGACCCACCCGACACGCCACGTGTGGGGTGGGCCGGTCCGACGGAGAGTCGGTCAGCGTCCGAGCCGCATCCGGCTGAGGGCGCTGACTCCGACGGCCGCGAGGCCGATCTGGATGAGCCACTCGACCCAGTCGACGCCGTCCGTGTCGGAGACGTCCAGGCCGCTGGCGAGGGCCGTGCCGATGAGCGCGGCGGCGATGCCGACCAGGATGGTCCACAGTATCCCGATGCGCTGGCGGCCCGGTACGACCAGTCGGCCGAGGACCCCGATGACGGTGCCGATGACGATGGCGCTGATGATGCCTGAGATCTCCATGGGCGTTGTGCCCTCCCTCCCTGTTGATGTCGTGCGACTACCCCTTCGGAGATGGACCAGTCACCGCCGCCGTGGAGTTGAGGGGCAGGGTGTGCCGAGATGGCTCCGGTCCGGGCCGGTCGAGCGAGGTGGTCGGTACGGGCAACTCCGTCGGGCAAGGAGCCGTGGCCGGTTGTTCCCCGCCGGTCCGGACTCGGGCGATCTCGAAGGAGGTCCGGGTGCAGGCCGTGTCCTGTCACGACGTCATCGGGAGCGTCACCGCACGGCAGATCCTCAGGTCCTCAGGGCCTCGGTCATGTCGTGCTGGGGCACGACGTGGGACACCTTGGCGAAGGAGTCGGGTAAGGGCCGGGTCCGGTTCGGGGACGATCACCGGGGCGGGCCGGTCGGCTACCAGTAGTGGCGCCGCCCGCCCACGGCATGTCCCAGCGCTCCCAGCGCCCACAGCACCACACCGATCCCGACCAGAACGATGCCGATGGTCCACAGAATGCCGATTCCGGCCACCAGGCCGATGATCAGGAGAATGATTCCGACGATGATCATGGTTGACTCCAGTCGGTGCGGGGCCGGAAGGGCCCGCCTCCAGAGTTCACCCATTTCGACGCCGGCACAAATGTCCGTTCGGGCCGGGTGGTTCTCCGCCACGGCTCCGGTGCTCAGCCCGCTGCTCGCCCCCGCTGTTTCGCCTCCGGTTTCTCCGGCCGTACCGGACCCGTACCGGACCCGTACCGGACGAAATGTTTCGCTCCGGGTTTTGCGACCACTCGATGCACGGAGAGGCCCCGCAGAACCCGGGCCCCGGGCCCCGGGCGACGGGGCAACCGGGCAAGCGGGCAACCGAGGAGGCACTGATGAGCACGGTGAGCAAGACGGTCGAGGTGGACGTTCCGCTGCGCATGGTCTACGACCAGTGGACCCAGTTCGAGACGTTCCCGAAGTTCATGGAGGGCGTCGAGGAGGTCACGCAGCTCGATGACCGGCACAACCACTGGACGACCCGAATCGGCGGTGTGCGGCGTGAGTTCGACACCGAGATCGTCGATCAGCTGCCGGACGAAAGGATCACCTGGCGGACGGTCGACGGCGACTCCCGGCAGCGTGGGTCCGTACGGTTCGAGCGGCTGGACGACACCCACACCCGGGTCGAACTCACCATGGACGTCGAGCCGTCCGGGATGGCGGAGAAGGGAGCGGACGCGCTCGGCATGATCGACCGACGGGTGAAGGGTGATCTGCGGCGCTTCAAGGAGTACGTGGAGAGCGGCGGGGACGCCGGTGGCTGGCGGGGCCGGATCCGGCCCGGTGACCCCGGCTCCGTCCTCTGAGCTCCGGCTCGGTCCCCTCAATGCCCTCTCCGAACGCCCTCCCTGTCCCGTGGTCACGGCGGCTCATGGGCCGGCCGTTTCTCACGCAGGCGGTCGAGGCGGCGGATGAGGGGGGCCGCGGTCGCCCCGTGCACGAGCACGGAGAGCGCCACGGCCGTGGCGGTGAGGGCCCAGAGCCGCTCCGGCGGTACACCGAACTCGTCCTGGCCGAGCGCGTAGGCGAGATAGAAGAGTGAGCCGATGCCCCGCAGCCCGAACGCCGCGGTGATCCATCGCTCCCGGGGGCCGGTGACGAAGCCGAGCTGGGCGATCCAGCCGGTGAGCGGGCGGATCACCAGGATGAGCAGAGCGGCGAGGAGTGCCTCGGGCCAGGTGAGGGTGGACAGGCCGCTGGTGACGAGGTAGCCGCCGAGAAGAAAGAGCAGGGCGGCGGTGAGGAGTCGTTCGATCTGCTCGGTGAACTCGTGCAGCACCGTGTGATAGCCGTGGCCGCGTTCGGCGGACCGTACCGTGCAGGCGGTGACGAAGACGGCGAGGAAGCCGTAGCCGTGGGCGAGTTCGGTGACCCCGTAGGCGAGGAAGGTGGCGGCGAGGGCGACAAAGCCCTCCCTGTGCTCGGAGAGCCGCAGCGAGGAGGCGCCCGTCCGGAAGAACACCCAGCCCAGCAGACGCCCCAGGGCCAGTCCGACGGCGACCCCGATGACCGCCTTGGCGACGACGTCGATGCCGAGCCAGCGTCCCCAGTCCACCGGGGACCACCCGCCCGCCGCGGCGAGTGCGACGGCCGCGAGGACGAAGGGGAAGGCCAGTCCGTCGTTGAGTCCTGCCTCGGCGGTGAGGGTGAAGCGGACCTCGTCCTCGTCGTCCTCGTCGCCGGTCGGCTCACCCACCCGCACCTCGGCGGCGAGGACGGGATCGGTCGGCGCGAGCAGCGCCCCGACGAGCAGGGCGGCGGCGATGGGCCAGTCCAGCAGGACCCAGGCGAGCGCGGCGGTCACCGCGACCGTCAAGGGCATGGTGACGCCGATCAGCCGCCAGGGCCCGGCCCAGGAACGCAGGCCGAAAGGGCGGTCGATGGCGAGGCCGGCGCCCATGAGCGAGACGATGACACAGATCTCGGTGAGGTGTTCGACCGGGACGCGGTCCGCCACCGGGTCCACCTCGGGTAGGGGCAACGGGCTGAGCGCGACGAGAGCGCCGACGGCCAGGAAGACCATAGGCATCGACAGCGGGCGCCGCTCCACGAGCCGGGGCAGGACCGCCGCAGCCAGTGCCCCCAGGCCGAGAGCGGTGTAGACCAGGTCGGACGTGGTCACTGTGCGGGCCCTTTCGATGGACCTGGAGGCGGCTTCCCGTCCCGCAGCCGGACCTGCCCGGCATGGGGCTCCCTGCGAGTCTGGTCGGTGAGCGGTGATCGGCTGTGACCGTGTCGCGCGTGTCGGTGCCCCGGTGCTGACGGGGAGAATTCGGCGCGGCGAACTGAATGGCGAGAGAACCGTCCGGGCAGCGGAAAATCCGGCCGACGGAGCACCGGATTCCCGACATGCGCTGTGACCGGACCCGGGACATGCATGGTGACCCGACCCCGGACATGCGTGGTGACCCGACCCCGGACATGCGTGGTGATGGCCGCTCATCAGCGGAGATGGCACAGGTGATTTCAGTGCAAGCCCGTCCGGTGCTCCGCCGCCCGCCGGGAGACGGTCCTGGAAAATCGGCTTCGCAGCCGATTCCCCAGGACACGGACCCGTATCTTGCGGCCCTTGCGACCCTTTCGGGCGGCTCCTCCGGCACATGGGCTGAACCAGAGAAGCCTGGCCGGACAGGCCCCCAGGGGATCGCCGCCTGACACCGGCCTGTGAACCGAGTTTCCCCTTTCGGCCGTTCCACTCCCACCCGTGTGGGTTCACGCTTGGCGGGCACTCGGGAGCGCAGGGGTAACGAACGGACGAAACGGGACTACGGAAGGGCAAGAGCCATGGGGCACGGCGGGAATGTGATCGACGAGCTGGTCACCGATCACCGGGAGGTCGAGCAGTACTTCACGGGTATCGAGGCACTGCCGCCCGGTACGGGGGGAGCGCAAGGTGTACGCCGATCAGGCCACCATCGAACTCGTCCGGCACTCGGTGGCCGAGGAGGCGTATCTCTATCCGGCCGTGCGCAAGCACATCGAGGGCGGGGACGCGCTGGCCGACCGGGAGATCGAGGATCACGCCTCCGCCGAACGGCTCATGAAGGAGCTGGAGAGGTACGGCGCCGGCGACACGGAGTTCGATCTGCTCGTGGGGCGGTTCATGGCCGAGGTGCGGGCGCACCTGCGCGACGAGGAGGAGAACCTCTTTCCCCGGTTGCGCGCGGTCTGCTCCGCCGATGTGCTCGACGCCCTGGGTGAGAAGATCCGCCGCGCGAAGCGGGTCGGGCCGACCCGCCCGCACCCCTCCGTACCCGATGAGCCCCCGGCGAACAAACTGCTCGCCCCCGGCGTCGGCCTGGTGGACCGGGCGCGGGACGCCCTGTCGGGGCGGGGACGCTTCGACTGACGCCGTCAGGGCCACCACCGCGTGACCGCTGCCGCGGTCGCGGTCGCCGTGAGACCGCTGCCGCGATCGGGGCCACTGCGAGACCGCTGCCACGATCTGGATGCCCCGCACCCGCAGCCGCCCGCGGCGGGTGCGACGCGCCCGGCCGGTTGAGGTGGCCCGCCGCATCGTCCGCCAAGGAGCACGCTGCCTCCCTGCCCCTCGGCGGCGGCGACAACCGGGCCGGAGCGGGAGGCAGGCCGATGGATCGGATGGATGCACGCGGACGGGTGGACGGATGGACGGGCTGATGCGCGAGCGGACCGATGCTCTGCTGTGCGGGCGGTCGAAGTGATGACCGGCAAGAACACCAAGGCCGGTGAGCGGGTGCGACGTAGGCGCGCGGACCGGCGTACCCGCCTGACCGTCGTGATCGCACTCGCCGCGAACCTGGTCATCGCCGTCGCCAAGACGGCCGGCGGTCTGGTCGCCTCCTCGCCCTCCCTGCTGTCCGAGGCGGCGCACTCGGTGGCCGACAGTCTCAACGAGGTCTTCCTGCTCACCGCGCTGCGCCGCAGCCGCCGTCCGCCCGACCGGAGGCATCCGTTCGGCTACGGCAAGGAACGATGGTTCTGGTCGCTGCTCGCCGCCGTCGGCATCTTCGTCATGGGCGGCTGCTTCTCCTTCTTCCAGGCGGCCGAGGCCCTGCGCAGCACCGCGACCCCCTCGGTGTCGCGCTACGCCGTCGGGCTCGCCGTCCTCGCGGTCGCGCTGCTCGCCGAGGGAACGTCGCTCGCGCGGGCGCTGTACCAGGCCCGCAGCCAGGGCGGGACGGCAAGTGACCCGGCGCACCGTACGGTCATCGCCGAGGACAGCGCGGCGGTGGTCGGGGTCGTGCTCGCCATGGCGGGCATGGGGCTGCACCTGGTCACCGGGAACCCGGTGTGGGAGGCGGCGGCGTCCCTGGCGATCGGACTGCTGCTCGTGTACGTCGCCTACCGGCTGGCCCGCGAGTCCCGCGACCAGCTCATCGGGGCCGCCATCGATCCCGAACTGCGCGCCGCGATGCGCCGGATGCTCGACGGGCAGCCGGAGATCGACAATGTCGCCGAGCTGCTCACCATGCGCCTCGGCCCCGACTCGGCGCTCGTCGCCGCCCGCATCGACCTCGTCCCCGGTCTGGACAGCGAGGAGGTCGAGACGGTCGCCGAACGCATCAAGGCAGCCGTGGCCGACCGCTGGCCCCAGGCCGACCAGGTCTTCCTCGACATCACTGAGGCACCCCCGCGCTCCGGGCGCTGAGGACATCTCCGGGACTCCGGCACGTGTGACGTCCCCCGTCCGTGGAACCCGCCGTCCACGAGGACCACGAGGACCACGAGGAAGACGAGGAAGATGAGGACAACACCCGCGCACGACACGACCACCCGCATCCCCACCCCGACGCCCGGCCACGCCCGTGCCCCCGCCCCGTTCGCCGACGGCACTCTCTCCCTCCTCCGCAAGGGCTACGGCTGGCTGCCCGACCTGCGCCGTCGCGCCGCCGAAGCCGAAGCGGTCCCGGTGCGGGTGCTCGGGCGACGAGGGGTGGCCCTGCACGGACGGCGCGCCGTGGAGTTCTTCTACGACGAACGCAACCTCCGGCGCACGGACGCCCTGCCCGGCCCGGTCCTGGACACCCTCTTCGGCCGGGGCGCCGTACACACCCTCGACGGGGAGCCGCATCGCGAGCGCAAGGCGCTGTTCATGGTGCTGCTGACGGACCCGGACCGGATCGGCGCCCTCGTGGAGCGGGTGGGCGAGGAGTGGGAGCGGGCCGAGGCCGAGTGGCCCGGCCGTGAGCCGGTGGTGCTCTTCGACGAGACGGCCCGGATCCTGACCCGCGCGGTGTACGGCTGGGCCGGAGTCCCGCTGCCGCCGGACGCGGTGGCGGACAACGCGCGGGATCTGGTGGCCATGGTGGACGGCTTCGCCACGCCGGGACCGCGCCGGACGCGGGCCCGGCGGGCCCGGCAGCGCCAGGAGCGGCGGCTCGCCGCGCTGATCGAGGAACTCCGCTCCGCGGGCGCCCCGTCCGGCCAGGCGACCCTGGCGCAGGCCATGGCCGCCTATTGCGACGCCGGCAGCGGTCAGCCCGACCCTCGTACCGTCGCCGTCGAGTTGCTGAACGTGCTGCGGCCCGTTGTCGCGGTCGCCTGGTTCCTCACCTTCGCCGCGCACGCCCTCCACCGCTGGCCCCAGCACCGCGCCCCGCTCGCCGGTGAAACCCACGGCGGAATCGCCGACGCCACCGCCGACGCGACGGCCGAAGACCCGGACCACAACATGGACGACTACGCCCGCGCCTTCGCCCAGGAGATCCGCCGGTTCTACCCCTTTGTCCCCTTCCTCGGCGGCCTCGCCGCCCGGGACACCCAGTGGCAGGACACGCCACTCCGCGAAGGGGACCTGGTCCTGCTGGACGTGTACGGGCTCCACCACGACCCGGTGTGGTGGCCGGAGCCGTACGCCTTCGACCCCGACCGTTTCGCCCCCGGCGGGTCCGCCCGCCCCGACGTGCTGATACCGCAGGGCGGCGGCGATCCGGCCACCGGCCACCGCTGCCCCGGCGAGGACATCACCCTCGCCCTGCTGACCGCCCTCCTGCCTCGGCTCGCCCGGCTGCGGCACACCCTGCCCGCCCAGGACCTCTCGATCCCGCTGCGGCGGATGCCGACCCGGCCGCGCGACGGCTATGTCATGACCGGCATGCACCGGCGCGTGGCGCTGAGCGAGCAGCACCACCGGGGCGGGTAGTTTCATGCGGGTCGACGCGCTTTCGGGCCGATGGCCTTCCTGGTGACTGGCCACGCAGCGCCAGTGAATCGCCACACACGCTGCACGCCGTCGGCGGCCCGGCCGACGCCACACCGCCGCACTGGTCCCCGGCCGGCACCGCCCTCGGGCTGCTGTCGGCGGCCCTGGCGGGTGCCCTCTCCCCACGTGCGGTCTGCGACCCGGCACGGTCCGCGACCCGGCACGGTCCGCGACCCGGCACGGTCCGCGACGCGCTGGACCCGCCCCCTGCGGCGCCTCCGGTCCGGCCACATCGGCGACTACGTGGCCCGGCTGCTCGTGGGGATCGTGCTGCTGGGCGTCCTGCTGCTCCCCGGCGTGGCCGCCGCCGGGGCACGGGGCATGAGGCGCCCCCTTCCGGTCAGACCGCCGACGCCTTCGCGAACTCCACGGTGAACGCGGCGGCGAAGTCCTTGAGGTCGTCGGGCCTACGGCTGGTGATCAGCGTGCTGGGTCCGTCGCCGCAGACCTGGACCGGCTCGTCCACCCAGGTCGCCCCGGCGTTGCGCAGATCCGTGCGCAGACTCGGCCAGGAGGTGAGGGTGCGTCCGTCGACGACATCCGCCTCGATCAGGGTCCAGGGCGCGTGGCAGATGGCGGCGACGGGCTTCCCGGCCCCGAAGAAGGCCCGTACGAAGGCGACCGCGTCGGGGACCGTGCGCAGCGCGTCCGGGTTGGCGACGCCCCCGGGCAGGATCAGCGCGCCGAAGTCGCCCGCGGCAGTCCGTCCCACGACCTCGTCGACCGGGAAGGTGTCCGCCCGGTCGAGATGATCGAACGCTTGTATGTGTCCACTTTCCGTGGAGACCAGTGACGGGGTGTCACCGCCGTCGAGCACGGCCTGCCAGGGCTCGGTCAGTTCCACCTGCTCGGTGCCCTCGGGGGCCACCAGAAAGGCGATCCTCATGTCCGTTCACGTCCTTTCCCGATTTCCGTCGCGGTCTTCACCGTGCTCGCCGGGTACCCGCACGGCGGCGAACCATCGCGCGGTCTCCGACCGGCCCGCGTGTCGCCGGCGGGTTTGGCCCTGCCGCCCCGGGGCACCCGCAGCGCGCCCGGGACACCGGAGGCACCGGGGCGCGGGCGGCAGAGAGGGAGGACCGGCGTGACACCGGACGACGAGGGCCTCGGACGCGGGCGCGAGGAGACCGAGGAGGAACGGGCGGACCGGCAGTGGAACGACCTCCTCCAGGAGGTGCGGGTCGCCCTCACCGGCGTGCAGATCCTCTTCGGCTTCCTGCTGGCCGTCGTGTTCCAGCCCCGCTTCGCCGAGCTGCCCCAGACGGACCGGGTCATCTACCTGATCACCGTCTTCCTGGGCGCGGGCGCCACCGGCGCCCTGATCGGCCCGGTGGCCCTGCACAGGATGCTCACCGGCCGCCGCGTCAAGCCGCGGACCGTCCGGTGGGCCGCCCGGCTCACCGTGATCGGCCTGGTCCTGCTGCTGGGCACCCTGAGCTCCGCCCTCCTGCTCATCCTGCGGGTCGTCCTGCACGACACCCTCGCCCTCTGGCTCGTCGTCCCCGCCGTGCTCTGCTTCCTCCTGTGCTGGCTCGCCCTGCCCCTGTGGGCACGGGAACGCGGCGATCCGCAGGTGTCATGAGCGGCAGCCGGGGCACTCGCCGACATGACCGGCCCGGCAGCCAACAGCAGCGGGAGGTGGCGTCATGCCCCGCGGAGCCAGCCCCAAGCGGGAACGTCAGTACGAGCACATCAGGGAGTCCGCCGAGGAGCGCGGGGAGTCACCGCGCCGGGCCACGGAGATCGCGGCCCGCACCGTCAACAAGGAGCGAGCGCGATCCGGCGAGTCCCGCACCGCGAGCAAGGTCTCGCTGCGCGACCCGAGGTCGGCGTCCGAACAAGGCGGCCGGCGCTCCCACCGAGGGGCCCGGGGCCCGACGAGGGACCAGCTCTACGAGGAGGCCCGCAGGCGCGGCGTCGAGGGCCGTTCGACCATGAACAAGGCCCAGCTGAAGCGGGCGCTCGACCGCTGAGCCCGGAGGGCGGCGAGCGCGTACGACGACGAGGAGGGCTTACGCCAGTGAATGCGGCAGACGACCGGACCGACCGGACGCACGACGGGACGGACGAGGAACGGCGCCGGCGCGCGTCCGCCGACAAGCCCGTACCCCGCGACCCCCAGGACCAGCAGGCCACCGGCGACCACGAGAACGACCCCCTGTCCGTCCCGGTACCGGACGAGCCGGAAGGACGGGATGAACGGGCCGGACAGGTGCCGGACACCGACGAGGCCGGCTCGGGTCCCCGAGGTCGTGCCGCGAACGGCACCGTCCACCCCGAACACCCCGAACCGGATGAACCGACCGACTGACCGATCCCGCCGCGTCCGTACAGGTCAAGGGCGACACCGCCCCGGGGGCTGTGCTTCGGCGGAGGTGGTGCGGGGATCGGGAACCCCGCGCGCGGGCTCCCGGTGGAGGTCGCGGACATGTTCCAGCGCGTGGGCCAGGGCACTCCGCACGGCTTCGGGCAACTGCTCGCCGGAGGGCCAGCGCACCAGTGCGTCGGCCACCTCACGCACCTTGAGATTGGTGTGCTGCGAGATGTGCTTGAGGACCGTCCAGCCATGCTCGGGGCGGAGGTTACCGACGGCGATGACCACCCCGATCGCCTGGTCGACCAGAGCGTGCGCGTCCACGGCCCGGCGCAGCTGCGCCACTTCCTCCGCCAGTGCCCCGACCTGCTCCGCGGCCTCGTCCAGCCCGCCGTCGTCTCCGGTCATGCCCTGAGGCTCGCTTCCGGCCCGCTCCGAGACCAGCCACCAGGCGAACCTCCCGGCCTCGCGCGGTACAGAAAACGAAATGCGCTCACGCGGACGGGACCAGGGACCCCGCGGCCCGGGGACACTGGCCCCATGGACAGCCTGAGCTTCGACAGCGACGACCTGGCGGCGACCGAGGACTTCCTCAGCCGTGCCTACGCCAGGATGAGCATAGGCAGCGGCACGCCCGGCTCCAGCAGGCTGCGGGTCGAGCGGGCCGCCATCGCCCCGGTGAGCGTCGACGAACTCGACCTGTCCTTCGAGATGAGCTACGCGGTGAACCCGCTCGGCAGGATCTGCCTGTGCGTCGTCCACGAGGGCACCGTGCGCGACCACACCTTCCAGGGTGTCGAGGACGACTTCGGCCCCGGGGACGTCGTCCTGTTCGCCCCGCCGGACCTGCCGTACGCCGGGCGCATCAGCCATGCCCGCTACAACATCACCATGCTCGAGCCCGCCCTGCTGGCCCAGGTCGCCGACGCGGCCGGAGGCCATGACGGATCGCCGGTACGGCTCACCGGGCACCGGCCGCACTCGGCCTGGGCCGCCCGGCAGCTGAGCCGGACGATCGTCTATTTCCGCGACCATGTGCTGGGCGACCCGGCGATCGCGGACCAGCCGCTGGTGGCGTCGACCGCCGCGCAGCACCTCGCGGCCCGGGTGCTGGCCACCTTCCCGCACACCGCCCGCACCCAGGCGACCGGCGCCGACCGCCGGGACGCGCACCCGGCGACCCTGCGGCGGGCCCTCGCTTTCATCGACGACCACGCCGACCAGCCGGTGACCGTGGCCGAGATCGCCGCGGCGGCCCATGTCACCGTGCGAGCCCTCCAGTACGCCTTCCGGCGTCATCTCGACACCACCCCGCTCGCCCATGTCCGCCGGGTACGGCTGGCCCACGCCCACCGAGACCTGGCCGCGGCGGACCCCGGCGACGGCTTCACCGTCACCGGTATCGCGGCTCGCTGGGGCTTCCACCATCCGGGCCGCTTCGCGTCCGTGTACCGCGCCGCCTACGGACGGGCACCGCACCGGACGCTCCACGACCGCTGACCTGCCCCGCCCCAGGAGGGCGGCCCGGGAAGAGACCGGTCAGTCCCGGGGGAGCAGCGGACCGAGTGGGCCGAGATCGAGGTTGAGATCCTCGGGGCGCAGCCCGTAGCGCTCGCGCAGTTCCGCCATCCGCTCCTCCAGCAGCATCAGGGTGAGCCCGATGCGTTCCTCCTGGTCCTCGTCGAGGTCGCCCTCGTCGACCCGGCGCAGTGCCTGCCGTTCCATGAGCTGGCGCAGCAGCTCGACGACGGTGAGGACGAGTTTCACCAGGTCGCGCTCGACGGTGTCCGGGTCGAGATCGAGCGGGCGGCGACGGGTCATGACGACTCCCAGGGCGCGGGCAGCTCCCGGCGGACGGAGCTGATGAGGGCCTTGAGATCGATACGGACGAGATCCACGTCCGCGATCCGCAGGGTGATGTCCCCCGAGATGACCACACCGCCGGCGAGCAGCCGGTCGAGGAGGTCCACGAGGGCGATCTCACGGCGTTCAAGGGTGGTCATCGGCCCGGCTTCCCTTCCCTGTCAGCGCCTTCTTCTCCGTCTTCCATGAGTTCTTCGGCGGGCTGGTCCCCGACGAAGGAGTAGCCCGCCCACGGGCCGGTGAGCTGGACACGTACATGTGTCTCCGTCGCCCGCACGTCGTCCAGTACGCGCATGAACTCGCGGGAGTCCGAGCGGGGCAGCAGATAGGCGGCGTTGAGGACGTTCGGTCCCGGGCCGGTGGACAGGGCGCCGCTCTGGGTGACATGGAGCCGGGAATCCTCCGCGGTGGCGGCGAGCGCGGTGTGCAGCCGGGACGCGAAGCGCTCCGCCCGTTCCAGAAAGTCCTCGTGCGACCGGACGGCCTGCCGCCGCAGGCGCAGATAGTCACGGCCGGAAGCGGGCCGGGACTCCGGCACGGCGCTGGTGGCGGGCTCGGGCTCGGACGCCGGTTCGGCGTAGACCTTGACGCCCCATTCGACCCGGCCGTCGAGCCGGTCCAGTACGTCCCGGAAGTGCGCGTCCCGGGCCGTGAGCATCAGCCGGACGCCCTCGTCGTCGCGGAACACGGTGGCCAGGCGCATCGGCAGCGGGGTGGTGACGGCGGTCAGCGCCTCGATGACCCGTTCGTGGCCCCGCGCGGTGCCGGAGAGCCAGTCGAGATCCTCCAGATGGGAGCGGAGCGGTGCCTCGGCGAAGTCCTGCTCGGGCACCTCCCCGACCACCGCGACCAGACCCCCGCCCTCCATGACCCGGGGCCGGTCGCCCGCGACGCCCGTGAGGGCGGGGGGCAGTGCGGTGCCGAAGGGCCGGCAGACGGCGTAGACGTATCGCAACGCGGTCATCGTTCCTCCCTCCGGGAACGCCGGGGACGCTCGCCCCGGGTGGACTCGCCCCGGGTGGACTCGCGTCGAACGGGCTCGCGTCGGGCGGCCTCATCCCGGGCGGGCGCGCGCCGGGTGACCTCGGTGCCGTGGCCCGCTTCCAGCTCTTCCCGTTCTTCCCGCTCTTCCAGCCGGGCCAGACGCTCCCGCAGTTCGGCGTTCTCCCTGGAGAGTTCGTCGCGGCGGGCGCGGGTGGAGAGGGCCGGATCGTCCTCCCACCAGTCGATGCCCATCTCCTTGGCCTTGTCGACGGAGGCGACGATCAGGCGGAGCTTGATGGTGAGCAGTTCGATGTCGAGCAGGTTGATCCGGATGTCACCGGCGATGACGATCCCCTTGTCCAGCACGCGTTCGAGGATGTCGGCGAGGTTGGCCCCGCCGTCGCGTCCGTAGGGTTCCGGCACCCGGCTCGACATGGTGGTCACCGTCGGCTCCCGCTCCGGGCGTCCTCGTCGTCGTACGCCTCGTCGGCGTAGCCGCCGTCCGCGTCGCCCTCATCGTCCTCGGCCGCTTCGGAATCCCCCGCTTCGGAGTCCTCGCTGTCCTCGTACGCCTCCTGGTCCTCGTCCTTGTAGCCGTCCTCATAGCCGTCCTCGTCGTCTTGCGCCCGGTCGCGCCCCTCGGCGCCGGTGCCGTCCTCCTCCTCGTACTCGCCGTCCTCTTCCTCTTCCTCCTCGGCGAGCGCGTCCTCGTGGGAGACGACCACCTCTCCGTCGCTGATCTCGCCCCGCCAGCCGTCCGGCACCTCGCCCTTGAGAGTGATGAAGCGCACGTAGTTCTTGAGGTCGAGCCGGGCGCGGCGGCCCTGGGCGCGCCAGATGTTGCCGGTCTTCTCGAAGAATCCGGAGGGGTAGTACTCGATGACCAGCAGTACGCGCGTGAGGCTGTCCGTGAGCCGGTGGAAGGAGACGACGCCCTTCGTGGTGCCCTTGGCGCCCTCCGACGTCCACACGATCCGGTCGTCCGGTATCTGCTCGGTGGTCTTCGCTTTCCAGGCGCGGCTGGACCAGAGGACCTTCAGCTGCCAGTCCGACTGGACGTCGTCCGCGCGGCTCGCGCTCTTGACGCCCTTGGCGAAGGTGCTGAAGTCCTGGTACTGCGTCCACTGGTCGTAGGCCGTGCGCAGCGGCACGCCGACGTCCACCTGCTCGATGATGACGGTGGGCTTGCGGCCCGCACCGCCCTTGCGTTTGCCCTTGCCGCCCCCCAGGTTCTTGAGCGCACCCATCACGTTCTCCTTGGCCTGCGACGCGCCCACCTCCAGGGCGGAGCGCAGCGGCCCCTTGCCCTCGGCGAGCTTGCGGCCGGCGTCACCCGCGATCCTGACGAATCCGGGGCTGTTGCCCTCCGCGATGTCATTGAGCTTGCCGGAGGTCTCGCCGAGTTTCCGGCCGGCTCCCATGAGCAGCCGCTCGGCCTGCGCCGTGAGGTAGGCGCGTGCCTCCTCCTTCAGCCGGTCGGCGGCCTCGCTGTGGGCCACCCCGGCGAGCGGGCCGGCACCGGGCGCGGCCCGGCCGACGGTCTCCGTGGTCGACTTCGCGGTCGACTTCGCGGTCTTCGTGGCAGCGGACACGGTATTCGGTGTCATCGCTCACCGCCTCCCTTCCGTTCCGCCGCGCGCGAGCCGGTACCGGCGGCCTGGTTCCGGGCCCCGGCCGTCCTCTTGGCGGCTGACTTGCCCCCGGGCGTCGTACGGGAGGCGGTCTTGGCGGCGGGCTTCTTCGCCGGCGCCTTGCGGGCGGTACTGCCCTGCCGTGCCGGGGCGTCCGCGTTCCGCCGGGTCCGCTTCGCGCCGTCGGAGCGCCCTTCGGGCCCCTGGCGCCCCTTCGCGCCCTCGGTCTCTTCCGCCTCCTCCCCCTCTCCTGTCTGCTCCTCCGCCCCCTCCGCCCCCTCCGCCCCCTCCGTCTCCTCGGTGTCTTCGGTGTCGTCCGGTTCGTCCGCATCTCCCACGGTGGTGGCGAGCCGGTCGCGGACACCGGCGGTACGGCCGTGCAGCTGGTCGGCGAGCGCGCCCAGCTGACGTTCGACCAGCGCGCCCGAGGCGGCCTTGCCGACCCCGCCCAGGTCCGTGCGCAGTTCGTCGCCGAGCTGCTTGAGCTGCGGATTGTCCTTCAGCTGCTGCGAGACCAGGTCCATGACGGCACCCGGGGTCAGATTCAGCCGCTTGCCGGCCACCAGGGTGCCGACCCCGATCGCCAGCTTCAGTTTCTTGGTGCGTCCCAGGAAGTATCCGGCCCCCAGTGCGAGGCCCATCATCATGCGGTTCATCGTGGTGTCCCGTCGTCCTAGTGGTGTGCTCGGTCGGTGGCCGCCTCCAGCCGGTCGAGGAGTTCGTCCTCCAGCCGGTCGAACTCCTCCTCGCTGAGGGCTCCCTCCTCCAGCGACTGCTCCAGACGGGCCAGTTCGGCGTGGATCGCCGCCGGGTCGTAGTAGATGCGCTCGGCTTCCCGTACCACCTGCTGGATGGCCCAGCCGCTGCCGCGCACCGGGGCCAGCGGCAGGAGGAGCACTTCCGAGATCAGTCCCATGGCCTGCCTCCTAGGTGTCGGCGCCGGGCGCGGGCCCGGCCGGGCCGGGTTCGACGAAGCTGTACGGCGGGAGCGGTCCGTTGACGCTCAGTTCGAGGTGCGGGGCGGCCTGGCGCAGCTCGTCCACGGCGGTGAGGAAGTCCGCCGTCGTGTCCCGGTCGACCAGGAAGGACAGATTGGCCAGCCAGCCCGTCGAAGCGGGGCCCGAGCTGGTCGCCGCGGCCCTGGGCGCGAGGGTCTCCAGCAGCACCGCCTGGTCCTGGGCCTCCTGCGCCCTTATGGCGGTGGCGATCATCTCGCCGAGCTGGAGCCGCTGTTCCTGGCTGCCGCCGCCATGCTGCCGTCCGGCCTCGGCCAGGGCGCGCAGTTCGGGGCTGTCCGCCAGCACCCGGTGCAGGACGGCGTCCTCGACGTGGGTGGCCTTGACGTTGATCTCCGTCCTGCCGTCGAGGGCGTCGAGCCGTTCGGCGAAGTGATCCGCCCGTTCGGCCAGCACCTCGACGACCGTGGAGTCGTCGGGGGCCACGCTCCCGAACCGCATGGGAAGCACACAGCCGGCCGCGCCGGTCTCGCCCAGCACGCTCTGGTGGGCGAGCAGGTCACGTCGCTTGGGGCGCAGCCCCTCCGGGGCGTCGCTGACGACCGCCGTGAGGTCGCCCTCGGTCAGCGCGCGCACCGGGCGCGGCGGATCACCGACGCCTCCCAGTCCCTCGGGAAGGGCGGGATGGGAGCGGGCGGTGATGCCGTAGACGTAGGTACTCATGACTCGTCCTCCCGTTCCCTGCGGCGGGTGGCCGTCGCCTTGCGCGGGCGCTGCCGGGGCTCACGTTCCCGCTCGGGTTCGCGCTCCTGCTCCTGCTCGCGCGAGGAGTCGTCGTCGCGGCCCTGGCGGAAGGCGTCGGTGACGGTCTCCACGGCGCCGGTCAGCGCGCCCTTGGACTTGCCGCGCGCACCGGACTCCGTGACCTCACCGACCAGGTCGGGCAGACCGGGGTTCTTGTGCGGTCCGGCCTCCAGATCGAGGCGGTTGCACGCCTCGGCGAAACGCAGATACGTGTCGACGCTGGCCACGACGACCCGTACGTCGATCTTCAGGATTTCGATGCCGACCAGGGAGACGCGTATGAACGCGTCGATCACGAGTCCCCTGTCGAGGACGAGCTCCAGCACGTCGTAGAGGCTGCCTCCTCCTTGGCCGGACTGCTGCTGTGCCGGGACAACGGTCATGTCGTTCTGTCCTCCTCCTTGCCGAGGGTGGCGCCGGGAGCGTTGTGGGGTGTCGGCCCACGCTCAGCGGCCCGGCTGCGGTTGTGGATCCGACCGGCCCCGTTCGTAGCGCCGTACGCGCCGGTAGGCGGTGAGCCGGCCCTCGGGATCGAGGTCGACGCGGTAGCTCGCCATCAGGCTCATCGTGTCCGGGATCTTGGCGAGTTCGAGGACCTCGATCTCCAGGGACCAGCCGTCGTCCGTCCGTTCGAAGGAGGAGACGGTCTCCGCCTCCAGCCCGGTCAGGCCGCCCAGCTCGTCACGAGCCTGGCGCAGCACCCGTGCGGGGGGCGGCCGGTCGTCGTCGGTCATCGTGGCTTCCTCGGTCTTGTAGGGATTCCCTTGAGGGCGGACGTGTGGCCGTTGCTTCGCATGGCGGGTGGCCCGCGCGCCCTCGGTGGTGGTGTTCCCGAGGTGAGAACTGTGTGTGGTCGGCGATCGCGGATCGTCACCGCTGCTTCGCCGTGCGGCCACGGGGACCCGAGTGGCCCGCTGGCGGGCGGTCAAACCTCCACGAGCACAGTGCCGGGACGCCGGGCACGTTTCCCCCACCCGAAGGACGGCAACCCGCAACGGAGGCGGGAGACCCCATCCCGTCGCACGTTTCCCCCGCGGAAGGAAGATGAGCAGCGGTGACTGCGCGCAGCGAACGGAAGACCTTCTTCACGACCCTTCACGAGACCGGCTGGGCCAGGTCCCGCCGGCTGCGGGGGCGACCGATACGCACCTGCCGGCGCGCGGTCCTCGACGGCGAGGCCGGACGCCCACCCCGGGGCGACGACCGCCATATCGTGCGGGGCACGGACTGACGGGGTGCTGAGAGCGGATGCAGCGGATGCACGGCGCGGACCGGCCGCGGTACGAAGCCACCGGTCCGTTCCTCCCACCACTACGACTACGACCGGCCACGCTCCGGAGGTTTCCTTCTGGACGAATGGGGCACCCGGCACGCCCGTGCTTCGGCTGACCCTCATCGACGGGACCCACGATGTCTACTGAGTTCACCGAGTCAGCCGTGGCCGCCGAGTCCGCCGGGCTTGAGCCCGCCGGGCCGTCCGAGTCCACCGGACCCTCCATGTCCACCGGGCCCTCCATGTCCACCGGGCCCTCCGCGTCGGTCGCCCGCACTCCCCGCCTCCGCTGCTGGACACCGAGCGGTGTGTACCGCCCTCAGACCGACACCCACCTGCTGCGCCGCACCCTGCGTCGCGAGGGCATCGTGAACGGCGCGGAAGTCCTGGACCTCTGCACCGGGACAGGGATACTGGCGCTGGAGGCCGCCCTGCTCGGCGCCCGCGTCACCGCGGTGGACATCTCCCGGCGGGCCGTGTTCACCGCCCGCTGCAACGCCGCGCTGAACCGCAGGAACATACGCGTCCGGCACGGCGATCTGGCCGCCGCCGTACCGGGCCACCGCTTCGACCTGGTGGTGAGCAACCCGCCGTACGTCCCCTCCCCGGGCCCTGCCCCGGCGCGTGGCCCTGCACGGGCCTGGGACGCCGGAGCCGACGGACGGCTGCTGCTCGACCGCGTCTGCGACGCGGCCCCGGGGCTCCTGCGGCCGACCGGGGCGCTGCTGCTCGTGCAGTCGCACCTGAACGGCACCGACCGGACCCTGGCCCGGCTCGCTGGCAATGGCCTGCGCGCGGAGATCGCCGACCGGGCCGAGCTGCCCTTCGGCCGCGTCCTGCGCTCCCGGCTGGCCTGGCTGCGCGAGCGGGGCCTGACGACCGACCGCACACCCCTGACGGAGGAACTGGTGGTGATCCGTGCCGCACACATCTGAACGCCCGCAACGCCCCCGCCGGATCCGCGTCCAGCGCGATGGTCCGCTGCTCGTGGAGGGACCCGTCGAAGTGGTGGACGACGACGGCCGCGTGACGGTCTCGGAACGCTTCACGGTCGCGCTGTGCACCTGCCGCCGCACCCGGACACCACCCTGGTGCGACACCAGCCACCGGCACCGCGACCGCCGACAGGAGTGAGCGGCGCCCATGACCACCACCCACCCGCGCCTGCGCCCACCCCCGCTGCCCGAGCCACGCGGGCCGCTGTCCGCCGCCGTGACGGCCGCGCTGCGCGCCGGACACCCCCCGCCCGGCCCACCACCGCCACCCCCTGGACACTGCCCGGCCTACGGCGACGACCTCCAGCTCGCCCTGTACCTCCTCTACGAAGTCCACTACCAGGGCTTCGAAGACGTACCGGACCGCCTCGAATGGGACGGCGCCCTGCTCACCCTGCGCGCCGCGATCGAGGACCGATTCCTCGCCGCCCTGCGCGCCGACGTCCCGGTCCAGTCCACCGACACGGCCGAACAGGCCCTGGACGCGCTCCAGACCGAACCGGTCGGTGACGACGGCACCGGCGTCTCCCACTTCCTGCGCGACGAGGGCACCGCGGACCAGCTCAGGGAGTACGCGGCCGTCCGCTCCCTCTACCACCTGAAGGAGGCCGACCCGCATGCCTGGGTGATCCCCAGGCTGTGGGGGCGGGCCAAGGCCGCCATGGTCGCCGTGGAGTACGACGAGTTCGGCGCCGGCCGCCCGGAGAACATCCACGCCGACCTGTACGCCGCCCTCATGGCGGACCTGGGCCTGGAGACGGCGTACGGGCACTACGTGGACGCGGCGCTGGCCGAAGCGCTGGCCGTGGTCAACCTGATGTCCCTGTTCGGCCTGCACCGCTCCCTTCGCGCTGCGCTCATCGGCCACTTCGCCGCCGTCGAGATCACTTCCTCACCCGTCTCCCGCCGACTGGCCGGGGCCCTGCGCCGCACAGGCGCCGGTCCCGACGCGGTCCGCTTCTACACCGAGCACGTCGAGGCCGACGCCGTACACGAACAGGTCGTACGCCACGACGTCGTCGCCGGCCTCCTGGAGCACGAACCCGGACTCGCCGCCGACGTGGTCTTCGGCGTTCGTACGACGACCCACCTGGAGACCCGGCTCGCGTCCCGGCTGCTGAACGCCTGGCGGGGCGGAGACACGGCCCTGCGGTCCGAAGGGGAACGGACGGAGTGAGGTGGGACAGGGATGGGGTGAGCTGACGATGGCCGGCGAGATCGACCGGCGGGCGGGAGGGTGAGGTGCCTGCGGCCGGGGTACCCGCCGGCCCGTCGGGACGATCTGACAAGGAGAACGGCCGACAACCCGAACGACCCGACATCGACCACGACCCGACGCGACCTCCACGGGGGCGGACGTCCTCCGGTGACCCGAAGGACGTCCCGTCGGCATGGGACAAGGAGTGGAACTGTCATGGCTCAGCACGTGAAGGACATCATGACCAGCGATCTGGTGACCGTGGAGCCGGTGGCCTCGGTGGGTGCCGTGGCCCGGCTGATGCGGGACCGGGACATCGGGGCTGTGCTGGTCACGGAGGACGGCCGGCTGCGGTCCCTGGTCAGTGACCGGGATCTGGTCGTGCGGGTGTTCGCCGACGGGGCGGACCCGGAGCGGACCACCGTGATCGAGGCGTGCGGCGAGAGCGTGGTCACCGTCACCCCGGACGACTCTCTGGACCGGGCGATCGAGCTGATGCGCGCGCATGCCGTACGGCGTCTGCCAGTCGTGGTTGACGGGGACCGGCCGGTCGGCATCGTGTCGCTGGGAGATCTGGCCGTCGAACGGGACGAGACGTCGGTCCTGGCCCAGGTCAGCGCGGCCGGGCCGAACGGCTGAGGCGACCGCGCGACGCCGGCGACGTGATGGCCGACGACACGGCGAGGGGCGTGCCGCCGAATCCGGCGGTGCGGCCCCGGCCGCCTGCCGCTGCCTCACCGCGGCGGCACCGGGCGCTGTCACGGCGACGGGAAGGAATCCGATGGCTCGCACGGCGGGGCGGAGAAGAGGGGGCCGGTCCCGGTGAGGGCGAGCAGACGGCGGGCCGCCGGTCCGGCGGCGGTGACCGCGACGGACTGTCCCTTCGCGAGCGCGCGGTGTCGCGCCGCCAGCAGCACGTTGAGCACGGAGCAGTCCCAGAAGGTCAGTGCGGCGAGGTCCAGTTCCACTCGGGGAACGGGCTCGGCCAGCGCGGACCGGAGCGCGCGGTCGAGCATGGCGGTGTCGTCGAGACAGAGTTCGCCGCCGATCCCGACAAGGACCCGGTCCCGTTCACGGCGGATGCGGACCTGTCCGGAGCGGCCCCACTGTCCGGCACGGACATCGGCAGTCCGGGGGGAGGCACTGTCACCGCTCCCCGGGGGGACCGTACGGATTGGATCGGGCATGGCTGCCTCTCCCTGGACCGTGGAACCGTGGGGGCGGGAATCATCGAGCGGACGGAGTACCCCGTTGAACCTGTCCGACACCCCTTGATGCGTCAAGAGATACCGGAATTATGATTCGCTCTTGTGTGGTGTGAGCACCCGAGCCCTAGGATTTGGCCATGGCGGGAATGGCGGGAATCGACGGCGTACCAGAACCTCACAGCGGCTGGACCTTTCTCACCAGCCATGCCCGGGTCCTGGCCACGATCGCCGACAACCACAACGCCCGGATCCGTGACATCGCGGCGCGCTGCCGGCTCACGGAACGGGCCGTGCAGAAGATCATCTCCGATCTGGAACGGGACGGATATCTCTCCCACACCCGCCGGGGCCGTACCAATTCCTACGAGATCGACCCCGGCAAGGTTCTGCGCCACCCCGCCGAGGCGGGCCTGACGGTGGCCGCCCTGCTGGCGCTCCTCGTCCGGGACGAGGACGAACGCCAGGCAACCGTCCGCCCTTCCCACGCCGACGGGTGAGACGGGACGGGAGTTGCAGCCGGCCCCCGTCCCGTCGGGTGCATCGGGTACGCGGTCAGGCCGCCTCCGCCATGACCTCGTGGCGTAGCTGGGCGCAGCAGCGGGTGATAAGCCGGGAGATGTGCATCTGGGAGAGGCCGAGTTCCTCGCCTATCCGGCTCTGTGTCATGCCTTGGAAGAAGCGCAGGTAGAGGATGGTGCGTTCACGCTCGGGGAGCCGTCGTAGGTACGGCCCGACGGCGAGGCGGTCCACGACGGCCTCGTAGCCCTGGTCGGACCCGCCGAGGACATCGGTGAGGGAACCGCTGTCGGTGCCGGACACGGTGGCGTCCGTGGACAGGGAACTGAAGCAGTCCAGCGCCTCCAGACCGGTGCGTACGTCGCTCTCGCCGAGCCGCGCGTGCCCGGCGATCTCGGCGACCGTGGGCTCACCGCCGCCCGGCGAGCACTGGGCGAGTTCCCGGCGGGAGCGCCGGACCTGATTGCGCAGGTCCTGCACCCGGCGCGGTACGTGCACGGCCCACAGGCAGTCGCGGAAGTGGCGTTTGACCTCTCCGGTGATGGTGGGGACGGCGTACGCCTCGAAGGCGCGCTCGTGGCCGGGGTCATAGCGGTCGACGGCTTTCACCAGGCCCATGGCGGCGACCTGGCGCAGGTCCTCGGCGTTCTCGCCACGGCCGGTGTAGCGGCCCGCGATGCGGTGGGCCATGGGGAGCCAGACCCGGACCAGTTCGTCGCGGAGTTCCCGCCGCTCCGTTCCTTCGGGCAGTACGGCGAGCCGGGCGAAGTCCGCGGCGGTGTCGGGGGCGTCGTCGTGGGGGTGCCTGCGGGTGGTCCTCGTGGGGTGTGCGGGACGTACGGCGTCCGGGGGGTGACTCGCGTGGGCGGGGTGCGTGGGCTGCATGGTGCGCCTCCCTGCTGGGGGTGCCGGTGTGCGGACACCGTGAGGAGGCGCGGCAAGCGCGCGGGCGCACCGGACATCGGGCGAGCCGTCCCTCACGGGCGTGCCTGCTGTCCGAAGCACTGAAGGCCGCATTCCCTGTCCGACGCATGAAAAACACTTCCGGAAATAAAGGCCGTCACCGGGGCCGCGACGGCACACTGGGGCGAGTACGGTCGGTGACTGTCGGTGCCCCTGCGGCGCTCGGGGGACGTGTTCCGGCGGGTGAGGGAGACGAGGATGGACTGGGCGCGGTTCGCGCAGCAGATGGCGTCGATGGCGCGGGATCTGCTGGCACAGGAGACGTTGCGGGGCACGCTGGAGCGGATCACCGCGTCGGCGACCGAACTGGTGGAGGGCTGCGAGGCCGCGGGCATCCTGGTGCTGCGCGGCCACCGGGTGCAGAGCCTGGCCCCGACCCACCCACTGGTCGTCGACAGTGACCTGTTGCAGGAACGCCTGGGTGAGGGGCCATGTTTCGACGCCGCGCGCAGCTCGGTGGGGGAGCGGGTGTTCCGTATCGCGGACTTCACGGGGGACCAGCCCCGGTGGCCCGACTACGCCCCCGCGGCCCGCCGGCTCGGCGTCGGCAGCATGATGGGCTTTCTGCTGTTCACCGAGGACGAGGACCTGGGCGCCCTGAATCTCTACTCCCCTCACCCGGGAGCCTTCACCGAGACCAGCGAACTCGCCGGCTGGCTGCTCGCCTCCCACGCCGCCGTCGCCTTCTCCAGCGCCCGCACCGAGGCCCAGCTCGAACAGGCCGTCGCCACCCGCCACGTCATCGGCGAGGCCATGGGCATCCTCATGGGCGGCCACGACCTCACCGAGGACCAGGCGTTCGACGTCTTGCGCCGCTACTCCCAGGAGCGGAACACCAAGCTCCGCGAAGTGGCCCGGATGGTGTGCGAGCGGGGCGGCCTGCAATAGCGGGCCATGAAGTGGACCGAACCCATGCGGCAGGAGGCGCGCGGCGGGGCGGCTGATGCCCGTTGGGCGCCGGAACTCGCGTGTGCCCTGCGGGGCTTCGGCCCGCTTCCATGGCGCGAGGGCTGTCCCGATGGCCCGGTTGTCACTGGGCTGTGGCGCGCAGCGTTCCCGAAGAGGGTGACCACCCTCAGCAGTCTGCGGCTGGGGCGTTGACCGGCCGACTGCCGCGAGCCATCGCCCGCCCGCCATGCTGAGCGGGCATCGGCCCGGGGGGACCGCCGGGCACGGGCAACGGCGGCGCGGGCCGCTCGTGAAGGCACCTTCCACGGTGGCGATGCCGCTGTAGAAGGCCCGGAGGGCGCAGTGGGCGGCGCTCGGCTCGCACCGGCTGCCCTGTCCGGCACGGCAACGCCGCGCCGCATCTCCGTCGGCCGTGACGACGGCGCGGGCACAACAGCGCCTGCCCGACCCGGCCCGCGCCGATGGTGCCGGACCGGCACCTCTCCCTCCCGCTCAGCGGTCGCCGGGAACCCGTGCCCGTACGGGCAGGCATGGGACGGGCCAGGACGGGCACCCGTTCGCCGCCCCCGCCCGCCCGGCGAACCGGCCGACACCCTGCGGTGGTGGAAGTCGCCCGGTCCGGGTCGGCCCCACGGTGGACCGATCGCCCTCGCGCACGCCAGCACCACGCCCAACCAGACACCAGGCCACACCAGACACCACTTCGCACCACAGCACCACCTGCTCCGCACAGGGGCACGACCGGAAGGGCAGCACAACATGTCCCCATCGACCTGCTGGTACAGGTCCGCTACGACGGCTGCTGTCCCACGCGCCGGCCCACCGAAGAAGCGGTCCGTCACCTGCTCGGTGCCCTGGGGCGCCGGCTGACCGGCGACGAACGCCGGGAACTCGCCGCCCGCCTCCCCACGGAGGCCGCAGTTGCCTTCACCGCACAGGCACCGGCCACGACCCCCGTCACCGGCTGGAAATTCGTCCGGCCCCGATCTCACCGCCCCCGTCATCGACCGGCTCCCGCCCGGATACGCACTCCTGTTCGGCCGCGCCGGCCTCCGTTCCCCACGGCCCGGGGAGCGGGCGTCCGGTCGAGCCCCCCTCCCCGAACCGACCCGTCCTCGGACGGCGGGACACCCGCAGGCAAGTTCCCCCGCGGCGCCGGAACACCGGGCGCCCTGACACCGGATACGGCGAGGAGACTCATGGACCGGGAAACGGACTGGGAAATGGACCGGAACGCTGAACGGCCACCGCGGTACACGAAGAACGAACCGCTGATCGCAGGGCGGAAACGATCGAGGCAGGGATCCGCACGCGGCGCGATCACGCGGTACGTGTTGGTGGTGGCGTCGGCAGCGGTGATCGTATGGGCGGCGTGGGGGACGGTCGCGGCCCGCTGAGACGGTTCGACGGCCCGGTGGCCTGTCGTCGAACCGGCCCGGACCACGCCGAAGGCTCTGCCGGGGCCATGGCCCGCTTCCCCGCCAGGACCGCCCAGCGGCGGGCGAGGCGTCTCTACAGGTCGCGGCGGGGCAGGGGCCGTACGGCGGGGCCCTGGAGGATCGTGCCATCGGTGGCGAACCGGGAGCCGTGACAGGGGCATTCCCAGGTCTGCTCTGCGCGGTTGAAGGCCACGACGCAGCCCAGATGGGTGCAGCGGGCGGAGACGGCGTGGAGCCGGCCGTGGTCGTCGCGGTGGACGGCGCACCGGTGCCCGTCCAGGCGTACGACGGCGCCGTCGCCGGGGGCGATGTCCTCGGGGGCGGGGCCGTTCAGGGACGGCAGCCGGCCGGCGGTGAAGCCGCGTGCCACCTGGGCCTGGTGGGTGAGGAAGGACATCCCCTCACGGATCACCGTGCGCACCCGGCGTGGGTCGTAGAGACCGGCCCAGGGAGTCTCGCGGCCGGTGACGAGGTCGCTGATCAGGCCGCCCGCCATGATGCCGCCGCTCAGGCCCCAGCCGCCGAACCCCGTGGCCACGTACGTGCTGCCGCTGCCCGCGTGGAGCGGTCCGACGAGGGGGACGGAGTCGGTGGAGTCGTTGTCCTGGGTGGCCCAGCGGTGGGTGAGAGTGAGGCCGGGGAAGTGCTCGCGCGCCCAGGCGGCCAGCTCGGCGAAACGGGTCCCGGCGTCGGCGCCGCCGGGGGTGAAGTGCGCGCCGGTGACGATCAGCAGGCGCTCGCCGTCCGCGTACGGCGCACTGCGCACGGACCGGGTGCCCTGCTCCGGCGTGATGTACATGTCCCGTGGGGCGTGCTCCTCGTCCACGACTCTGGCCACCACCGCTTCACGGCGCGTTGGACAGCCGGTTCCTTCCACGCGTCCCCGTCTCCGGGGACGAACGCCTCCAGGCTCGCGGCCGTCTCCTCCGGGTCACGGCTGAGGACGGCGCAGCGGCCGTCGCGCAAGGGGTGGGCGAGCACCTTCGGGGCGTGGCTCCGGCTCAGTCCCTCCCGCTCCAGGCGCAGGCCGGCCAGGACAGGGGAGGCGGTGGCGAGCGGATAGAAGGTGCTGAAGAGGTCACTGGTGAACCCGGGGTCGACCCCGTGGTCGTGCCGTACGGCCCCTCCGGGCTCGTCCTGGGCCTCCAGGACCGCCACGCCCCAGCCCGCGTCGGCAGGAGGTTCGCCGCGACCAGCCCATGGGGACCCGCCCCGATCACTCCAGCGTCCGGCATGACTCGCTCCCGGCTCGGTGGGCGGCGCCGCACCCGGCAGGCGGCTGTGCCCAGGTCTCTGTCCCGGTTCAGGTTCTGAGCGGCCGGGGCCGAGCGCGGGATCGTGGTCGCCCGGCTATGGTGCGGACCGCGCCGTCGTCCCCCTCGCACAGCCGGGCGAGGCGGCCCAGCATCGCGCGGTTCCGCACCTGCTGCGCGACCTCCACAAGGCTGTTGTGGAGGGCGCCGCCTGCCCCGCGCAAGGGATGCTCATCGAAGATGAGCAGTGTGTGCTCGCCCCACGGCCGTAGCTCGATCGCGATCCTCGCGGTCCCCAGGGGCCCGCTGTCCGCCTCCAGTTCGAGGACGGTGGCCGGTTCGCTGCGGCGCACCACGGTCCGGTTGCGCAGTGTGAGCGGCCCGATCCTGATCTCGTAGCGGAGGGATGCCCCCAGCTCGGGCCACTGTCCCTCGTCCGCTTCGGCCCGGGAGGTGCCGACCACCCAGTCCCCGTACCGTTCGACGTCGGACAGGACCTCCCAGACGTCCTCGGGAGTTCTTCTGATCAACCGGTGCCGTACCGCCATGGGGTCCTCCGCCGTTCGAAGTGTCAGTTCCCGCCGTTGCGAGTTCCCCTGCCGCGCCCGGGTACACACTCCGCGCGGGGTTGATCGACGCGTCGGCGGCACTGCGGAGCTGCGGGCCGACGCAGGGGTGATCGTCGCGCCGCGGCAGCCGTTGCCCCGCCGCAGGACGGTCGCCGGAGCGCGGCCGCCGCGGCCCAGGTACGCGCACCGGCCCGTCGCGCCGTGCGGAGGTGCTGTGCGGAGTCGTCGTCGAAAAAGGACCAGGCCAGGATGTCGCAGGCGAGACGGAACTGGTGGGGTGGTGCGTAGGGCAGGCACCTGGCGGTGAAGAGGGGCGTGTCCAGGATCGCCAGGTAGGCGGCCTCGGGCCTTGACCCCTGATCTTGGACACACGAGACACTGGATCCTGAGGATCTGAGAACGGACATCTCGTGGTCATGAAGCACTACCCGCCGGAGTTCAAGGAGACGCGGTTGCGCTGTACGAGTCCCGCCCGGGAGCGACGATCAGACAGGTCGCCGCTGATCTGGGAGTCAACCCGGAGACGCTGCGGAACTGGGTACGGGCGGCCGGGGCGAACCGGCCGAGGGGCCGCCGAGCGGAGGCACCCACGGCGCCGCCCACGCCTTTGGAGGCGGAGAACGCGGCCCTGCGCAATAGGGTCCGTGAGCTGGAGGAGGAGCGCGAGATCCTGCGCAGGGCGGCGAAGTATTTCGCCGGGGAGACGCGCTGGTGAACCGCTTCCAGTTCGTCGCCGACCATCAGCGCCGCTACGGCGTGAAGCGGCTGTGCAGCATCCTGGGCATTGCCCGCTCGAGTTTCTACTACTGGCGCAACATCATTGCTGGCCGGGCGGTCCGGCAGGCGGTCGATGCCAGGCTCGCCGCCCGCATACGCAAGGTGCACCACAGCTCGGACGGCACCTACCGCGTCCCCAGGATCACCGCCGAACTGCGGGAGCCCGGCGAGTTGGCCAACTACAAGAAGGTCGCCCGCATCATGCGCCAGTGCGGCCTGGCGGGGCTGCGGCTGCGCAGGAAGCACCGCACCACCATCGCGGACCCGGCCGCCGCGAAGGCCGCCGACCTCATCGGCCGCGACTTCACCGCAGCGGCGGTGAACACGAAGTACGTCGGCGACATCACCTATCTCCCGCAGCCGGCGGGAAGTTCCTGTGTCTGGCCACGGTCATCGACCTCGCCGCCCGGCGCCTGGCCGGCTGGGCGATCGGCGACCACATGCGCGCCGAACTGGTCATCGAAGCCCTGGCCGCTGCCGAGCAGTGCCGCGGCAGCCTGGCCGGAGCCGTCATACACACCGCTTGCGTTTCGGTGTCGCATCAGCCATATTTCGGCAGGTCAGAGGGCCTCTTCGTGAAGCGCTGGAGGTGAAGTCGCCCCGCAGAGGCGTGATTGTCCTCCAGGCGGTGACTATGGCCAATGGCCGCCCGGAAAAGGCCCCTTGACCCGCCGCGTGCGGGTGCCAGGGTCGTGCGGCGCGGTCGGTGGGCGGTGGGTCGTCTGGTTCCCGGACCGGGTGACACGTGCGGCACGGCCCACGGTCGGGTCAATGTGGGCCGTCGGCGGGTTTCGGCTGGTGTGATCGCACGTCGGGGTCGGATCACGAACGTGAGAGAGACCGTGCGTATGCGAACCGTTGTCACCGCTGTCGTCCTGACCGGGATAGCCCGTGCCGGAACAGCCCAGGCCGATGCCGGGGAACACACGGATATCGGCGCCGTGGCCACCTACGGCGAAGCCGTCGCGCTCGTCGCGGCGAGGCACGCCGACGGCAACTTCTCCTTCATGGGCTAGCCGAGCCCGACCGGCACGGCCGCGACCCCGAGTTCGCGCCGGCGTTACGCGCGCCCGGGGACGCCGACGACAGCGTCGTGCGGGCCTGGGCGGTTGAGGTGCCACGGGGCATCCGCCCATCCCCGCGCCGCCCGATCTCAGGCGTCCACCCGTTCGGCCCGACCGCCCGGGGTCATCCTCAAAAGCGCCGGTCACCCGCTCAAGACCGCGCTGCTATCCCTTCCGACCGATCTCGGCCGACCCCCTATGAGTGGAAAGGGGCGGCCTCTCCACGCGCAGGAGCGACGTGTGTCAGCCCGTACCAGGAAGGAGAATGCCGTGCCTGAACCCGACGCGGTGGAAATCAATGACTCGGAGGGCCGTCAGTCCGAGGACGAGATGTACGAGTGCAACGACGAGGACGGAGTGAGCATCCGGTCCGATGTCTACGAATCCCTCCCCGAGTTCACCGAACTGAGCGAGAGCATGCGGACCCTCACCAGCCAGGTCGAGGTCGAGGTCGAGGTCCTTCGCGCCATCGACGAACTGGACGCGAAGGTGACGGATCCCCCCAGGGATGACGTCGAGCAGGTCCAGGGGGACTCGCCGGAGCTCAAGCGGATGATGCGGACACAGCAGACCCAGACAGAGGACTTCGCCCTCCAGGCCCGCAAGGGGAGGATCTACACGCGCAGCAAGGGCTGGATGCTGGCGGTGGTACTGACAGGAACTCTCAGCGGTCTCTCATCTGCCGTAATCACGGTACTTACCTACCTGCAGAACCAGCGCAAGAACACCGCCACCGGTACGCGAACTTCCGGAGGCACACCTGAGGACACCGATGTCCCTGCGGACCTCCAGCTGACGAAGGACCAGCAGGAGAAAATGCAGGGGCAGCTTGAGCGATGGTGGGCTCTGGAGGACGGGGCGGTATGGGCCAAGACGGCAGAGCTGGTCGACAAGCGGAATCTGTCCTTGCAGGGGCAGGTCATCATGCTCGACATGGTCAAGCGGCTGTCGGCTCCGTTGCTGGCTCCGTTCATCTGGCCCAGTGCCGAGGACAAGGTCGGGGCGGTCAAGAAGTGCATCGCCGCGTTCGACGGGTTCGACGTCCCGGGGCGCCCCAAGTCGCAGGCCCTGTACGGCGCGGTCGCGGGTTTGCGGTACCAGGGCGGACCGCTGCCGCGGCAGGTGGCCGCAGGCGTGATCCAGCTCGCTCTGCACCAGATCATCGCCGCCAGGACCGGCGGCCCCGAACCGGATCTCCATTTCCCCGCCCGGAACGGCGGGCCCGAGGCCAGTGTCTACGCCGGCACATACCTCCAGCGAACCAGGCGTGCCAGCCACCAGCCGCCCGCTTTCCGGGCCCTGCTCGACGAGAGCACCGGCCCGCTGCCACTCCTGGACCAGCGGGAGTTCACCAGCCTGCTGAGTGGCCTGCTGAGCGGGGCGGAGCCCGACCTGTGCCGGCAGTTGCAGGACATGGTCACCCGGGAAACAGCGGTACGGCGCCAGAGCCACCCGCTGCTGCGTGGCGAACGCATCGAGGAGGACTACATCACCGCCCTCGCCGAACCCTGGCGGGACCGCGGCCAGCACGCCCTGGTGTATTACCGGCGCACCAATCTGGGCGAACTGGCGGTCATCCCCATCGCCAGCGCGACCAGTACGGCGACCAGCACCGGTGTCGCAGGAAACTCGGCGGCGACCACGACCATGGACATCGTGAGACAGAGCCTCACCACCGTCAGCATGATCGCGTTTGCCTGCGGTCCCGAAGGCGTGATCGTCGGAGCCGGCGGGCTGATCCTCAACACGATCCTGTCCATCGCCTTCCCCCCGGAACAGGTGGACCTGCCCAAGGCGATCAGCGACCTCGTCAAACAAGACCTCGCCGACGACCATCTGCTCCAGGCCGCCCCAAAGATCCTTGCCTACACGACCTGGATCAGCGAATACGCCAAAGCCAAAAAGGGTTTCAAATTCACCAGCAAAGAGGAGAAGGCGTACCAGAGCACGTTCGCCGAGCTGAAGAAAAACGTGGAGGACGCCCTCAGTCCCGGCAGTCCGCTCCTCCAGACGATCAGCGAACTCCAGAACGGCACGTACCCCTCCACCCCTGAGTTCCAGTACATCGCGCTCCCGCTCTTCTGCCTGGCCGCCAGTACCCACCTGACGATGCTCCAGGTCGACATCCTGCTGACCAAGGACGACGACGCGACCACCTGGCACTCCCCCAAGACCGCCTATTTCATCGAGGCCGCCACCAGATACGCGGACCACATCCGCGATTCCCTGAAAGTCGTCTACTACGGCAGGTACAACAAAAGGATGACCGACCGCGTCGACGGGACCCACAAATGCGACTACCTGCGCGCCAAAGGACTTGACGCGGACTACCACTACTTCAAGGACGACCACGCCGGAGAATTCCCGCAGCGACACACCGAGACGCTCCTGGGGGGTCCTTTCTATGATAATTGCTACAACGTCGCCGGGCACGGGGAATCTTACGATGATGTAGAGAAATCCCGCAACGATTACTGGCTCGGCGTCGACCAGGAATTCAAGAACGCCTACTGCATTCCCGGTAGCCGGGCCGAGGACCTGGGGGAAGTGTGGGACGAACTGCGTGAACTCATCGCCAGATACAGCGAGGTGGTTTCCTGACACACAGCCCGGGAGGTAAGACGCGTTCAACGCTGCTGAAATCCGTGCCGGACCCGGATGCCTGCGGATGGTGGGTCCAGGGGAACGGGTCGAAAGTCCGGCTCGATGGCTCGTTGTGCGGCGGGCGCGGTGTGCAGATGCAGATACCAGCCCAGTACGCGTCACAGGGCCGCGTCGAGTTCAGGGAGCACCTCGCTGCGTGTGGGCCCGGTCGGTGACGAACGCGCGGAGCAGGTCGTGGAGATGGTGCCTCGGCCCGGTCCGCTCCAGCCGGTGCGCGCTGACCAGAACATCGAGCAGACCCTGGGTTCGGCGGGCGGCGGAGCCCCCCTTCTTAGGATGATCTTGGAGTAGTCAAAGCGCGCCCTTTTCAGCGCGTAGGTGCGAAGGTGTGACGACCCTCCAGAATATCCCGCGATGAAGAAAAGTCCGCTTCAGGCTGCTTGCCTGTTTTCCTGTCCGGTGTGTTGCTGTGGTGTGGAGGCGACGCCTGCCGAGGATTTCGGTTCCAACCCTAGGAGGTGTAAGGTGCGCCGTTCAACCGAACAGGTGGAGCCAGGCTTTGCCGACGGCAGTGGGGCAGTACGGGGCGCCGTCGGACGTGTGGGCGGTTGAAGCGCCGGGACGAGCCAGCGTGGTGCAGTGCGCCAGAGCCGGGTGTTTACGGCGTGGTGGTCCGATTTCCTGAATACGTGGGGCGGCTTTGCCGTCGGGTGTGTAGTTGTGGGATTGGTTCGCGGCGCGGGCCTTTCTGGCGGGGGACAGGGCGTGGCGGTGATTCTTCCATGGTGCGGGTGAGGGCCGGTTTCGGTATCCGGGGATCCAGGGCTATCTTGTCCGCCGCCGGCGGAGTGCAAGGCGGGTCATAGGTGATGGGGGAATGTGGTTCACTCGGATTCCTTTCCTCGCGGCCTGGCGGGTTCGGTGAGGCGGAGTGTTTCGTCGAGGGGGGCTGGACGAAGCGATGTTCGGGGACGGTGGCGATGACCTTGCCATGCTGGTAGATCTGGCCTTTTCCGTTGCCGCAAGCGACGCCGAGGTCGGCGTCGCGGGACTCGCCGGGACCGTTGTGGAGGCGATTCTCACGGGACTTCGTTCACACAGCTCATGCTGTCCTGGACGGCCGATCCGCTGAGCCGACCATCCGCACTCACGGTGCAGAGCCCGACCCGCACTGGAACTGCCCGCCGGGCGC
>NZ_JBHTZD010000029.1:0-8005 GCF_042790455.1 Streptomyces sp. NPDC056734
GTCCCGAGATCGATCCCGACCGCGCGTGCCATGACTGTCCCCTTCCACCGGACGTCCACCGGACGCTTCCCTTCCAGCACAGGACCTGCGCGGGGCCTTGTCAATGCGGCATCTGTCCCAGAAGTACCCGGAAACGACGGTGCCGCATCCCTGGAGCAGGGATGCGGCACGCCGTTCTCACGGTGGTACGAGGGTCAGGCGAGCTTCGCCGTGAGGGTGATCGTCGTCCCGGTGAGGGCCTGGCTGACCGGGCAGTTCGCCTTGGCGCCCTCGGCGGCGGCGACGAACGTGTCGTTGTCGATGCCGGGCACGGTGCCCTCCACGGTCAGGTGGATGCCCGTGATGCCCTCGCCCGGCTGGAACGTGACGTCCGCCGAGGTGACCAGCTTGGTGGGCGGGGTGTCCGCGCCGGCCAGGGCGTGGGACAGCGCCATGGAGAAGCAGCTGGAGTGGGCGGCGGCGATCAGCTCCTCAGGGCTCGTCTTGCCATTGGCGGCCTCGGCACGCGACGGCCAGGAAACCGGCTGCTCGCCGATGCCGGAGGAGTCGAAGGTGACGACGCCGCTGCCCTGGAGAAGATTGCCTTCCCAGACGGTGTGTGCGGAGCGCGTGGTGGCCACGGTGGTTCCTTTCGCATACGAGTGCGTTTCTCGCGCCCTATCCGATCACATTCCGGCTCAGCACACCCGGAACACCGGCCCACGGACGCCGGCTCGGCTCGAACCGTGTGCGCAATGGACGGGGGCGGCCCAGCCGATCTACCGGGCGGGGACGGGATCCGTCCCGTCCGGCTCACCGAACCCGCCCGCCTCCCCCGTCACCTCACCGGCGTCCGCGACGGCGTCCGCCACGATATCCGCGACAGCCACCGGCACCTGCGGCCCATGGCACTCCCGCAGCCAGCGCCTCAGCACCCGGTGCACGCGCTCCGCGCCCACCAGTTCGGCCCCGTCGCCGACCGGCGCGGACAGCGCGAGCGGCGAGAGCAGGAAGGGCCGCCCCTGGCAGCCGCCGAGACCGCCGTGGGAGCCGATCTGCTCCTCGAACGCGAGGACCTCGCCGTCGGCCGGGTCGTGGAAGGAGTTGACCATGATGTCGGCGGTGTGCGGGAAGGAGTGCGTGCGGCGTACGGCGTCGGCGGCGCCCGGCCCGAAGGGCGCGAGCGGGCTGCGGGCGGCGTCGTCCAGGTCGGCGAGCGGGATCTCGCTCCCGTAGGCGCCCAGCACCACTCCCCCGTGCACCTCGCTGCGCACCAGCAGGAAGCCGATGCCGGGATGGTTGGCGAGGGTCGGCAGCAGGGCGGGGTGGCGGGCGTCGATCTCCTCCTTGGTCATCCGGTGCGGCACGTCCGGGAAGGAGACGAGGCCGAGGTTGCCGGAGGCGAGCACGATCGGCTCGGAGCGGCGCGAGGGGCGGTGGTGCTCGCCGCTCTCCTCGACCGGGCGGCGCAGCGCGGCCCGTACGGCGGCCCGCGCCTCGGCGCCGCTGCGGGTGCTCCGGGCCCGGCGCGGCACGGGCAGCCCGCACCCCGCCCGGACCAGATCGCCGAGGGTGAGCCCGTAGCGGGAGCGGAACGTCTCGCCGGGGCTCTGCCCGTGGTCGGACAGCAGGACGATCTGGTAGGGGCGCGGGGCGTGCTCGGCGCACTTCTCGATCAGCGCGAGCGAGCGGTCGAGCCGGGCGAGGACCCGCTCGGCGTCCCGGCTGTGCGGCCCGGAGTGGTGCGCCACCTCGTCGTACGCCACCAGGTCGGCGTAGACGGAGGTGCGACCGGCGAGCATGTCGCCCATGACGGCGGCGACCACGACGTCCCGTTCGACGACGGTCGCGAAGGCGCGGATGAAGGGGTAGAGGCCGCCGCGCGAGACTCTCGGCCGGACCTTGCGCAGCCGGGCCCGGGTGGACTGGCCGACCTCGCGGCCGACCTCGGCGACGAAGGAGAGGGCGGTGCGTACGGCGTTGGCGGGGTCGGAGAAGTAGGCGAAGTAGCCCGCGCGGGAACGGTTCTCGCGGCTGCGCCGGCGGGCGGCGATGGACAGCACCAGGGCCTGTTCGTCGGCGCCGCCGCTGAACAGATTGCCCCGGCTGGCGCCGTCGGCGGTGAGCAGCCCGCCGTCGCCGGTGCGCTCGACGGCCCGGCGCTGGAGGGCGGCGGCGCTGGTGGGCCGGTTGCAGACCACAACCTCGCGCTGGTCCTTCTCGTACCAGCGGAAGGCGGGCACGTCGAAGTTGCTGCCGTGCAGGATGCCGAGCTGGCTGGCGCCGGTCTGGCTGGACCAGTCGGTGCGCCAGGGGATCAGCCGGTGGGTGGGCCCGGTGCCGTCGGCGGCCCCGAGCCAGCGTCCGACGGCGGGCATCAGCCCTTTCCGGACGGCGGCCTCCAGTACGTCATGGCCGACGCCGTCGAGCTGGAGGAAGACCGTGCCGTGGGTGACCGGGCCGGGTGGCAGGGGGGTGCGGCGGCGGTCGGCGAGCCGGTACAGCCGGCGGCGGTAGGCGTCGTCGTCGCGCACGGCGAGGGCGGCGCCGGTCGCGGAGGCGACGGCGGACATCACGGCGGCCACCACGACGGCCGTCTCCGGGGAGGCGTCGCCGCGGGCGGCGGGGTTCAGCCGCAGGGCGATGAGCAGCAGCGCGCCGTTGAGGAAGAACGCCAGCAGGCCGAGGACCAGGGCGGGCACCAGCAGCAGGAAGCGGACCATCAGCGGCCACACCAGCGCGGACAGCAGCCCGAAGCCGCCCGCGCCGAGGGCGGCGGTGATCGCGATCCGGGTGGCGCTGTCACCGTCGGCGGACTGCAACTGGAAGTCCGGGAGGATGCCCGCGAGGATCAGCATCGTGACGGTGCTGACCGCCCATACCGTGGCGCTGCGCCCCACCTGACTGACGACCTTGCGCCAACGCACTCCCCGCACCTCACCTCCCGGCCCAAGACAGACACGGACCTGCCCTCCACCCTGTCACAACGCCAAGAGGAACCGATTCGCCGTGGGAGGGGAGGGGACGGGAGGGGCGGGGGGGGCTGGCGTCGGAAAGTCGGCACCCCGGCATCGGACGGCCAACCGCCCGAGCGGCGGCCCGGCGACCACTGGAACAGCCGGTCAGCGCCCCGGCAGGGGTCGGCGGGAGCCGGTCACCGGCCGTCGTAGCCCGCCGTCGGCAGGGACAGCCGGCGGTGGACGCGGGCCTTCATCTTCGCGTCGTACGCCGGTTCCGCGTGGCCGACGGTTTCCACCCGCACCCCGCGGCGGGCGCACTCCTCGATGAACTCCTCCACGGACGCGAGCGCGCTCTCCAGCACCCGTCTGCTGGGGGCCACGAAGACGTCCCGTCCCGGCCGTACGTCGTCCCACAGGATGCGGTGGTCGGGCCGTAACCCGGAGACCAGTAACTGCCGGGTGACCACATAGCCGCGTTCGGCCGCCCACCGGGCACACATGGCGTGCTGGCTGCGCGAGTCCACCAGGAACGGATCGGCGTCCAGTTCCTCCAGCGGCGTCAGGCTGGCGATCGTCGTGACACGTGTGCCGGAGGCACCGCGCAGCTCTCCCATGGGCCCCCCTCACCTCCGGGTTTCGCCGTCGACCCTACCGCTGCGCGTAGGCTTCGGGGGAGTCGCGCGAAGGAGGCAAAGGGGTGCCGGTGGAGATCACCTGGTGGGGTCACGCCACCTGCACGGTCGAGGATTCGGACGTACGCGTCCTCACCGATCCCCTGTTCGCCCGCCGGCTCGCTCATCTGCGCCGCCGCCGGGGTGACGTACCCCCGGGCGACGCCCGGCGCGCGGACGTCGCCCTGGTCTCCCATCTGCACGCCGACCACCTCCATGTGCCCTCGCTGGCGAGCCTCGCGCCAGGCACCCGGGTGCTGGTGCCCCGGGGCGCGACCCGGGCCGTGGCCGGCATCCGCAGGCTGGCCCATCTCCAGCTCGTGGAGGTGACACCCGGTGACATGATCACGGTCGGCGACCTCGTGGTACGGGCCGTGCCCGCACGCCATGACGGGCGGCGGCTGCCGGTCGGTCCGCGTCGCGCCCCCGCGCTCGGCTACGTGGTGGAGGGCGAGGCGCGGACGTACTTCGCCGGGGACACGGGACTGTTCGACGCCATGGCCGAGGAAGTCGGGCCGGTCGACGTGGCGTTGCTGCCGGTGGGCGGCTGGGGACCGTATCTGGGCGAGGAGCATCTGGACGCGGGACGGGCGGCGCAGGCGCTGGCCCGGCTCGGGGCGCACAGCGCGGTGCCGGTGCACTACGGCACGTACTGGCCGATCGGCATGGACGCGGTGCGCCCGCACGAGTTCCACGCGCCCGGCGATGAATTCGTCCGGCTCGCGGCGGAGTCCGCGCCCGGGGTGACCGTGCACCGGTTGTCGCACGGCGAGCGGGTGCGGCCGGAGGTCGCCCGGTGAGCTGGCTGGCGGCGGCTGCCACGAACGCGCCGCCGGAGAGCACGCAGCAGGCGATCGGCTATCCCACGCTGTTCGTGCTGGTGCTGCTGGGGGCGCTGATACCCGTGGTGCCGACGGGCGCGCTGGTCAGTTCGGCGGCGGTGGTGGCGTTCCACCAGACCGCGCCCTTCTCGATGGCGCTGGTCTTCGTGACCGCGTCACTGGCCGCGTTCCTCGGTGATGTGGCGCTGTACTGGCTGGGGCGGCGCGGGATGGGGTCGCGGAACGGGTCGCGGTGGCTGAAGGCGATACGGGCGCGGGCGCCCGAGGACCGGCTGGAGCAGGCGCAGCGGAAGCTGGCCGAGCACGGGGTGGCGGTACTGGTGCTGTCGCGGCTGGTGCCGGCGGGGCGGTTGCCGGTGATGCTGGCGTGTCTGATGGCGGAGTGGCCGCTGCGGAGGTTTGCGCGGGGGGATGTGCCGGCCTGTCTGGCCTGGGCCGTGACGTATCAGTTGATCGGCGTTCTCGGCGGGTCGCTGTTCAGTGAGCCGTGGGCGGGGGTGGTGGCGGCGGTGGTCCTGACGGTCGTCATCAGCGCGGTGCCTGCGCTTTGGCGTCGGGTTCGGGGGGTTCGGGGGGCTTGAGATGGTCGGGCCGGTGCGGGTTGTGGTGGGCCGGTCGCGCAGTTCCCCGCGCCCCTGAAAGCACACACCGAACACCACCCCGTTCTGTCGGAGGCGCGGGGAACTGAGCATTCGGGGGCGCGGGGCTTTTTTGGGGGGCGCGGGGAACGGCGCATCCGGGGACGCGGGGCTTTTTTTGGGGGGCGCGGGGAACTGCGCATCCGGGGACGCGGGGTACTGGGCATTCGGGGACGCGGGGAACCGGGCTTTTTTTGGGGGCGCGGGGAACTGCGCGAGCGACCACGACGCTCCCGCACCCGGACTCCCGGCTTCGCCCACCCCACCCCACGCCGCCCCACCCCGCCCCATCTCCCGATCACTCCAGAACCCTCGACGCGCCCACCGGCAGGTCCCACAGATCCGCCCTCGGGCGCCCCGTCGCCTCCCAGGCGGCACGGACCCGGGTCAGAGGTTCCAGGACGGGCTCGGCGGACAGGACGAAGGTCCCCCAGTGCATGGGCGCCATCCGGGCCGCGCCCACATCAAGGGCGGCCCGCACCGCCTCCTCCGGATCACAGTGGACGTCCCTCAGCCACCACCGGGGGTCATACGCGCCGATGGGCAGAAGCGCCAGGTCGATGCCGGGATAGCGGCGCCCGATACGCGTGAACCAGTGGCCGTAACCCGTGTCACCGGCGAAGTAGACCCGCCGCCCGTCGGGATCGGTCAGCACCCAGCCGCCCCACAGCGTGCGGCAGCTGTCGGTCAGGCTCCGCTTGGACCAGTGGTGGGCGGGGACGAAGTCGAAGCGCACACCGCGCAGTTCGGCCGCCTCCCACCAGTCCAGCTCGGTGACCGTGGTGAAGCCCCGGCGGCGGAACCAGAGGGCCAGCCCGGCCGGGGCGAACACGGGGGTCGCGCGCGGGAGGCGGCGCAGCGTCGGGGCGTCCAGGTGGTCGTAGTGATTGTGGCTGATGACGACGGCGTCGATCCGGGGCAGCGCGCTCCAGGCCACGCCCACGGGGGTGATACGCGGCGGGGTGCCCAGGATCCGGCGGGACCAGACCGGGTCGGTGAGCACGGTCAGGCCGCCCACGCGCAGCACCCAGCTGGCGTGTCCGGCCCAGGTGGCGGCGATGGCGCGGGCGCCGACGCGGGGCAGCGGGCCCGGGGCGAAGGGCAGCCGGGGGATGTCGGCGAGGCCGTCGCGCCCGGGTCGTACGGCACCCTCGCGGGCGAAGCGGGCCAGGGCCTTGAGGCCGGGCAGCGGGGCGGTCAGCCGGTCGTGGAAGGCACGCGGCCACACCCGCAGCTCGGCCGGCGGGCGGGGCTCGGCCAACGGCGGGTAGGGGGCGGCGCCGGGCCCCCCGGACTGCCGGGTGCCGGCACCCGCACCCGTCCCCGCACCTGTCCCCGCACCCTTGCCGGTGCTCGTGCTCGACTCGGACTGCTGCGTCATCGCGGAGGCTCCCGTCGCTGAGCGTTGTCACGGAGTTCGTCGAAGACCGAACCCAAAGAGATCAACGCCTCTCGCACGTGCGGCAGTTCCCACGGCGAGGGTGCGGCGAGACAGGCCGCGCGCTCGGCGTCGGTGGCCCCGAGCAGCGGCCCGGTGGCCAGCCGGAACCGCAGCGCGGCGAGGTCGTCACCGAAGCGGTGGCCGCCCGGCGCGGGCATGGCGAGCCGGTGACCCAGGAAGTCCTCCAGATCCTGGGCGTCACCGACGCCCCGCGCGGTGAGCGCGGACCGCAGCGGGCTCAGATCGACGTACAGATGGCGGCCCGCCTGCGGCGGGAGGGACAGCGCGCCCGCGGCCACCACGGCGGTGTGCGCGGCGTGCGCCACGCGCGCGTGCAGCCGTACGGCGGCGGCGACCCGCGCGGTGACCGGTTCGGGCTCGCCGAGCGCGTAGCCGGCGGCGGCGGCGACCGGGCCCGCCACCGGGGCGCCGAGCGCGGTCAGGACGTCCAGCACGCGCGCGTGCAGGTCCGCGCCGTCGGCCCCGGCCGGGAGCCGGGCGATGGCGGCGGGCCAGGCGGGCGGCAGCAGCGCCCCGGCGAGGTCGCTGACGACGGTGACCCGCTCGGGCAGCATCTCGGCGGGGCTGAGCTGCACGGTGTCGTACGGCGGGTGCCGGGTGTCCCGCCAGGTCTCGTCGCTGACCAGGTGCAGCCCCTCCGCCGCGGCGGCCTCCACGACCCGGTGCAGCAGTTCGGGCGGGGCCACGGTCGCGGTCGGGTCGTCGGCGACCGACAGCACCAGCAGCCGGGGCCGCCCACCCTCGTCCCGCACCCGGCGCACGGTCTCCAGCAGCGCGTACGGGTCCGGTACGCCCCCGCACTCGGCCGGGGTCGCGACATGGAACAGGCGCCGCCCCAGCAGCCGCGCGTACGGCACCCACCAGGCGGCGCAGGGCCGGGGCACCAGGACGTCGCCGCCGAGGGCTGCGGTCAGCGCGAGCAGCAGGCTGTGGGCACCGGGCCCGGCCGCCACCTGCTCGGGCCGGGTACGCAGGCCACGCCGCTCCCAGTAGCCGCAGGCTGCCTCCAGCAGGGCCGGACCGCCACCGACGGGCTCGGTTCGCGCCCGCCCGGCCGCGGCGGCGAGCACGGCGGACAGCTCCGGCAACGGCGGAAGCCCGTCGTCCGGGAGATGCGGCCCGTAGCGGACGGGGCCGTGACTCTCCGATTCGGTCCGCCGCATCCGTACCTCCGTGCGGTGCGTTGTGGGGCAGGGGTGGTGGGGGTGCGTTTGGGTGCCGTGCGGTGGTGCCTGGTGGTTCCTAGGGTCCCTGGGGGTCCCTGGGACCCCGGGGGTCCCTGGGACGGGAGATCCGGGGGGCCGGGGTCCGGGGTCCCGAGGTCCGGAGGTCCCGGAGCCCGGAGGTCCCGGAGCCCGGGTCCGGGGTCCCGAGTCCCCAGAGCCCGGGGGTCCCGAGAACCCGAAGTCCAGGATCCTGGAACCCGAGGTCCCAAGGTCCCGAGAGCCGGGAG
>NZ_JBHTZD010000029.1:8104-83539 GCF_042790455.1 Streptomyces sp. NPDC056734
AAACCCGAAGTCCAGGATCCTGGAACCCGAGGTCCCAAGGTCCCGAGAGCCGGGAGACCGGGTCCGGGGTCCGAGAACCCGAGGTCCCGGCGCCCGGGGTGCCGAGCCCCCGGGGTGCCGAGTCCGGAGTCCGGGGGTCCCGAGATCCCGGCTCCTGGATCCCAAGGTCCCGAGGGTCGACGTCCCCCAGGACCCGCCCTTCCCAGAAACGCCGAGAACCCGTGGCCCCGGAGAACCCGTAGTCCCAAGGGCCCCGAGACCCCGAGACCCCGAGATCCCGAGCGTCCGGTGCCCCGACCGGGCACAACGGCCACGACGGACACGACCGACACGGCCGGCACCTGGCTGCCCCGCGCCCCGCGTACCCGCCCCGCCGGCCCGTCAGCCCTCCGCGCGGAGCGTCCTGCGGCGCAGCCGGTACGCGGCCCCGCCGAACGCGCCCGCGATCAGCAAGCCGCCGGCCACCAGCGCGGGAGCGGAGTCCGTGAAGGCGCCTCCCGACCCCGCGCGCACTCCGTGATCGATGGTCGCCGGGGCGCACGAGCCGGACTCGTACGTCCCCCGTCCCGTGGATTCGTGTTCCCGGCCGGTGGACTCGTGTCCCTCACGACCGGTGGGGCAGGGCCGATGGACATTCCCGTCCCCCTCCCCACGTCCCAGCCCCTCCTCACGCCCGACCCCGCTCCCGTCTCCGCTCCCCTGCCCGTCCTGACGCCCGACCCCGCTCCCGTCCCCACTCCCCTGCCCGTCCTGACGCCCGACCCCGCTCCCGTCGCCACTCCCACTCCCGCTCCCGCCCTCGGCCTCGCCCCGCGTCAAGGTGAAGGTCGCCGTCCACTGTTTGCCCTTGCCGCCGCGTGCCGCCGGACAGGTGCCGCCCACCGTCCACACCGAGTCCCTCCCGGCGCCGACACCGTCCGCAGGACCACCACCCGCACCCACCGCAGGACCCCCCGCCTTACCGCCCGCACCTCCCCCCTCGCCGCCCTCGGGCTTCTCGCCGCCCCCGGCGTTCCCCGTGGCCGAGATCCTGCCGGTGCCCCGGTACACCGGCCCGGAGCGTCCGTCCTCGCCGCCGGAGGCCAGCCGGAGGGCGACCTTGCCCTCGGTGAAGGCCCGCGAGGTGGCGTTCATGGTCCCGGGCGCGGTTCCGCCGACGTGATCGCAGGTGACGGAGATGGTGACGCTCCCGCCCGGCCGCGCGCTCGCCGGACTCACCTCGGCGGCCGGCCCGGCGGCGGCCGCCGCGAAACCGGCCGGAGCAGCACCAACCGGAACGGCACCAACCGGAACGGCACCAGCCGGAGCAGCACCAGCCGGAGCAGCACCGACCAGCGCGGCACCAGCCACGACGGCCACGGACGCGGTCACGGACGCGGTCACGGACATGACGGCCACGGACACAAGACGGGGGCTGCGGCGCATGGGGCGAACTCCTCGAACCGACGGCAAGCGGGAGAGAACCGACCTCCCGCCCCCATCACAGCCCGCCCGCACTCCCCCCGCGCGCGGCCACGGCCCAACCGAGTGAATCCCGCAAGGGGACGACAACGCCCCTCAAGGGGCGCGGGGAACTGCGCGAGCACCCCCCACCCACCCGCACCCACAGCCGAATCAGCAGCCCCGCTCCCGAGCCCCGCCCCGCGTCCGTCCCGCCGCGACGAACCGTGCCGGGTTGCGCCGCAGATACTCCCCTTCCAGCTGAGCCATCCGCTCGTTGTGCGTCCGCAGCGCGTCATTGGACCCGTACAGCAGGGTGTCGTGGCGCGTGCGGTGGATGGTCTCCAGCTCTCTCATGAGCTGCTGGTCGTCCAGGCGACCCGGGTCGACTCCGGTCATGTGGTGCCCCGATCGTCGTGTCCGTGCGTGCTGCCTCCACTGTACGAACATTCACTTCACGCCGCCCTGCCACGCCCGCCGCCCCGGCCAGGGGCCCGGCGGCTACCGGGCCCGTTCGACCCGCCGCTCGTCCCACACCGGCCCCGAGGACTCCCGCACCCGCCCGTCGCTGCCGAACACCAGGAACCGGTCGAAGGAGCGCGCGAACCACCGGTCGTGGGTGACCGCGAGAACCGTCCCGTCGAACGCCTCCAGGCCCTCCTGGAGCGCTTCGGCCGACTCCAGGTCCAGGTTGTCGGTCGGCTCGTCCAGCAGCAGCGCGGTGACGCCCTGGAGTTCCAGGAGCAGGATCTGGAAACGGGCCTGCTGGCCACCGGAGAGCCGGTCGAAGGTCTGTTCGGCCTGGCCGGTCAGCTCGTAGCGCCGCAGCCGGGACATCGCCGCGCCCCGGTCCTGGGCGTACTCCTTCCACAGGATGTCCAGCAGGGTGCGCCCGGCCAGCTCCGGGTGGGCGTGGGTCTGCGCGAAGTGCCCCGGCACGACCCGCGCGCCGAGCTTCCACAGCCCGGTGTGGGTCACCTCCCCGCCCGCCAGCAGCCGCAGGAAGTGCGACTTGCCGGAACCGTTGGAACCGAGGACGGCGACCCGCTCACCGTAGAAGACCTCCAGGTCGAAGGGGTGCATCAGGCCGGTCAGCTCCAGGGACTGGCAGGTGACCGCGCGGACGCCGGTCCGGCCGCCCTTCAGCCGCATCCGGATGTCCTGCTCGCGCGGCGGCTCCGGCGGCGGCCCGGCCTCCTCGAACTTGCGCAGCCGGGTCTGGGCGGCGCGGTAGCGGGAGGTCAGGGCGTCGCTGTTGGCGGCCGCCTGACGCAGGTTCAGGACGAGCTTCTTGAGCTGGGCGTGTTTCTCGTCCCATCGCAGGCGCAGTTCCTCGAAGCGGGCGAAGCGCTCGCGGCGGGCCTCCTGGAAGGTGGCGAAGCCGCCGCCGTGCACCCAGGCGTCGGCGCCGGCCGGTCCGGGCTCCACGGAGACGATCTTGTCGGCCGCGCGGGCGAGGAGTTCCCGGTCGTGGGAGACGAACAGGACCGTCTTGGCGGTCTCCTTGAGCCGCTCCTCCAGCCAGCGCTTGCCGGGTACGTCGAGGTAGTTGTCGGGCTCGTCCAGGAGCAGCACCTCCTCGGTGCCGCGCAGCAGCGCCTCCAGTACCAGCCGTTTCTGCTCACCGCCGGAGAGGGTGCTCACCTGCCGGAACTGAGCGCGCTCGTACGGCACCCCGAGCGCGGCCGTGGTGCAGATGTCCCACAGCGTCTCCGCCTCGTACCCGCGCGCCTCGGCCCAGTCGGCGAGCGCCTGCGCGTACTTCAGCTGGGCGGCCTCGTCGTCGACGGTCATGATGGCGTGCTCGGCGACATCGACGGCCCGGGCGGCCTCGCGGATCCGCGGCGGAGCGACCGACACGAGCAGGTCCCGTACGGTCGTCTCGTCCCGTACGGACCCCACGAACTGGCGCATCACACCGAGCCCGCCGCTGACGGTGACACCACCGCCGTGCGGTTTCAGCTCGCCGGAGATCAGTCGCAGCAGGGTCGTCTTGCCCGCCCCGTTGGGCCCGACGAGCGCGACGACGGCGCCTTCACCGACGCGGAAGGACACATCGCCCAGCAGCGCCCTCCCGTCGGGGAGGTAGTACTCAAGATGCGCGGCTTCCAGATGTCCCATGGTCACGCATTCTGTGAGGCCCACGACGGTCTGGGCAAACCGATATCCGGCCGCGGTACCGCCCACCGAACCGATCACAGTCGCCCTACCGATCGCCGCACCGGCTGTTACACCGGCCGCAGGCCCGGTCCGCCCGGATCCACCGGCCGTCCCGTCGGCCCGCCCTCCCCGCGCAGTCCCGGCGCGGCGCCCTCCCAGCTCAGCGCCTTGAAGCCGTCCTGCGGTGTGCCCTCCAGGAGGACGATCCCGGTGTTCTGGAGGCCGTGGGCGGCGGCGAAGGCGGCGTCGACGCCGGTCGAGCGGACGACGGTCCACAGCCTGATCGCGGCGCCGTGGCTGACCATGGCAACCGTCCCGGCGCCGCTCGCCGCGGCCTCGGCGACCACGGCGTCGTAGCGGGCCAACGCCTCGTCGCCGCTCTCCCCGCCGGGCATCCGCAGTGCGGTGTCGCCGTTCATCCAGGCGACCACCGTGCGCATGTAGCGCTCACCGTCCGGGGACCAGCCCGGCAGCAGTTCCAGATCGCCCGCCGCCAGTTCCCGGATGCCGTCGCGCACGCGTACGTCGAGGCCGCGGGCGGCGGCCAGCGGGGCCGCGGTGTCCTGGGTGCGGGTCAGCGTGGACGCGTACACGGCCCCGATGTCCTCGGCGGCCAGCGCCCCCGGCAGGGCCGCCGCCTGGCGCCGCCCCAGATCGGTCAGACCGGCACCCGGGAAGGCCGTGTCGAGCAGCATGTCCACGTTGGCGCCGGTCTGGCCGTGCCGGATCAGGATCAGACGCATGGAGGGCATTCCCTTCCCCGGACGGCTTCGTACGGTCCTCAAGGGACCCGAGACGGACCCAAGTGGCTCCCCGCCCGAAACGAACTGTGACGCGAACCGCGCCGCGAAGGGCGACGCGGAAGGCCACTTCAGGGTAACCGTGACCCATGAACCCAGATGTCGATCTCACCGTTCCGCACCCTGGACGCCACACCCTGCGCGACCGGCTGCTCGCGCTCGACTCCCGGCTCTTCGAGTTCGCCGCCGAACGGGAATGGCCCTACGCCGAGCGGGTGCTGCCCCGGCTGAGCCGGTTCGCGAACCACGGGGTGCTGTGGGGGGCGACGGCGGCGGCCATGGCGGCGAGCCGCACCCCCCGGGGCCGCCGGGCCGCCGCGCGGGGCCTGGTCTCGCTGGCCCTGGCGTCTGCGGCGATCAACACGGTCGGCAAGCGCAGTGTGCGCCGCCCGCGTCCGCCGCTCGGTCCGGTACCGGCCGTACGGCAGCTGAAGCGGCAGCCGATCACCACGTCCTTCCCGTCCGGCCACGCGGCCTCGGCGGCGGCCTTCGGGGCCGGGGTGGCGATGGAGTCCCCGGCGTGGGGCGCGGTGGTGGCGCCGGTCGCGTACTCGGTGGCGATGTCGCGGGTGTACACCGGCGTGCACTTCCCGAGCGACGTCCTCACGGGCGCGGCGCTGGGGGTCGGCGCCGCCCTCGTCGTACGGGCCCTGGTGCCGCCGCACGCGCATGCCGTACACCCGGCCCATCCGCGTGCCGCGGCGCCCGCGCTGCCGCACGGCGAGGGGCTGACCCTGGTGGTGAACCGGGCGTCGGGCACCGCGGACCGGGCGCGCTGGCTGGGGGACGTGCTGCCCCGGGCGCGGATCGTGGAGTGCGCGCCGGACGAGGTGGCCGCCGAGCTGGAGCGGGCGGCGGCCACCTCCCGGGTGCTCGGCGTGTGCGGCGGCGACGGCACGGTGAACACCGCCGCGCGAATCGCCCTGCGGCACGGACTGCCGCTGGCCGTGCTGCCCGGCGGCACCCTCAACCACTTCGCGCTCGACCTGGGCGTGGAGGACGCCCGCGCGCTGGGGCGGGCCGTCGAGGGCGGTGAGGCGGTGCGCGTGGACATCGGGCGGTTCACGAGCGGCGGCGGGCAGGGCATCTTCCTCAACACATGCAGCCTGGGCGTCTATCCGGAGCTGGTGCGGGAGCGGGACCGCTGGTCGCGCCGGATCGGCGGCTGGCCGGCCGGGGTGGTGGCGGCGGCGCGGGTGCTGCGCGCGGACCGGCATCCGCTGCTGGCCGGGTTCGGCGGCCGGGTGCGCCCGATGTGGCTGTTGTTCGCGGGCAACGGCACGTACCACCGGATGGGCCTGGTGCCGGGCCGCCGGCTGGACCTGGCCGACGGCCGGCTGGACGTACGGGTCGTGCACGGCGGCCGGTATCCCGCGCTGCGGCTGCTGGCCACCGCCGTCGCGGGCCCGCTCACCCGCTCCCCCGCCCATGCCGCCGTCCAGGTCGGCACGCTCCGCCTGACCGATGTCCCGCCCGGCACGCTGCTGGCGTACGACGGCGAGGTCACCGAGGTCGAGGGCGAGCTGACCCTGAGCAAGCAGCGCGACGCCCTGGTGGTGTACCGGCCGCACGCCCCGGGCCAGGGCGACGACTGAGAACGGAATCAGTCCACATACAGAGGCAGTCCATATACAGAGACAGATGGTCTCAGCATGCGACATGCGGCGTAGCGTGGGAAAGGAGTCGAAGACCCACGACCGGAAGGTGCTACGCCATGCCGAAGGCGCGCGAGACCGCCGTCTACACCCACGGCCACCACGAGTCGGTGCTGCGGTCGCACACCTGGCGGACCGCCGCCAACTCGGCCGCGTATCTGCTCGGCTCGCTCACGCCGGACCTGCGGATCCTGGACATCGGCTGCGGCCCCGGCACCATCACCGCCGACCTCGCCGCGCTGGTCCCCCAGGGTCGGGTCACCGGGCTCGACCACGCGCCCGGCATCCTGGACCAGGCCCGTGCCACGGCCGCCGGACGCGGGCTGGCCAACATCGACTTCACGACCGGGGACGTACACGCCCTGGACTTCCCCGACGGCAGCTTCGACGTGGTCCACGCCCACCAGGTGCTCCAGCACGTCGGCGACCCGGTGGCGGCGCTGCGCGAGATGGCCCGGGTCACCGCGCCCGGCGGGATCGTGGCCGCGCGGGACGCGGACTACGGGGCGATGACCTGGTACCCGGCCTCGCCGGGCCTCGCCGACTGGCTGGACCTGTACCGGCGGGTGGCCCGCGCCAACGGCGGGGAACCGGACGCCGGGCGGCGGCTGAAGTCCTGGGCGCTCGCCGCCGGGCTCACCGACATCACGGCCACGTCCGGCACCTGGACCTTCGCCACTCCTGAGGAACGCGCCTGGTGGAGCGGCCTGTGGGCCGACCGCACCCTCGCCTCCGCGTACGCGCGGCGGGCGATCGGGGGCGGCCAGGCCACCGAGGACGAGCTGAGGGCGGTGTCAGGGGCGTGGCGCACGTGGGGCGAGCGGGAGGACGGCTGGTTCTGCGTACTGCACGGCGAGATCCTCTGCCGAAAGAACCGACAGGTACCGACGGCGACCGGAACAGGCTGAGCGGGCCGCTGTCACCCACGCTTCACGAGCCCTCGACGGCGAAGGAATAGGCCGCCGACGGACCGGTGAGTTCCACCAGGATTCCCGGCTCCGCGCCTCTCGCCCGGTCGACGGTCTCCACGAATTCCTCGGCATGCGCCCGGGGCACCAGATAGGCCGCGTTCAGCCAATTGCGGCCTCCGGTGCCGCCGGGCGCCTGGTTGCGCAGCGGATAGGCGTGGGAATCATCGGCCCGCTCGGAGAGCGCCGCGTGCAGCCGTACGCAGAATTCCTCACCCTTCTCCGCAACCGCAGACCTGTCGGCCGTGTCGCCGTCGCCACCGCCCGCCGAATACACCCGCACGCCCCACTCCACATGCCCCTCCAGCCGGTCGAGCGTGCGGCGCAACTCGTCCTCGCGCAGCTCGATCATCAGGCGTACGGCGCTGTCGTCGCGGAAGACGGTGGCGGGCCGCAGCGGCAGGGGCGTGGTGACGGTGGTGAGCGCGTCGATCACGCCCTGGTGGACGCGGGCGACGCCGGCGAGCCAGTCGTCGTCCGCCTCCCCGGCCCGTAGCCGCTCCTCGTCGAACTCCGCCGTCGGCACATGGCTGACGACGGCCACCAGCCCGTGGTGGCGCAGCAGCCGGGGCGGGTCGCCCCCGACCCCGGTGAGCTGGGCCTGGAGCGCCGCGCCGAACGGCCGGCAGACGGCGTACACGTACCGCGATGTGGTCATGGGACCTCCCGCTGGGGACCTACCCGCTCAGGGTCCCGCGACGCACACACGTGCCGCAGCAGTCACACGCGTCGAAGCACTCCCGCATGCCGCACCACTCACACGTGCCGCAGCACTCACACATGCCGCAGCAGTCACACCTGTTGCGGCACTCACGGCAGCACCGCCTGTTCCACCAGCATGCGTACGGCGACGGTGATCGCGTCGGCGTCGATGCCGGCGGCGCTCAGCTGCTGCTCGGGCGTCGCCGAGCCCGGCATGGTGTCGACGGCAAGGCGGGCCAGGCGCGGCACGGGGCCGCCGTCGAGGAAGGCGTCCACGACGGCGTCGCCGAGGCCGCCCTCCTCGTGGTGGTCCTCGACGGTCAGCAGGCACCCGGTGTCGTTGGCGGCCTGCTGGAGGGTGGGCCGGTCGACGGGCTTGACCGAGTACAGGTCGATCACCCGGACGGGGAGGCCGTCGCGGTCGAGGGCGTCGGCGGCGGCCAGGGCCTGCGGGACGGTGATCCCGGCGGCGACGACCGTGACCCGGTCCGCGTCGGAGGAGCGCAGGACCTTGCTGCCGCCGATCGGGAACCGCTCGCCGGGGCCGTAGATCACCGGGGTGGCGCCGCGCGTGGTGCGCAGATAGCGCACGCCTTCGAGGTCGGCCATGGCGGCGACCAGGTGGGCGGTCTGGTTGGCGTCGCACGGGTAGAGCACGGTCGAGCCGTGCACGGCCCGGAACATCGCCAGGTCCTCCAGGCCCATCTGGGAGGGCCCGTCCTGCCCGATGGACACCCCGGCGTGCGAGCCGATCAGATTGATCCCGGCGCCGCTGATGGACGCCATCCGCACGAAGTCATGGGCGCGGGTCAGGAACGCGGCGAAGGTGGCCGCGTAGGGCACCCAGCCCCGGGCGGCCATGCCGACCGCGGCGGCGACCATCTGCTGTTCGGCGATGTAGCACTCGAAGTAGCGGTCGGGGAATTCCTTGGCGAAGAGTTCGGAGCGGGTGGAGTCGCCGACCTCGCCGTCCAGGACGACGACATCGCCGCGGGCCGCGCCGAGGGCGGCGAGCGCCCTGCCGTAGGCGTCGCGGGTGGCCACGTCCTCGCCGCGCTCCCAGCGGGGCGCGTCGCCGGTGCCGTGGAAGCCGGGGTGCGGGACGGGCGCGGGCGGGGGTGTGTGGACCTGGACGCGCAGGGCGCGGGGGCCGCCCAGTTCGGCGATCGCGTGCTCGGGGTCGGGCAGCGGCTTGCCGTGCAGGCCCTCGCGGTCCTGGACGCTCTGGACGCCCTTGCCCTTGAGGGTGCGGGCCAGGATGACGACCGGCTGTCCCTTGACGGCTTCGGCCTCGGCACAGGCCCGGTCGATCGCGGTCACGTCGTGCCCGTCGATCTCCACGGGGTGCCAGCCGAAGGCCGCGAACCGGCGGGCGTAGGCGTCCAGGTCGTGGCCGTGCCGGGTGGGGCCGCGCTGGCCCAGCCGGTTGACGTCCACGATCGCGGTGAGGTTGTCGAGATGCTCGTACGCGGCCTGCTCGGCGGCCTCCCACACCGAACCCTCGGCCAGCTCGCTGTCCCCGCACAGCACCCACACCCGGTAGCCGGTCCGCTCCAGCCGCTTCCCGGCGAGCGCGATCCCGACGCCGACCGGCAGTCCCTGGCCGAGCGAGCCGGTGGCCGTCTCCACCCAGGGCAGCCGCCGGGGCGTCGGATGCCCCTCCAGCCGGCTGCCGAGGGCACGGAAGGTGAGCAGCTCGGTGTCGTCGATCGCCCCGGCCGCCTTGTACGCGGCGTACAGCAGCGGCGACGCGTGCCCCTTGGACAGGATGAAGCGGTCGTTGCCGGGATGGCCGGGGTGATCGAAGTCGTAGCGCAGATGCTCGGCGAGCAGTACGGCCATCAGGTCGGCGGCGGACATCGACGAGGTCGGATGCCCGGAGCCGGCCGCGGCGCCGGCCCGCACACTGTCGACGCGCAGCTGCTGGCCCAGCTCGGCCAGTTCCTGGATGTTCATCGCGCTCCCTCCAGGTCGGTGGGCGAACGGGCCCCGGCCTCGGGCAGGCACCCGCCCACGGAACCCTCCGCGTGCCCATCCCGAGCCGGAGCAAACACCCCGGACGGCACGGAATCGCCCCTGGGGCGATGGCCAGGACGGTAGGGGATCGCCCTCGGGGGCGGTGGCCGGGACCGTACAGAATCGCCCCCCAGGGCGCTGGCCGGGACCGTACAGAATCGCCCGCAGGGCGAGGGCCGGCCCCCACGTTCCCCTTCCGTCGCGGCCCCGCCCCGCGCCCACCCGTCGCGGCCCCGCCCCGCGCCCACCCGTCGCGGCGCCCCCGAGGACCGGCCGCGGCCTCACTCCCACAGCCCGTCCCGCACACCCTCGTGTCCGCCCGCGCCCACCCCTCCAGGCGCGTACGGAAACGGCAGGGCCGCCCGCTCGGCCAGGGGCGCGGCGGGGCAGGATGGGCGAAGGCCCCGCGGGCAGGGCAGGGCCGGGCGTGCGGTCAGGGTGCCGCCGGGGTCGGTGGGCCGTAGTGCACCAGCGTGGTGGGGATGACCGTGCGGTGGGGGGTGCCCTTGGGGGCGTGGATGCGGGCCATGAGGAGGCGGCCCGCCTCGCGGCCGAGTTCGTCGGTGTCGTAGGCGACGAGGGTCAGCGGCAGGCCGAGGGCGTCGGCGAGTTCGAAGTCGTCGAAGCCCGCGAGGGCGGTGGGGGTGCCCGCGTCACGGATCGCGCGGAAGGCGCCGATGGTGTTGCGGTTGTTGGAGCAGAACAGCGCGGTCGGCGGCTCGGCGAGGGCGAGCAGGCCGGCCGCGGCCACCGCCGCCTCGTCGGTCTGCTGCTGGCCCTGCCGTACGTACGCCGCGTCGAGCGGGAGTCCGGCCGCGGTGAGGGCGTCGGTGAAGCCGCGCAGGCGCTCGGTGCCGGTGTAGACGGCGCGCGGGGAACCGAGAAATCCGACCCTGCGGTGCCCGGCGGCCAGCAGCCGCTCGGTGGCGGCGCGGGCCCCGCCGTAGTCGTCCACCAGGACACAGTCGGCGGCGAAACCGTCAGGGGGGCGGGAGGCCACCACGACCGGCACGCCCTGGGCGGCGACGGCCGCCAGATGCCGCTGGTCGGCGCCCGCGGGCACGGCGATGATGCCGTCCACGCGGCGTGCCACCAGGTCCTCGACCAGGCTGCGTTCGCCGTCCGGGTCCTGGAGGGTGTTGCCGATGACGGTCTTCAGGCCGTGCGCGGCGAGCACCGAGTCCACGCCGAGCGCCAGCCGGGAGTAGAAGGGGTTGGCCAGGTTGGTGACGACCACCCCGACCAGCCCGGTGCCGCTGCCCAGGCGCAGACTGCGGGCCATCTCGTTACGGCGGTAGCCCAGTGCGGCGACGGCCGCCCGGACCCGCTCTGCCGTCGCGGGCGCCACCCTGGGATCGTCGCGCAGTACCCGCGAGACGGTCATGGCGCTGACTTCCGCGCGCTCGGCGACGTCCCGCACGGTCGGCTGCGGGTCCCGCGGCCCGCTCGTCTCGGCCATTGCTGTGCCCGGGTCCCTTTCCTCCGTGCCGGGACCGGTCGCCGACCGGTCGTTGTCGACCGGTCGCCGACCGGTCGCTGGTGAGCAGTCGCCGACCGGTCGCCGACCGTCGTCGTCAGTGTCGGGTGTCCGCCGCGCGTGCCGCGCCGATCAGGGCGGCGTGCCCGTCCAGGACGGCCCGTTCCACCGCACGAGTATGCCGTGCGGTGACCGGGTCGCGGCCCGAACCGGCCACACCCGGCGGCCAGCCCCCGGCGGTCAGACCGGAGCGCAGGGCGGGCGCCACCAGATCCCAGGAGCCGGTCATGGAACCGCCCACCACCAGGGCGGTGGCGCCGAAGGCGGCCAGGCGCGGGCCCAGCAGGCCGCCGAGGGCGGTGAACGCCCCGTCCAGCACCCTCCGGGCCCGTTCCTCCCCGGCTCGCGCCCGCGCCGCGATGTCGTGCACATCGGCGCCCGGATCGCCGTAGCGGGCCCGGATCGCGCGCCGGGACACGCTCTCCTCCAGGGGCCGGCCGGCGAGCCGGGTGAGATCCATCCGGCCCTCGGGCGGCACCCCCGGCCCGTGCTGCCGGACCTGGCCCCCGTCGAGGAAGGCCGAGCCGACGCCGGTACCGAGGGTGATGCCGACGGCCCGGCGGTGGCCGCGGGCGGCACCCGCGCACCACTCACCGATCAGGAAGGCGTGGGCGTCGTTGAGGAACACCAGGCCGGCGGGGCGGCCGGGCAGCCCGTCGAGCAGGGCAGCCCGCAGATCGACGCCGTACAGCGCGTCGAACTTGCCGACGTCCGCGAACAGCGCGATGCCCTTGGCGTAGTCGAACGGCCCCGGGATCGCCACGCCCCACCGGGCCCCGGGCGGCACGGCCAGCTCACCCGCGCACCGCAGCACACCGCCGAGGACATCGGCGGCGCTGCCGCACGGGTCGAGCGGCCGGTCGGCCCGCACGGCGACCCGGCCGTCCCCGGCACCGACCAGCGCGGCGGTGACATGCGTGCCGCCGATCTCCAGAACCGGGATCATCACCCCTGCCTCCCCGGGATCACCGTACGAGCGCCTTCACGACCCGCACCGGAGCGGTGCCCTTTGCCCGCAGGGTGTAGCGGCCCACCGCCGCCGGGACGGTCAGGGTCTCCGCGAAGCTCAGCTCGTGCCGGTCCCCGGCCGCCGTCTCCAAGGTCACCCCGTCGCCCTCGGCGACGTTCAGGATGTGGAAACGCCCCTGGGTGTCGTCGTCGGCCACCGCTTGCGCGTCCAGCACCACTCTCCTGACCTCGTAGAACATCTCCTCCAGCGCGCCGAGGACCTCCTCTCGCCAGCCGTCGCCCTCGCGCAGGACGCGCGGCGCCCGCACCAGATCCCGGACGACGGCCGTGCCGCGCCGGCCGGTCTCCAGGTTGGCGAATCCGTGCTCGTAGGGCAGCGGGCGCGGCAGACCGTCGGTGCCGGGGCGCAGCCAGTCGTAGAAACGCAGGCTGTACAGGTACGGGGTGGCGCTGATCTCCAGGACGAGGTTCCCGGCGCCGCTGGCGTGCGGGATGCCGGCGGGGATCAGGTAGAGCTGCCCCTCTTCCGCCGGGAAGGTCAGCACATGGTCGGCGGGGTCCATGGGGATGCCGTCGGTGGCGGCGCGGACGACCTCCTTGCGCAGGGTGTCGAGGTCGGCGTCCTCGCGCAGGCCGAGGAACACCTTGGAGCCGGGGGTGGAGCGGGTGACGTAGTAGGTCTCGTGCTGGGTGTAGGGCCAGCCGAACCGTTTCCGCATGTACGGCTCCTTCGGATGGCAGTGCACCGAGAGGCTGCCCCCGTCGACGGTGTCGAGATAGTCGAAGCGGATCGGGAACGAGGTGCCGAAACGGGCGTGCACCTCGGGGCCCAGCACCCGCTCCGGTTCCAGCACGCACATCAGCTGGAACGGCACCTCGGCCTGGGCGTCGGGCCCGGTGCCGACCAGGAGGCCCGACTCGGGGGCGATCAGCTCGTAGCCGAGGGCGGTGTTGCGGCCTCCGGGGTGGAAGCCGAGTTCGCGCCGCGCCCACTGGCCGCCCCAGGGCGTGGAGTTGAAGTAGGGCCGGGTGCGTACGGGCCGGCGGGCGAGGGCCGCGCAGGTGGCGCGCAGCCCGTCGCCGTCCAGCCAGGTGGGCCGGTCGGGGTCCTGGAGGTCGAGCCAGCCGTCGAGCCGGGCGGCGAGGGCGTCGCGGTGCCGGTCGAGCATCGGCCAGTCGATGTAGAACAGCCGCCTGAGGTCGGGCACGTCCCCCGGCAGGCCGAGGTGGACGCCCCGGGTGCGGGCGCCGACGGCGGCTTCGGCGTACCGCTTGGGCAGGTCGGCGTACCAGAGCGTGTCGTGGGGGAGGAGGGCGGCGCCGGGACCGTGGACGACGAGCAGGCCCTCCGTCGGCGCGGTGACGGGCGGGAAGTGGTCGAAGAGGTCGGTGAGCGGGTTCTCGGCGAGCTTGCGGTAGTAGGGGTCGTCCGTGTCCTGCGCGCGTTCGGTGCGGCGCCTCACCTCGGCGGGCGGCGCGTAGTGGTCCCGTATGTCGAGGAACGTCACGGGGACGCCCCGGGCGGTGAGTTCGCGGTCGAGGCCGCCGGCGAGTTCGTCCCAGGCGGCGGACGGGGGGCCCTCGACGGCGACCACCGCCGGGCCGTCGGGGAGCGCGGCGGCCACCGCCCGCCAGCCGGTGCGCAGATCGGCGTACGGGGCGGGGGCGTAGCGCGGGTCGTGCCGGTACACACGGTCTCCTTGGTGGGGGTTCAGCGGCGGCGCTGGAAGCGCACCGCGGTGGTGCCGTGGGCGGGGAGGTCGACGGTGACCTCCCCGTCCCGTACGGCGAGTTCGCCGGTGGTCCGGCCGAGGTAGTCGGCCAGGTGGGCGCCGGTGACCGGGAACAGGGCGCGCACGGGGCAGCCGACCGGTTCCTCGGCGAAGGACTGGAGCCGCAGCAGGACAGCGCCGTCGGCGTCGGGGGTGGTGGCGCCGACCAGGCGGACACGCGGGTCGCCGATCTCGGCGAACGCGAGCGTGTCGGGGGCGTCGGCGCTCTCGGCGCCTCGGGCGCGCACCGCGTGCAGCGGGCGGGAGGTCCCGGCGGAGGTGCGCGGGCCCAGACCGGCGGCAGCCGGGGCGTCTGCGGCACCTAGGGCGCCCGTGGCGCAGGACACGCTGTAGCGGAAGGTGAACTCGAACGCCTGGCTGCTGGGGAAGTTGGTGTCCCAGAGGTTGTTATGGATCCAGGAGAAGACGGTGGCGGGCTCGTCGTGGCCCAGGGTCTTCGGGAAGGGCGCGTACGGCAGCGCGATGTTGCCGAACTGCACCAGCGGCGCGTCCTGGGTGGCCCAGGCGATGGACAGATCGTCCTCGGTGAGGGTGATCCAGCGGCGTACGGCCCGCATGTGCAGGGCGGAACCGGGCACCACGGGCAGACCGGTGCCGGTGACGCCGCCGGACGCCTCCATGCGCACGTCCGGCGACTCGAAGGCGAACGGGAACGCGAAGTAGGCGCTCTCCTTGCCCATGGTGTGGTCCTTGTCGACCCGGTTCTCGATGTCGAGGCGGGGCACGCCGTGCGGCAGGGTGAGGGTGGTGCGCACCCGGTGGGCGCCCACCGGGCGGGTCTCGTAGGTGAGGGTCTCGGCGGTGGCGGTGGAGGTACGGGCGATCAGCGCGGCGGGCGGGGCCACCGCGCGGCTGCCCAGGTGCTCCAGACGGTCCGAGGCGGTGGTCCGGCTGGAGTTGTGGTTGAAGCCGCCCGCCGTGGTGTAGCTGTCGTGGAGGTAGGCGTTGAACCCGGCGACGGCGTCCGCGCGCACGAGTTCCCGGCCGCTCGCCCTGTCGACGACGGACGCGATACAGGCGCGGGCCAGATCGACGCGGACGGCGAGGTGCCCGTTCTCCAGCAGCAGCGGGTCGGACAGGGCATGGGCCGCGGCGGCGGTCTCGGCGGGGTCCTGCCGTTCGGTGCCGCCGGTCGGGTTCCAGCCGGTGGCGGCCTTGAGGACGGTGCCCTCGGCCTGGTCGCCGCCGCCGTCCGGCGAGGCGTGCCGGACGTCGAGCCGCACCGACCCGGCGGCGGGCACATCGTCCACCCTGACCAGCAGGAAACGCCCGGCGTCCCGGTGGGCGTCGTTGGTCTGCGCCTGCTCCTCGTGGTCGAGCCGGGCGCCGGTCCGGGCGTCGTGGACGGCGATGGGCTGCTCCAGCGGCACGCTCGACTCCGGCAGGAAGACCGTCACGACGTCGGTGCGCGGCCAGGAGCAGGTGTTGACGACATGGAACGCGGCCGGGACCCCCGCGGGCCGGGACAGCCGCTGGCCGAGCCGGGCGGCGGCCCGGTTCAGCAGGGACTGCCCGTCGTCGTGGGCGCGCAGGGCCTGACCGTACTTCCAGTGCCACTGCTGCTCACCGGAGTGCCCGCCGTGGTCGCCGTGGGTCCAGGGGTCACCGGCGCCCCAGGTGTGCTCGTCGAACAGCGACACCGCCTCGTACACCCCGGCCGCGTCCCGGCTGTCGGCGTCGGCGCCGCTCGCGCCGAGCACCCCGGCGAAGGTGCCGAGGGTCTGGGCGTCGGCGACCACGGACTGGGCGGTGCGGGCCATGGAGAGCGGGTGGGCGCCGGAGCCGACGCCGTCGACCCACCAGTCGGTCCAGTCGCCCTCGAAGGTGCGGATCTCGTCGCCGAGCCGGGCCTCGGCGTCGGTGAAGAAGTCCTCGTTGCGGGAGAGGCGGAGTTGCGGGTAGGCCCAGGTCTCGTTCCAGCGGCGTACGGTGTCGGCGATGATCCGGCGCGGCGGGGCGTTGTCGCCGAACTTGCCCTGGACGCGCAGGTGCAGGATGTCCCAGGGGTAGGGCTCGCGCTTGATCTCCTCCTGGTCCATGGACCAGCCGAAGACACCGCCCCGGTAGGGGTAGGGGTTGCTGGCGAGCGAGGTCAGATAGGCGGGCAGCAGATCGTCCACGCTGCCGTAGTCGGTGTCGAACCCGAGGAGTGGGCCCTCCATGTAGGCGAGGCCGTGCGGGGTGTCGGTGACCCACACCAGCAGGCTGTTGCCGCTGGGCGCCCGCCAGCGGAAGAGACGGGGCAGCTTCTCGCCGCCGACCAGGTGGGGCACGGACCGTCCGGCCCAGTTGTGCGCCACGGACAGGTACTTGACGCCCGCCGCGCTGAGCGCGTCCACGAGTCCGACGACGGAGCCGGGTACGTCGGTCTGCATGGCGGAGGTGAAGTCCACGCCATGCTCGTCTCGTACCTGGTGGGCCAGGCGCAGCAGTTCATGGAGTTCATCGGTGGAGCAGGTCTCGGTGTGCAGGTTGAACGGCATCGCGGTCAGTTCGATCCGCCCCTCGTGGACGCGCCGTACGAACTCCGCGACCTGCTCGGCCGGGCGGGCGTCGGCCCACTGCCGGAAGGACCACAGCGACTCCACGCACCACCGGAACCTGGACTCGGGCTCCCAGTCGTCGGTGGCCCGGGTCAGCTCCAGACAGGAGTCGAGGAAGGAGAGGTGCTCGGCGAGGACCTTGCCCTGCGGGTCGGTGTAGCCGATGTCCAGGTGGGAGTGGTGGACGAGGTGGAGGGTCCAGCGGCGCTGGGGGGTGAGGACGACATCGATGCCGTCGCCGCCGCCGGGCAGTTCCAGCGTGACCCGCTGCTCGGTGTCGACGGCGGGCAGCAGCAGCCGTACGGACCCGGCGGGTCCGGCGATCCGCTCGGCGGACAGGGCGGTGCCGGAGGCGGTACGGACGGCGAACGTCTCCGGCATACGGGAGCCGTTCACCGCCTGGACGCGCAGGGACTGGAGCAGCCCGCCGCCCTCGGCCCGGCGCAGCAGTGGCTCGACGGTCAGCCGCAGGGCGGCGCCGCCGAGACTGCCCTCGGCGCTGACGACGGAGCCGCGCAGGCTCTCGCGGATGCGGTTGTTGTCCCAGTCGGTGGTGCGGACGAGTGCCCGGGTGGTCATGTGGATCTCTCCAGATCGCTGGGGTTCTGGTGCTGCCGGTCGTGGGTGCCTTCGTGCCGCGGTGCGGTCCAGGGTCGGCGCGGCGGTGCGGTCTATCGGGTGGTCGCGGTGACGCCCCGCAGGAACAGCCCGCGGAACATCAGGAAGACGACGAGGGTGGGCAGGGAGACGATGAGCGCGCCGGCCAGGATGACGGGCGGGCCCGAGGACGCGTAGGCGTTGTTGAGGGTGGTCAGGGCCGCCATGACGGGCTGGATGTCGGGGCTGCGGCTGAGCGTGATGCCGAACAGCAGGTCGTTCCAGACGGCGGTGAACTGGAAGATGAACGCGGCGCCGAGGCTGGAGCCCATCAGCGGGACGTGGATGCGCCAGAAGATCCGGCGGAAGGACGCCCCGTCGAGCATGGCCGCCTCGGTCACCTCGGGCGGCATGGTGGTCATCTGATTGCGGATCAGGAAGAAGGCGAACGGGATGGCCCAGGCCGCGTACACCAGCATCAGGCCGAGCCGGGTGTCGTAGAGATTGCCGTCGGCGTACATGCCGAACAGCGGGGCGAGGAACATCTGGAGCGGGAAGAGGGTGCCGGAGTAGATCAGCCAGAACCAGAACGCGGGCCTGGGGATGGGCAGGACGACGACGGCGAAGGCGGCCATGGCGGCGACGATCACCGCGAACGCGCCGCAGACCACGGCGTAGAGCATCGAGCTGAGGAAGCTGTCGCCGATGCCCGCCTGGCTCCAGGCGGTGGACAGGTTCTCCCCGAGGGCGAAGCCCTGCGGGGTCCAGTCGGGTTTCCCGGTGTACTCGGTGGCGGGGGTGAGGGCGTTGACGATCAGCAGGTACAGCGGGATGAGCCACAGCACCACACAGCCGGCGACGAAGAGATTGCGCACGGTCCGTCCCATGGGCGGAACTCCTTTCTGCGGCCGGCGGGTCAGCTCTTGGGGGCGGACGTCCCGGGCATCTGGCGGCGCAGATACATCCAGGAGGAGGCGACCACGATGACGGAGAGCACGAGGGCGATGGCGGAGCCGTAGCCGACGTGGAAGAGCCGGAACGCCTCGCGGTACATGGTCAGCGCGAGGGTCTCGGAGGAGCGGGCCGGGCCGCCCTGGGTGAGGACCCAGATCATGTCGAACGCCTTGAGGCTGTTGACGATGGCCATGCCGATGACGACGACGCTCACGGCCCGTAGCTGCGGCAGGGTGATGTGGCGGAACATCCGCCAGCCGCTCGCGCCGTCGAGTTCGGCGGCCTCGACGGTCTCGCGCGGGATGGCGTTCAGCCCGATCACGAACAGCACCACATTGATGCCGGTGGCCTGCCAGGTACTGGCGACGATCATGGAGAGGGTGTTCTGCGGCCACTCCAGCAGCCACCCTTGGGCCAGCGAGTCCAGCCCCACGGCCCGCAGCACCTCGTTGAGCGCCCCGTCGGTGGTGAGGATGAACTTCCACAGCACGGCGGTGGCGGCGCCGGAGATGGCGTACGGCAGCACGATGACGAGTTGCGCGATGCGCCCGAACCGCATCCGGTGCGTGGCGACGGCGATCAGGAGCCCGGCGGCGACCGGCAGCAGCAGCGTCCCCGCGACCCACATCAGGGTGTTCAGCAGGGACCGGCCGAAAATGGGGTCGTCGGCGAGCCGGGTGTAGTTGTCCAGGCCGGTGAAGTGGCTGCTGAACCCGTTGTCCTCGAAGAAGCTGCCGTAGACGCTGCGGAAGAACGGATAGACCAGCAGCACGCCGACGAACAGCGCCGCGGGCAGCGCCCATGGGATCCCGGCGAGCGGCCCGCCCATCCGCCCTGTGCCGGGTGCCCGGTGGGGCGTACGGGTGGGGATCCGCCGCCGTTTGACGACGGGCAGGTCCGGCCCGGTGACACGCGCGGTGGTGGCGTCCGGTGTGCGTACGGCGTCCGTCATGACCGCTCCGCCTCCCGCCACACCTTCCACGCCTCGTCGGCGCGGCCCTGCATGGTGCGCAGCACGTTCCGGTACGAGGACGGGTCGAGCAGGAACCCGGCGAGGTCGTCGACGGTCGCCTCGACGAGTTCGGGCGGCCCCTGCTCCCAGAACCGATTGAGCAGCAGCGCGTCCCGGTCCCGTACGGCCCCGGCGATGCCCCCGATGACGGAGTTGGCGGCGGGCACGGCGGGGTTGGGGCAGCCGTCCTGGAGGGAGTGCGCGAAGGCCCGCATGACATCGGGGTGCGACCAGGCGCCGGCGGCGCGCAGGGCCTCGTCCCGGTCGGGTCCCTTCACGGTGGCGACGAGGGCGCTGGACTCGAAGATCGCGGCGGGCCGGACGCCGGGATCCTGCATCGGCAGCACGAACGCGTCCACGGTCCGGCCGGGCTCACCGCCCGCGCCCGCGAAGGTCGAGCCGAGCCAGGTGCCGATCGGCATCATGCCGAGAGTGCCGTGCACGATGGCGGCGGCGCCCGTGGCGTGGTCCATGTCCAGCGAGGTGAACCAGTCGTTGTCGAAGAACGAGGCGATGGTCCGCATGGCCCGCTCGGTTCGGGGGTCGGTGTAGCGCTCGCGGCCGTTCATCAGGTCCTGGTAGAACCGCGGGTCCTGGCGGCTCAGCACCTCCTGGAACCAGATGAACGACGGCCAGCGCCCGGCCGTGGTCCCGTGCAGCGGGGTGATCCCGGCGGCCTTGAGCCGGGTGGCGGCGTTCAGGAAGTCGTCCCAGGTCTCGGGCTTGCGCAGACCGTTGGCGCGGAAGACCTCGGGGTTGTAGTAGAAGACCCAGTAGGCGAGATTCATCGGCAGACCCTGGATCCGCCCGCGATAAGTGAAGGCCGGCCGCAGCGAGGGATCCACCCACCCGCGCGCCTCGGCCCGCTCCCACTGGCCGGTCAGATCCTCGATGCCGCCGGTACGGGCCAGATCCTGGAGCCGGTAGCCGGACCAGTACTTGAGCATGTCGGGGGTCTTACTGGTCCGCAGCGAGGACTTGACGACCTGCTCGAACGATTCGAGCGACGGGATGACCTCGGGCACGATCCCGACCCCGCCGGCCGAGCGCATGGCCCGCCCCGCGGCGTGCAGCGGTTCGGCCCATGCCGGGTTGTCCCCGTGCAGGGCGACCTTCCCCGCGGGCTGCCCCGCGGCGCTCCCGCATCCGGTGGCGGCCCCACCTGCGGCAACGGCGAGAGCACCACCGGCGGCGGCCCGCAGGAGGGTACGGCGACTGGGGCGGACGGACGGTTCGAGGGGCGGGTGACGACCGGACATGGGCGGCTCCCTGGGGGATGTTCCCAGACGTGTTATCGTTAACATGACGTGTAGGGAGACTGACTGGCCGAGGCGGGAGGTGTCAATGGGGGTGACGGAGGAAAACGCGGAATCCCGGTGAAGAACCCACAGAAGCCCGCCGCCGCCCCCAGGGGACGTCGACGGGCTCCGCACCCGGCGAGAGACCGGACCGCACAAAAGCGCGCAGGCGCGTCAGCCGGTCGCCCCCGCGAACCCGCCGGATCCGCCGGATCCGTCAGACCCATCGGCCCCGCCGAACCCCTCGAACTCACCGAAGCCGCCGAACCCGCCGAACCCGCCGAACCCGCCGAACCCGCCGACCACGATGTCGGCCAGCAGCGCCCCCGCCGTGCCCTCCGGGTCCAGGTCGGGGTCGTAGATCGTCACGTTGAGGCCGGCGCAGTGCGGGGAGGCGAGCAAGGGCCGCAGCAGGGCGACGACCTCATCGGGCAGCAGTCCGTTCGGGTCGGGGCTGTCGACGGCCGGCATCACGTCCGGGTCGAGCACATCGGCGTCCAGGTGCACCCAGAACCCCTCGATCGCGGGGATCTCGAAGGCTTGCGCGGTGGCACGGGCGAGCGCGTCGGCGCCCCACTCCCGTACGTCACCCACCGTGACGACCGGGATCTTCAGGGCGGCGAGTTCGGACCGGTCGTCGTCGAACTCGTCCCGGATGCCGAAGAACCGTACGTCCTCGTCGCGCAGATAGGGCCGCAGCCCCTCCAGGTCCGTGAGGTCGGCCTGGCCGCGCCCGGTGGCGAGCGCGACCTCCTCACCCCCGGCCGCGCCGATCCGGTCGGAGTTGCCCGGGTGCCGGAAGTCCGCGGAGGCGTCCAGCGCGGCCAGCCCGTACCGCCCCAGCCTGCGCAGCGCGAGCGAGGCGCCGAGCTGGATCGAGCAGTCCCCGCCGAGCACGAGGGGGAAATCCCCGGCCCGGACGTGATGCTCGATCCGGTCGGCGAGCTTGCGGGTGTAGGCGGCGAGGGCGGCGGCGTTGAACACCCCGTCGCCCTCCCGCCAGTCCCCCCGGTCGTAGCGGGGCGGCACCACCACCCCGCCCTCCAGCGCCCGCAGCCGCCGCACGATCCGCTGCTCGCGCAGGGCACCGGCGAGCTTGTGGCAGCCCGGCACGGTCCCCGGCTCCGGCGGGCGCAGGCCCAGGTTGGAAGGGGCGTCGATGACCACGATGTTCCGCATGCGGGCCATCCTCGGTGACGGGGATCGGGGGATCAACGGGGATGCGGGCGCCGATGGGCGGGCGGGCGGCGGCCCGATATTCCGTGTGCGGTCGGCCCACGGGGACGTACAGTCGGCGGCTTCAGCAGACAGCGACTGGTGGAGGATTGCGGCGCATGAGTGAACGGCACACCTACCGGGTGATCGTCCGGGGGATCTGGGACGGTCTGGGCGAGGAGGCGCGGGCCCGGCTGGTCGCCGAGGCGGCCGAGCACGGGATGAGCAGCATGCGGTTCACGGAGGAGGGTTCGCTGTCGTACGAGCCGGTGCCGCTGAAGCACTTCTCGATGCGGTTCGTGGTGGTGTCGGACGCGGAGGAAGGTGAGGAGATGGCCGCCGTGATCGCGGAGGACCGGGCGGAGACCGTGCTGCGCGGGCTCGGCTACGGGTTCACGCGGCTGAGGTCGACGGTCACGGATCTGGACACCATGAAGATCAACCGGAAGGCCGCGTCTCGACGGTGAGGGCGAAGCGTTCGTGATCACGCCAGGCCCCGTCGATGAACAGCATCTTCGGTGAGAACCCCTCGTGGCGGAAGCCCGCGCCACGGGCCAGTGCGAGGGAGGCGGTGTTGCCGGGCTGGACGTTGATCTCCAGCCGGTGCAGCCGCATCGGCCCGAAGGCGTGGTCGACGACCAGCCGGAGCCCTTCGCGCATCAGCCCCCGCCCGGCCGTGTGCGCGAACGCCCCGTAGGCGACCGCGCCGCTCTGGAAGGCGCCCCGGACGATGTTGTTGACGGTGATGAATCCGGCGATGCCCCCGCCGTCCCGCTCGCACACCAGGAACCCCGCCTTCGCCGGGTCCTCGATCAGCAGCCCCGCGTAGGCGGCGTACCCGACGGGCGTCGTGGGCGGGAACAGCCACGGCTGATGCAGTCGCCTGCTCTCCCGCACCCGCGCGGTGAACTCGTCACCGTCGCCGTAGGTGAAGGGACGTATACCCACGTGGGGGCCTTCGGCGAGGAACCGGCGGGAGGCGTCGTTCGGCATCCGGCCAGCGTACGTCGGCGATCCTCCGGGAGCCGGACGACGGCCGCCCGTCGCGGACCGCCCCTTTCGGTGCGGCGGACAGGTCTTCCGCGTGCTGGTCGACGCGTCGGGCGCCGAACGGGAGGGTGCGGGCTGCGGCACGCGTGCGTTCATCGCGGGCAGCGGCGAGTACCGGGACGAGGAGTCCTGGACGGGCACCGGGCCCGGGACGGCCGGGCGTCGCCGGGCAGGCAGGACAGGCGCAGCGCGCCCTAGGTCCGCCGGGCCCGGACGGCCGGTTCAGCACATGGTGTCGAGCCACGTCAGCAGGGTCTCCAGGCGGCGCCGGTGGTGGATCTCCGTCGGTTCCTCCGTGGCCAGGTGGTCGCGGAGCAGCCGGGCCGCGCCCTCGGGGGTGAGGAGCTGGGCGATGTCCTCCACCAGGACCAGGGCGTTGCTCATCGAGGGGTAGCCGCGCACCCGCAGCAGATGGCGCCAGATCTCGGCTGCGGCGTCCGCTTCGCCGCAGGCGGCGAGGGCGCGGGCGATCATGCGCTGCTGGTCGAAGTCGAGCGAGGGATGCCGGCAGGTGTCCTGGACCACCTGCGCTAGCCGGCCCCGCAGATCGAGGGCGGCGCGGACCCCGAGCGAGTGTTCCGCCTGTGCGCCGGTCCCGCCGGGACACCGCAGCACCAGATCGGCGATCCGCAGGGACAGTTCGTCGATGTCCGGCTCGTCGTCCGCCCCGAGCGCCTTCAGCACTCCCGTGCCCCAGGCCGCGCCCCCGGCCGGCGCGTCGCACAGGTCGGCGAGCAGGGCGAGGGCGGCCGTGCGGTCGGCCCTGAGCAGTACCGCGGACGCCTGCCGGTAGTCCTCCTCCCGTGCCAGCGCCGACTCCAGCAGCCGGCGGGCGACACCCCACGCCCGCTCACCGAGCTGATGGTCGAGGAGCAGTTGCGCGTAGTCGGCACGGTCGAAGGGATGCAGGCGGGCCGCGACGGCGGACCGCGCGTCCAGTTCCTTCAGCTCGGCGGTCTCATGGCAGCCGACCCACAGGTCGACGACCTCCACGGCGTTGACGACCAGTTCGTGATCGCCCCTCAGCTGGGGCTCGGCCCACTCGCCGACCGGATACCCGGCCCCGGCCTCCGTCAGCGCCCGGATCACCAGCGTCTCGGCCCACAGCCCGGCCCCGCTCTCCCGCCCGCGGGCCAGCAGCGCCCGGACCGGCTCCGCGGCGTCGGCGCCCCGCACCCTCAGCCACAGCTCGGCCGCCCGCTTCTGGACGAGGTCCCGGGTCGGCGGCGCGTCGATCACGGTCCGGGCCAGCTCCGCCGCGAGGGGTGCCGCTCCCGCCTGCTCCAGCGCCTGGGCCAGCGCCGTACGCCCCGCGTAGTCGTGCGCGGGCCGCTCCTGACCGAGGGCGGCCACCTCGTCCATGACGTCGTCCGAAACGGCGGAGCCCAGCCAGGCCGTGACCGCGCGGAGCAGGGTGCCCTCCCGCGCGTGGGGATCGGCGAGCACCTTGCGCGCCGCCGATTCGGTCTCCTGGGGCAGGTCGAGCACCCAGTACGTCTCGGCGGCCAGGGAGTACTCCCACGGTCCCGCGTCGGCCTCCGCCAGGAGCGTGGCGATCCGGTCCCGTACGGCGTGCTCCGTCTCCTCGTCCAGCTCCAGGGCGAGCCGCGCGGCCTGGGGCAGCGGGCCGTAGAGGAGTTCCAGCAGGGGGCGCAGCAGTCGTCCGGTGATCTGCGGCGGCACGAGTTTGCCGAGCGCGGTGACGGCGTGGAAGCGCTGGATGGGGGAGAGTTCGGGCGCCGCCGCGAGGCTCTCCAGGGCCGGCACCACGCCGTGGCGGTCGCCGAGCAGCGCCAGTGCGCGCGCCGCGTCGGCCGCCTCGTCCTCCTCGGACCGGGCGAACCCGACCAGCCGTCCGACGATCCTCGCCATCAGCTCGGGGCCGGGGTCGGCGCCCTCCGCCACCAGCCGCGCGGCCAGCCGCACCCGGTCCGGCGCCGGATGGGCCAGCAACTGGCCGAAGACCAGGGCCGGGGCGTGCTCGTCGCGGGTGGCGCACCGGCACACCACGAAGAAGGCCAGCGACTCCCGCGTCCCCCCGTACGCCCGCCGGATCCACGCCTCCAGCCCGTCCCCGTCCCCCTCTGTGTCCCCGTCCGCGCCGATCTCCCCGGCGTATTTCACGGCCGCGAGAAACTCCGCGAAACTCTGGTGCAGGAAGCGGAACTGCTCCCCCGCCAGCACCAGCGGCCCGGTGCTGGTCAGTACCGTCGGCAACTCCTCCTCCCAGCCCGCCGGGAGCCGCGCGCCCGCCCGGCGCCGGATCCAGGCCCGCGCGGCACCGACGAGATCCTCCTCGCCCTCGGTGTGCAGCCGGGCCAGCTCCACGATCAGCTCGTCGAACGCGTCGGACGAGCCGGAGGAGTGGGGTGAGTGAGACGAGTGAGACGAGTGGGATGAGTGGGGTGGCTCGGTCGTGCGGGACGAGCCGAGCGAGTGGGAGAACCACTCCGGCAACCGCCCCGCGCCCCCGCGCCCACCGCGTTCCCGCAGCCGCAGCCGCGCCAGGAACCCCTCGTACAGGGCGACGCGGTTGGAGGGGAGGGGTGCTGCCGGTTCGAGGGTGGCGTGGACCAGGGCGATGGTGGCCAGGAGGGGGTTGCGGAGCAGGTCGCCGAGGCCGTTGTCCTCGCTGGTCTCGGTCAGGAAGCGGCCGAGCGCCGCGCCGGGCGAGGGCACCCGGTCGCGCTGTGCCTCGAACCACCGGCCGGCGTAGTCGCGCAGTTCGGCGGTGCCGAACGGCTGGATCTCGAACTCCCCCACGCTCAGCGGGCTGTTGCGCAGCGGGGCCAGTTCGCTGGCCGGGAGCGGCCGGGTGGTCACCACCAGCCGGTAGGCGGACTCGCGCTGGCCGTGCCGGGCCAGGGTGCGGATGATCTCGGCCCGCTGGCGGCGGTCCGTCACCTCGTCGAGGCCATCCACGAAGACCAGCCAGCGTGCGCCCTGCGGCCGGGACGCGAACAGCGCGGCGGGCGGGTCGGCGCCGAGCATGGGACCGAGGGTGTGCAGGGTGGCGCGGCGCAGGCACTCGCTCCAGGAGCCGTGCTCGGTGGCCAGCACGGACGCGGGCAGATGCAGCGGCACCAGCGGCTCGGCGACGGGGGCGTCCTGGATGGTCGACAGGCTCAGCCACACCCCGCACAGGGAGCGCACCAGATGGTGGGCCAGCGTGGACTTCCCGGCCCCGGCCTCCCCGGTGATGAGCAGATGGTCGTGGCGGGCGAGGGCGTCGGCGACGGACAGCACCTGTCCGCCCGCGGGGGCGGCCGGTGTGTCGCGGGCGGCCCACGGCCGTGGCTCGGCGGGCAGCGGCTCATCGCCGGACAGCCGCTCGACGCCGTCCTCCTTCGCCGGGGCGCCGGGGCCGCGCGGCGCGGACGGGTCGTCCGGCTCGGTGGAGCGGCCCGCGGCGACCCGCCGGACGCTGTGGCGTACGTAGACCGCCGCGAGACCGGGTTCGGCGAGCCCGAGCAGCGGGTACGGCAGGGAGTCCAGATAGCCGTACTGGGCTTCCAGGAGGTCACGCAGGGCGGGGGACGGAGCCGTGATGTCGGCCCAGGTCTCCACGGCCGGGCGGGCCCTTCTGCGCTCGTCCTCCTCGGCCCGGTCCCGTTCCCGTTTGGCCTCGGCCCACAGCCGGGTGATGTCCTCCGGGTCCCGGCCGAGGCCCTCGGCGAGCATCCGGATGCGGGGCAGGGGCAGCATCTTGGCCGCGTTCAGCGCGTCGTAGAGGTCCTTGAGATTGAGGCCGGTCAGCTGGGCCGTACGCCGTACGGAGCCCTGCCCGACGCCTTGCGCGATGGCGTCCTCGAACCAGCTGGAGATCGCCTCCAGTTCCTCCAGCCGCTTGCGGTCCCCCGACGGCGGTCGTCCCGTCCGCATGCCGATCCCCCCGAACCCATGCCGACTTTCTCCGAGTTTCCCCACGGTAGCGGCAAACTCCCGCCGGGGCCGACGGTGTTGGGGAGCCCGGGGAAACGGGTTACGACATCGACGCCCCGTCAGGAGAACGCCGTGGAAACCCTGCTGACTGCCCATCCGGCCCTGTGGGCCGCGACGCTGCTGGCCGGCGCGGTCGCCGGGGTGACCCGCGCCTGGATCGCCCACCGCACCGCCGTACGCCGCGAGGAGGAACACACCCGCCGGGTCGAACTGGCCCTGGACGACACCAGTGGCCCACACCGCGTGGCGGTGGTACGAGCGGCCCGTGGCCTGGGCCCGTCGCCGGAGACCGAGCGTGAGTGACGTGGCCCGGTGGACTTGTCCGACGGCGAGCCACCGGGTCCAGTGGGCCCGGCCGACGGCGCGTCACCCGGTCCAGTGGGCCCGGCCCACTGCGCCCGGGCCGACGACAGACGACCCCGCCCACCGGCCCCCGGGCCGACCCCGAGCACCCCACCCCACCGAACCCACCCCACCCCACCGAGGCCCTCCACCCCCAGCACCCGCCCCCCACCCCAAGGCGAACCCCCCCCCCAGCCCACCCGCACAACCGCGAACGCGTCACCCCAGCGCCGGTTCCCCCAACACCACCACCCCCGCCCCCGCGTCCAGCTCCGCCGTCACCCCGAACGGGATCGTCAGGGCCCCGGCGGCGTGGCCGAAGCCGAACTCCTCCGCGACCGGGACGCCCAGCGGGCCCAGCCGGTCGGCGAGCAGGACCCGTACCCGTTCGTAGGGATCGCAGTCGTGCCAGGACCCGAGCAGGACACCGCGCACCCCGTCGAGCCACCCGGCGCGCAGCAGCTGGGTGAGGTAGCGGTCCAGCCGGTAGGTCTCCTCGCCCACGTCCTCCAGGCAGAGCAGCCCGCCGGCGGCGGAGGGGCGGGCGCCCGGGGTGCCCAGTTCGGCGGCGAGGAGGGAGAGACAGCCGCCGAGCAGGACGCCCCGGGCCCGGCCCGGCACCAGCGCGCCCGCGCCGGAGGCGATCGTCATGACCGTCTCGGGGGCGAACAGCGTCGCCCGCAGATGTTCCTGGGCCCGCGCGTTCTTGATGAAGTCGACGCCCGCCGCCATCGGCCCGTGCAGGGTGACCAGGCCGAGGCGGGTGGCGAACGCCTCGTGCAGCGCGGTGATGTCGCTGAAGCCGACGAACACCTTCGGCCCGGCGGCCCGCATCGCGTCCCAGTCGAGCAGATCGGCCATGCGCTGGACCCCGTAGCCGCCCCGCGCGCACAGCACGGCGTCCACGGACGGGTCGCACCAGGCGCGCTGGAGGTCGGCGGCCCGGTCGGCGTCGGTGCCCGCGAGGTAGCCGAAGTCGGCGTGCCGGTCCAGGACATGGGGCAGGGCGTACGGGTCGAGGTCCCAGCCGCGCAGCACGTCCAGGCCCGCCTGGAGGCGCTCCTCCGGTACGGGACCGCTGGGCGCGACGACGGCCACCTTGGCCCCGGGCGCGAGCCGGGCGGGCCGGAGCAGGTCCCGCACCGGGGACGGGTCCGTCACGTGGTCAGCTCCAGGGTCGTCGTCAGCCCGGGCGGCTTCAGCCCGAACACCTCGGCGTACAGGGCGAGTTCGGCTTCCAGGGCCCGGATCATGGTGTCGGCGCGGCGGAAACCATGGCCCTCGCCCGCGAAGGCGAGGTAGGCGTGCGGGACGCCCCGGCCCGCCATCCGGGCAAGCAGCCGTTCGGCCTGCGCGGGCGGGCAGATCACGTCGTCCAGGCCCTGGAGCAGCAGGAAGGGCGCGGTGATCCGCTCGGCGTGGGTGATCGGGGAGCGCTCGGCGTAGCGCGCGGGCACCTCGGCGTAGGGTCCGACCAGGCTCTCCAGGTACTGGGACTCGAAGTCGTGGGTGCCGTCCGTGGTCCAGTCGGTGAGGTCGAGCACGGGGTAGCTGATGGTGCCGCAGGCGTAGACGTCGGTGGTGGCGAGGGACGCGGCGGCGGTCCAGCCGCCCGCGCTGCCGCCGCGTACGGCGAGCCGGGCCCGGTCGGCGGTGCCCTCCCGGGCGAGGGCGAGGGCGACGGCCGCGCAGTCCTCGACGTCGACGACGCCCCACTGTTCGCGCAGCCGGTCGCGGTACGCGCGCCCGTATCCGGTGGAGCCGCTGTAGTTGACCTCGGCGACGCCGATGCCGCGTGAGGTGAAGTAGGTGATCTCCAGGTCGAGGACGAGCGGGCTGCGGCCGGTGGGCCCGCCGTGCGCCCACACCACGTAGGGCGGCCGTTCCCCGTCGGGCGCGGTGTACCCGGGGTGGTGCGGGGGATGGAGGTGGGCGTGGATGTCGCGTCCGCCGGGGCCGGTGAAGACCCTGGCCTCGGGTTCCGCGTAGTGGGCGGGGTCGACGGCGTCCTGGTGGGGGGCGCCGATGACCCGGGTGTGGCCGGTACGGGCGTCCAGCTCGACCACCTCGTACCCCCGGCGGGGCCCGGCTCCCACGCCCACCACCCGCTCACCGTGCACGGCCAGCGTGGGCGCGAACTCGGTCCAGGGACCGGCCGCGTCCACGATCTCGCCGGTGCCGGGGTCGAGCAGGCCGAGCGCGGCACCGCCCCGGCCGTGCACGACGGCGATCGACCCGCTGTCCAGCGGCGCGAACCAGCGCTGCCCGATCTTCCACAGCGGCCCGCCGAACTCCTCCTCGCGCGGGCACAGAGGCCGTCCGTCGCGGTACAGGTTCCACCAGCCGCTGCGGTCGCTCGCGTACAGCAGCGATCCGTCGGCGGCGAACTCGGCCTGCGCGATCGACTCCCCGGGCCCGCCCGCGACGGTCCGCGCCCCGGTCAGCGTCCCGTCCCCGCAGACGTCGGCGAGGACCAGCTCACTCCCGTCCCAGGGCATCCGGGGATGGTCCCAGCCCAGCCACACCGCCCGCCGCCCGTCGGGCGACAGCCGGACCCCGGTGACGAACCGATGCCGCTCGGGTACGAGTTCCCGCACCGCCGACCGGTCCTTCGCGGCGGACCCGTCCAGCGGTACGGCGGCCAGGACCCGGCGTACATCGGTGGGCCCCGGACCGGTGAACTCCTCCAGGACGCACCACACCTCACCCCGGCCGGCCAGGATCTGCGGATCGGCCCAGCGCAGCCCGCCGCCGACCGCCGACACCGGGGTCAGCGGCCGGGGCTCGCCGCCGGGCTCGCAGCGGTGGAGCCGCTGGTCGGCGAAGTGGGTGAACACCACCAGTGGCCCGTCACCGGTCATGGTCCCCGCCCAGGGCTGTCCGCCGTACTCGATGACCCGGCTGCGGACGTTCCAGGGGGCGGGCAGGACGGATTCCGCGGTGCCGTCGGGGCGGCGGCGGATCAGGGTGCGCCGGCCGCCCTCGGTGGGGCGGGGCTCGGTCCACCAGACCTCGTCGCCGACGAAGCCGGTGTACTCGGGGTGCCCGTCGTGGGCGGCGGCGAGGGCCGCGTCCACCGGGGAGGGCCAGGAGCCGTACGGGAGTGTGCGCATGCGGTGGTCTTCCCCCTCGCCTAGGCCGTGCGCAGGAAGCGGTCGAGCACATCGACGCCGAAGTGCAGTGCCGCGACGGGGACCCGCTCGTCGACGCCGTGGAAGAGGGCCTGGTAGTCGAAGCCCTCGGGCAGCTTCAGCGGGGCGAAGCCGTAGCCGGTGATGCCGAGCCGGGAGAACTGCTTGGCGTCGGTGCCACCGGACATGCAGTACGGCACCACGTGCCCCTCGGGCGCGAACTCCTGGACGGCCGCCCGCATCCGCGCGAAGATCGGCGAGTCGACGGGCGCCTGGAGAGCGGTCTCATGGTGGCTGTACTCCCAGTCCACGTCGGGCCCGGTCAGCGCGTCCAGCGTCGTACGGAACTCGTCCTCGCCGCCCGGCAGATACCGCCCGTCGACATACGCGACGGCCTCGCCCGGAATGACATTGACCTTGTACCCGGCGCTGAGCATGGTCGGGTTGGCGCTGTTGCGTACGGTCGCCTCCACCAGCTTGGCCGCCGGGCCCAGCTTGGTGAGCAGCCCGTCGATGTCGTCGAAGTCGGGGTCGACGCCGTAGAGCGCGGCGAGTTCGGTGAGGGCGGCGCGCACGGTCGGGGTGAGCCTGAGCGGCCACTCATGGGCGCCGATGCGGGCGATGGCGGCGGACAGCCGGGTCACCGCGTTCTCCCGGTTGACCTTGGAGCCGTGCCCGGCGCGTCCGCGCGCGGTGAGCTTCACCCAGCCGGTACCGCGCTCACCTGCGGCGATCGGATAGATCTGGCGCCCGGAGCCATCGTGAAAGGTGAAAGCACCCGACTCACTGACCCCCTCCGTGCATCCCTCGAACAGCCCCGCGTGCTGATCGGCGAGGAAGCCGGAGCCGTCCTCGGCGCTGGCCTCCTCGTCGGCGGTGAACGCGATCACCACGTCCCGCCGGGGCCCGACGCCCTCGCGTGCCCAGGAGCGGACGACGGCGAGGATCATCGCGTCCATGTTCTTCATGTCGACCGCGCCCCGCCCCCAGACCACACCGTCCCGGATCTCCCCGGAGAAGGGATGCACGCTCCAGTCGGCGGCCTCGGCCGGCACGACATCCAGATGCCCATGAACAAGCAGCGCGTCGGCGGACGGATCGCTGCCCCGGACGCGGGCGACGACATTGGTCCGCCCGGGAACGCGCTCCAGCAGCACCGGTTCCAGCCCGGCCCCCGCGAGCCGCTCGGCCGCGTACTCGGCGGCGGGCCGCTCCCGGCAGTCGCCGCCGCCCCGGTTGGTGGTGTCGATCCGGATGAGGTCCGAGGTGAAGGTGACCACCTCTTCCCGTGCCTGCCGGTCAGCCATACTGCTCCTCCACGGCGGCCGAGACGACGGTCGTGACGGCCTTGAACGTACGGATGGTGTCGTACATGGTCGGGTTGCTGTACGCCACCTTGCGCTCCCCGGTCCGGGCGACCCCGGGCACGACGGTCGCGGCCATCGCCAGATGCTCGGCGTCGAACTCCAGGGCCACGGTGTGCGGCCCGGCGCTCACCGGCTCGTGCCGCACGGCCAGCGCGACGGCCTCCTTGGCGGCACCCCGGATGTCGGCGGCGGTCCTGGCGGGCGTACGGCACACGGCCGCGTACCGCGAGACATGGTCCTTGACGGCGACCTTGCGGGCGCCGGGCGCGTAGCCGAGCGCGTCCTCGCAGGCCACGTCGTCGCCGGTGACCAGCACCACCGGCACCCCGTACTCGGCGACCACCCGCGCGTTGAGCAGTCCCTCGCTCGCCCGCACACCGTCCAGCCAGACACCGGTGATGGAGTTGGCGAGGTAGGTGTGGGCGAGCACGCCCTCGTCCCCGGCACCCGCGTGGTACCCGACGAACGCGATGCCGTCCACGTCACCGTGCTGGACGCCCTCGACCATGGAGAGCGACTTGTGCCGCCCGGTGAGCATCTCGGCGCGCTCGTCGAGCCGCTCCAGCAGCAGATTGCGCATGGTCCAGTGCGCCTCGTTGATCAGCACCTCATCCGCGCCGCCGTCGAAGAACCCGAGCACGGCGGCATGGACATCGGAGGTGAACATCGCCCGGCACCGCTCCCACTGCGGCGTCCCCGGCAGCACGTCGGCCGGCCAGGTGACACCGGTGGCGCCTTCCATGTCGGCGCTGATGAGGATCTTCATGGAGCGTCACGTTACGCGGTGACCCGGACCCGGGCCAGGAGGGGGGTTCCCGAAGATTTTCCGTCAGGATGCCTGATCGGCGCCAGAAACAGCGGCCGTCTCCACCAGGACGCCAATTTTGTCGATGCGGTGCTCGGGGTTGCCCATCTCGTCCCGCCAGAAATTGCCGGCCGCGTCGTCCTCGGGCGTGGCACAGGTGGAGACGGTGATCATGGCCTGGGTCGGGGTGCGGCCGGGCTCGCCGGGGACGGGTGCGCGCTGCTCCTCCAGGGAGCTGGGGGTGCGGAAGGACGTCTCCCGGGTCTCGGTGATCTCGTAGGTGTAGATCACGCCGCCGAACTCCACGGTGACCGGGTCGCCCTCGGCGAGGTCGGGCAGGTCGCGCAGTGGGCCGCCCGCGCTGAGCCGGTGGGCGGTGACGAGGTAGTTGCCGATCTCGCCGGGGCCGACCCCGCCGTCGTCGCCGTGGGGGCTGGCGCCGACGCCCTCGTTCTGGATGACGGTGCCGGGCATGTCATCCGTCGTGCCCTCGTAGGGGACTATCTCCAGGTCCGTCAGGCCGATGCCGGGGATGCTCAGCGCGGCGGAGTCGGTGCGGGGGTCGGCGTCCGGGGTCGGGGTGGGCGCGGCGGACGAAGGTGCGGTGCTGTCCGTCGGGGTCGCACCGGTGGTGGAGGCGGGTGGACTGCTCGTGGCGGTGGCGGGCGGGGGGCTCGCGGCGGGCTCGGACAGGGAGGCGGAGGCACTCGGCGTGGCCGAGTCGGCACATCCTGTGAGGAAGAGCGTGAGTCCCGCGGCGAGTGCGGCGGTGACACTGCGCCTGGCGGTCATACGAACGAGCATAGGCGCGGATTGCGCCGTTCGGGTGGTCGGCCGAATGCCTGTGGAACACCTGTTCGCCGACTGTCAGTTCCCGGTCCCGGCCGGGCGGCGCCCCGAGACGAGCCGCCCGGCGTGGGCGGTCAGGGCGTCCGGCCCACTGTCTGCCACTTCGAGGGCAGTTCGAGACGGGCGCCGCCGGGTCCGTACTCCGTGGTGGTCAGGGGGAGTTCACCGCTCGCGAGGACCGTGAGTCCGGCCGCACCGAGATACACGGGCACCGCCGAGTCGGCCACCTCCCCCGGTGCTATGCCGTGCCGGAAGACCGGCGCGAGCTTGGCGGGCGGACCGGACGGACTCTGTGCCAGCCCCTTGAGGACACCCCCGGCGGCCTCCGCCAGCTCCACCACGAAGGCCCGCCCGCGCGTGCCGACCAGAGTGGCTATGGAGTCCACCAGCGTCTGCCGGTCGCCGGGGTCCGCCTGGTGCAGCACGCCGCGCATATAGACATTGGCGTCGCCCAGCTCCGCGTGCAGCGCCCGCGCCTCGGTGGGCTCGGCGGCGTCCAGCACCCGGTAGCCCGCCTGTCCGGCCGGGTCGGCGGCTCGCGCGTGCTCCAGCGCCGCCGCCGACAGATCGACGCCGAGCACCCGGGGGAACCGCTCGGCGAGGAACCGGGTCTGGGTGCCGTTGCCGCAGCCCAGGTCGACCAGCGGCAGCCCCGGGTCCACGATCCGCGGCTCGAACAGCGCCAGATGCATCCCCGAGGTCAGCACGGGCTCGGCGTCCCAGAACACCGCCCCGGGTCCGTCCGGCGCCTCCCGCCAGAACCCTTCCCAGGACTCCCGATACCGCAAGGTCACACTCATGCCCAACTCCCGAGGACGCGCAGTCATATCACCGTAAGTAACGGTCGAGTACGGTCATATCGTGCCCGGAAGTGCGCTACAAGCGTCGCGGGGATTCCTTCACGACGCCTCCGGCGTCCGTACGCTCCCCAGGAGGGGCCCTACCGGCGCCTGGGCAGGGCCAGTTCGAACCACACCGTCTTACCGGCACCGGTCCGGCTCGCTCCCCACTCGCGCGCCAGGGTGCTCACCACCCGCAGACCGCGCCCCGCGTCGTCCAGCGGCTGGGCGCTCAGCAGGGCCGGCAGCTCGTGATCGTCGTCATCGACCTCGCACAGCAGGCTCTCGCCGCGCACCAGCCGCAGTTCGACCGGCCCGCGGTGGGAGTGCCGTACGGCATTGGTGACCAGCTCGCTGACCATCAGCTCGGCGGTGTCGGTCAGCTTCTGCCCCAGCCCCCACTCGTGCAGCTGCTCGCGGACCACCGCCCGCGAGCGGCACACCTCGGACGGGTCCACGGTGAACCGCCACTCGGCCACGTCGCACGGTTCGATGCCGCCCAGACGGGCCATCAGCAGGGCCACGTCGTCCCTGCGCCCGCCACGGGGGTTCAGGGCGCGGATGATGGTGTCGCAGGCGTCGTCCATGGACGCGGCCGGGTGGGCGGCGGACTCGCACAGCGTGGCCGGGCCGACGCCGATGTCCTCGCCGCGCATCTCCACCAGCCCGTCGGTGCACATCACCAGCCGGTCGCCGGGCGCCACCCGTACCCGTACCGCCTCGAAGGGCACCCCGCCGATGCCGATCGGGGCGCCGGTCGGCAGCGCCGGCAGCTCGCTGCGCCCGTCCTCGGCGCGCACCACGACCGGCGGGATGTGCCCGGCGTTGGCGAGGGACAGCTCGCCGGCGATCGGGTCGTGGACCACGTACAGACAGGTGGCGAGGTAGGTGTCCCCGAGCCGCTGGGCGAGGTCGTCGAGGTTGCGCAGCAGCCGGGCGGGCGGCAGGTCGAGCGCGGCCATGGTCTGCACCGCGGTGCGCAACTGCCCCATCATGGCGGCCGAGTTGAGGCCGTGGCCCATCACCTCGCCGACCACGAACGCGGTGCGGGCGCCGGGCAGTTTCACCGAGTCGAACCAGTCGCCGCCGATCCCTCCCAGCAGGGTGCCGGGCAGATAGCGGGTGGCGATGTCACAGCCCGCCATGCGCGCCGGGATGTGCGGCAGCATGCTGTCCTGGAGGGTCTCGGCGACGCTCTCCTGGTACGTGTACATGCGCGCGTTGTCGAGTACGAGGCCGGCGCGGGCGGCGAGTTCGGCGCCGGTCACCCGGTCCATGTCGTCGAAGACCTCCCGCTCGGGGTGGCGCAGCAGCACCATGAAGCCCAGCACGACATTGCGGGCCTTGAGCGGGACGACCAGCATCGAGCGGTGGTTGATCAGCGGCCGGATGTCCCGCTTCTCGAACTGCGAGGCGATGGCGTGTCCCAGCTCCTCGCTGATCCTCGGCACCAGGACCGGTTCACCCGTGGTCATGCACTGGAAGAAGGGGGTGTACGCGGGGAACGGCATGGCCTCGCCGACGGAGATCACGTCGTCCCAGCGGCCCGGCTCGTCGGTGTGCTCGACGGCGACCCGGTGTCACAGGGTGGTGGTGTCCGGCACCCCGTCGGGGAACCCCTCCCCCGCCACCACCTGTTCCCGCAGACAGGTTCCGGCGACATCGGTGAAGCGCGGTACGACGGCCCGGCTGACCTCGGTGATCGTGCGGGACAGATCGAGGGAGGTGCCGATCCTCCCGCTCACCTCGTTGAGGAACTCCAGCCGCTCCCGTACGGCGGCGTACTCCAGATCCTCTCCGTCGTCGGCGTCCTGCCGCGCCACGGGTAATCCGTGCGCGCGGGCCCGTTCGGCGCGCTCGCGTCGGGCGCGGCGCTCGACGCGCCGGGGCACTCCCCAGTCGGGGGTGACCGGCACCCGTTCATGCCGGCTGAACTCCAGGACCGGATAGCCCAGTTCGAGGATCTGGGAGGCGATCCGGGCGCTCTCCCGGACGCTCATGCTGGGCAGGATCTCGGGGAGCCGCCGGGCGAGCTGCTCGGCGCCGGGGAAGTCGGTGTGCAGGGCGAAGCCGGGGGCGACGCGCTCCACGTGGCTGTGGTCCCGGGCGAGCCGGCCGGCGTCGGCGGCGAGCACCAGCAGCCGCTGCGGCCCCGGCCCGACCAGCGGATAGGCCCACCACAGCACATCGATCCGGGCGCCCTCGGGCACGGTGAGCCGGGCGCGTCCGGCGGCCGGGTAGGAGAGCCGCCCGTCGAGCGAGGACTCCAGGTCGGCGCCGTCGGGTCCGGCCGCGTCGAACACCGCGTCCCCGGCGGTGGATCGCCCGTCGTCGTCGGGCAGGGCGCCGGAGACGGGCAGCAGATCGGTGACCGGGCGGCCGATAGCGCCTTCCTTGGCGACCCCGAAGATCCGGCGGGCGCCGCTGCTCCAGTGGGAGACCAGTCCGTCCGGGTCGACCACGACCACGGCCAGGGGGATGCGTCCGGCAGCGGGACGGCCGGTCGCCGTCGCCGCCTCGGCCGCTCGGCCGGGTGCCTCCCGGTCGGTGCCACGGTTCATGGCCCCGCCTCTCTCCCCCGTGCCTGAACAAGATCTGTCCCCGCCACCACGGTACGGGGGCGCCCGCTCACGATGTGTGCCAATGGGCGAATTCCCCGAGCGCAACCGCTCCGGCGCACGCGCTCGCGCCCTGGGGGCGGGTGCGTGCGCCATGGGGGCGGCTGCCGGAGCGGCCCGCGCGCTAGGGCGTGGGTGTCCGGGCGGCCCTCAGTCCTCGTGTCCCAGCTGGAGGTCCCGTTCCGTACGGCCGCCGCCCGCGACCTGGAGGACGGTCGCGACGGGCGGGTATCCGGCGGCGATGACGGTGTACTCGCCGGAGGAGAGGTCGATGAAGCGGAAGGCGCCGTCGGGGCCGGTGGTGAGGGTGTCGACGACATTTCCGGCGGCGTCCAGGAGGGTGACGCGGGCGTCCTCGACGGGGCGTCCGCCGCTGGCCCGGACCGTGCCGCGCAGCACGGCGCCGCCCGCGAGTTCGATGTCCTGGCGGGTCTCGCGGGATGCCTGGACGGTGACGGGGAGGGCGGCCGGGCGGAAGGCGGGGGCGCTGGCGGCGAGGGTGTACTCGCCCGCCACGAGTTCGGTGATGACGTACCCGCCCTCGCGTCCGCTGCGGGTGCTGGAGACGACCTCGCCGTGGACGTTGGTGAGGGTGACGGTGGCGTCCCGCACGGGGGTGCCGTCGGCGGTGACGACGGCACCGGCGAGCCGGCCCGCGCCGCCGAGGACGACGTCGAGTTCGACGGGGCGTTCGCCGACCGTGACGGAGACGGCCTGCGGCTGGTGGCCGCCGGCGGCGGCGATCAGGACGTAGGCGCCGGTGCCGGGCGTGGCGAGCGCGTAGCGGCCGTCCTCGCCGCTGGCGCCCCGGCCGATCTGCTGTCCGGCCACGTCGATGAGGGTGAGCGCCGCGCGGGGCACGACGGTGCCGTCGGGGTGCTGCACGGTGCCGCAGACGGGGATTCCGGCGGCGTAGGGCGTACGGGCGCCGGGGACGGGGGCGTGCACGGCGGCGGCGTCCGTCCCGGCGGTCGGGGCGCTGTGCGGCGCGGTGCTGTTCACGAGGGGTTTCTCCTTGAGGAAGAAGGCGATGAGCAGGCCGAGGACGAGCACCGGCACGAGATACAGGAAGATCCTCGGCATGGCGTCGGCGTACGCCTGGATGTAGGCGTCGCGCAGGGCCGGTGGCAGGGCGTGCACGGCCTGCGGGGTGATCGACTCGGCGTCCGGCAGGCCCGCGCCGGACTGTGCGGGCAGCCGGTCGGCGAGGGCGTCGGTGAGGCGGTTCGCGAAGAGCGTGCCGAAGACGGCCGCGCCGACGCTGCCGCCGATCTGCCGGAAGTAGTTGTTGGCGCTGGTGGCGGTGCCGAGGTCGGCGGGGCGTACGGAGTTCTGGACGGCGAGCACCAGGACCGGCATCACCATGCCGATGCCGGCGCCGAGGACGAACATCCAGACGCTGTACTGCCAGCGGGGCGTGTCGGTCTCCAGCCGGGACAGCAGCCACATGCCCGCCACGGACAGGACGCTGCCGAGGATCGGGTGGATGCGGTAGCGGCCGGAGGTGCTGATGAGCTGTCCGGAGATGATCGACGCGCCGACGATGCCGCCCATCATCGGCAGCATCAGCAGCCCGGATTCGGTGGCGGAGGCGCCGTCGACCATCTGGAGATAGGTCGGCAGATAGCTGGCCGCGCCGAAGAGGGCGACGCCGATCACCAGGCCCACCAGGGCGGTGACGTTGAAGACGGAGTCGCGGAACAGGCGCAGCGGGATGAGGGGTTCGGCGGCGAAGCGCTCGGCGACCAGGAAGAGCAGCGTGGAGAGCACCGCCCCGGCCGCGAGGGCGAGGATGAGGCGCGAGCCCCAGGCGTGCTCGGTGCCGCCCCAGCTGGTCAGCAGGACCAGGCAGGTGGAGGCGGCGGCGAGCAGCAATGTGCCGAGCACGTCGAAGCGGGGTTTCGCGGTGGGTTTGGGGAGTTTGAGGACGACGGCGACCACGGCCATGGTGAGCAGGCCGAAGGGGACGTTGATGTAGAAGCACCAGCGCCAGGAGAGATGGTCGGTGAAGTAGCCGCCGAGCAGCGGCCCGGCCACCGACGCGAGACCGAAGGCGGCGCCGATCAGGCCCATGAACCGGCCGCGGTCCCGGGGCGGCACGATGTCGGCGATGATCGCCTGGACGCCGATCATCAGGCCGCCCGCGCCGATGCCCTGCACCGCGCGGAAGGCGATCAGCTGGTCCATGGTCTGGGCGCGGCCCGCGAGCGCGGAGCCGATGACGAAGACGACGATGGCGAACTGGAAGACGCCCTTGCGGCCGAGGAGGTCGCCAAGCTTGCCGTAGACCGGGAGTCCGACGGTGGAGGTGAGCAGATAGGCGGTGATCGCCCAGGACATCCGGTCCAGGCCGTGCAGTTCACCGACGATCTTCGGCAGCGCGGTGGCGATGATCATCTGCTCCAGCGCGGCGAGCAGCAGCGCCAGCATCAGCCCGAAGAACACCAGCCGCACCCGGCGCGGGCTGAGATCGCCGGGGGAGGCGGGGGGTACCGGGGCGGGGGGTGGTGCGTCCCCCGCCGGTCGTTCCCTCGCCGGTCGTTCCCTCGCCCGCTCGTCCGGCTGCTCGTCCCCTACCGGCTCGTCCCGTACCGGCCCGTACCGTTCCGGCTCGTCCTTCACCAGGGTGTCCCCGCCCACGTAACGCTCCCCTCGTCGCGCCTGCCGCACATGTCCCGCGTAAAGCGAGAACTAACGACAAGCGCCACGAGTTACGACGTAACGCCACATTCTGGGCGGATCCACTCGAACCGGTGAGACTCAACTCCCTTACGGCGAAGGGTCCTTGACTCCGGGGAGCCAGGAAGCCAGAAGAGTCGGGAAGCCAGGAGGAGTCGGGAAGCTCCCGCTTCTTCTACTTCTCCACCTCGGTGGCCAGTCGGGCGAGGATGGCGTCATAGATCCGGCCGAGGCCCTTGGGCGCGAAGGTCTTCTCGAAGAAGCCGCCGATGCCGCCGGCGCCGGTCCAGGTGCTGGTCACCACGACCCGGGACTTGCCCTCGCCGCCCGGGGTGACCCGCCAGACGGTGACCATGGAGGAGTTGCGGTCCTTCTCGACCAGTTCGCCGTCGCTGGGCTCGGTGACCTCCAGCAGACAGTCACGGACGCGCTTGCTGGTGGCCTGGAGCTTCCAGTGGACGAGGGTGCCCTCACCGTCGCCGCCCTCGCGCACCTCGTACTCGCTGAACTGCTCCGGCAGCAAGTTCGCGCGCGCGCCGGCGTAGTCGGCGAGCGTGTCGAACACCGTCTCCGGGTCCGCTGCGACGACCCGCTCGGTAGTGGCCTCGACCTGCGCCATCGGCTTCCTCCAGGACATGGTTCTCGGGGACTGCTCCGGATGCGGCCCACCCAACCACCCCCGTCGCCATGACCCAAATCGGGGTCCGGCGGCCGTTACGGAAGTGATCAAAGGAGTGACACGCCGTATCCGAAATTGACGTACACAGCTTCTTCGCACTGACGTTCGCACGATCATGGGAACGTGTGTTCTATTCTGGGGTCAGTGCTATCGAGGAGGCGTCATGCGCTGGGAGAACCTCACAGTGGAGTCCGGCGGCCACAGCCGGGCGGCCGACGCCGCGCTGTTCGGCGCGGACGCGGTGGTCAGCAGAACCTTCGACACGCCCGAGTTCAAGGGCATCACGTTCCACGAGGTGCGGGCCCGCTCGATCCTCAACCGGGTGCCCGGCGCCTCCCGGATGCCGTTCGAATGGACGATCAACCCCTACCGGGGCTGCTCGCACGCCTGCCCGTAGTGGATCGTCTCACAACGTCCGCACCAGAACACGCGCTGATCGTCAGCCCGGTAACCATCAGCGCGACCATCGCGCGCTCCGGCCCGTTGTCCTGGGGTTGCTGGCTCATTCGGTGCGGACCGCCAGAACGATGCCAAGCGCGATGAGACCCCAGCAGATCACCACGCCGATCCCCCACGCGACCCTGCCGACCGTCCGCCTGGCCGTACGGCTCACTCCGCACGCCTCACGTGTTCCGGGGACACGAGCCACTCAGCCCCGCCGCCCTCCGGCCACAGGAACGCTGTAGGACGCTTGCGGCGCTCTCCGGGCGGGTCGGCGGGGTCCTCATAGTCCTTGATCACGTCCCGCAGGATGCCGACACGTCCCGCCGCATCCTCCACGCGGCGGCCGATGTCCGCCCGCGTGATCATCTGTGCCCCTCCGGGTGCCGCCGCATGTAGACGTTGCAGTCAGACACGGTGGTCATGTCGCCACCGATGCGAGCACGGTCCCGCACGTTCGCGAGTTCGGTGCAGCCCGGACACCCCTCTACCGGGGTCGGCTCCAGCTCCCCATGTAACGGCAGTTCCACCGGCATGGTCTGGTAGCGCGTTGGTTCGGTCATTGCGCGACCGTAGGAACGGCGGGGCACATCGAGGGGCACAGTCTGTACCCCCATCAACATCTCAAGCGGGCAGGCCGACCGCCTCAGCGAGTTGAGCGGCGTCGTGACGCAAGGATTCCGGGCCGCTCTGCAATCCTCGCACCAGATCGTGAGTCTCACGGTTCCATCGAGGCGTTTCCGGTGCCGCCTCTGTGGCGTCCCGGAGTAGTTCGACCACGTGCCCAGACTGATTGCGCATGGCGTGCGCGCGGGCCACCTCAATCAGGTGTCGGGCGCGCCGGGGGCGGGCGGGGATGTCGGAGGGGGCGATCCGGTCGGCCCATCTCAGGGCCGTGCCTGCCTGCCGCAACTCGACAGCGACGGTCACGGCATGGATGGGAACTACCTGCGCGGAAGCGGAAGTTGGTGACGACCAATGGTCGCTGGGCAACGTGGCGGCCACTGCTTCGGCGCGGTCGAACCAATGCCAGGCGTCGCCCGCCTCCCCCGCGCGCGCGTGCGTGATGGCCGCGTGGAAGGCCATGGCTGCCCATGCCGCCGCAACTGTCGGCGAGTCGCTGCGGACAGGAGACAGCACTCGTAGAGCTTCCTCCGTCATCACTTGCGCCGACTCCCATTGCCCCGATTCCCTGAACGCCTGCACCAGGAACCATGCCGCCTGCCCTATGGCCGCCTCATCCCCGGAAGCACGGGCCGCCGCTAGCGAGCGCTCCGAGACACGCCAGACGAGGTTTCCGTCTCCCTGGTAAGCGGCGTACATCTGCACCAGGTTCAGAGCTGAGGCGTAGAGCACAAGGGCGCGCCGTTGGTCCGGGCAATCGGGGTGCGAGGCAGCGAGAGATGCGTGAGAGATCAGCGACGGGAGTAGTTCACCGAGAGCCGTTCGGTGGTCGCCCCGGGCATCTCTCGTGCGCCACCCAGCAGCCAACGCGGCTGCCACATGGTCCACGGACGGGACACGTCCCTCCGGATCACCCAACGGTGCCGTATCGACCGCACGACGTACCACAGAAAGTGCCGGATGCTCAGATGCCGAGAACAGAGACGTCGGCAGTGAGACAGAGCCTGTCAGAGCGGACAGGTCCGGCACGTCAAGAAACTCTGCGAGCTTGACCAGCATGGGCAGCCGTGGGGGGAGCAATCGACCGGTCTCAATGGCCTTGACCCAACCTTCGGACTTGCCGACATGACCGGCGAGAACAGCGCGAGTCTTCCCAGCGCGCTTCCGATAGAACTTGATGCGCTCGCCCACCGGCAACGACGGGTCGAGCGGAGTCGCAGATCCCATAGCGTCAGGCTACGGCTACCGCAAGTGTTCGGGCCAGAGAAGCGCGCGAGACCGCCCACCCCCATCGGTGAACGGTCTCCCTCGGGCCCGGTGCGGATCACTCCGTGTCGGCAAGCGCCCGGTACAGCGTCGCGCGGGACACCCCGAGAGCCTTGGCAACGGCCGTGACGCTCTCCCCCTTGGCACGGCGCGCCTTGGCCACAGCGAGCTTGTCAGCGTCCATCACAGCGGGTCGGCCACCGGTACGCCCCTGAGCCTTGGCAGCGTCCAGACCCGCCCGCGTCCGCTCCACGATCATGTCTCGCTCCAGCTCAGCAAAGGCGACCATCATCGTGAAGAAGAACTTGCCCTCACCCTTCGGGGAGTAGCTACCGGCCAGCGTGCCCGTGAGGATGCGGAGGCTGATCCCTCGGGCGTGCAAGTCCTCAGCGATGGTCAGCACATCCTTCGTGGAGCGTCCCAACCGGTCCAGTTTCCACACGCACAGGGTGTCCCCCTCGCGCATGTAGTCGAGAGCGGCGATCAGTCCCGCGCGGTCGGCGTTCTTCCCGCTCGCCTTGTCCTCGAAGACCCGCGCGCATCCCGCCTCGCTCAGCGCGTCCGTCTGAAGCCGCGCGTCCTGCGCGTTGGTGCTGACCCGCTTGTAGCCGATCAGGGTCCCGGTGTTCGCGTTCTTCGTCATGACCCGATCGTCTCAGAACCCATCTCAGAACTCTAGAGGCTGTGGGCATGTTTTGAGACGGGTTTTGAACACTGATCCGGCCCTCTGAGGATGTTGGGCGGACCGTCTCACAAACCATCGTTTGATGGACGCCCGGTTGGTCGTCACGCTGCGCCACAGCCCAACGGCGTCAATCCCCAGACTTGTACGGACGGAGCGGAGCAGCCACCTGACGGTGACTCGATGCACGCCGACGGGTTCACCCCCTGTCCGCCCCATCCGCCAAACCGCGTGCCAAATCGCCAAATCAACCCCCTGTTTCACTTTCTCTCTAACGCGTGTTGAAGAGACTAGAAATTAGGGGCTGATTTGGCATTTTGACCCCTCTCGTCACTCAAGGTGAAGAGGCGGATGGAGATCGTCACCCGACGTACACGGCGCGCGAAGGTCTACATCCATACACCGCACAAACGCCCGATCGATGGGAGATCGGAAGCGCGCGCAACATCGCCACTTCACCATCGCATCACCACAGAGGCCCTGGATGCCATCAGGAACGCCGAACGGCCCGCCGCCGGGGATTCCCCAGCGACGGGCCGTGAACGGTGCTCAGATATGCCTACAAGCCTTCCTGTGTAGCGATGTCATCCAAGAGGTCCTGCCGAGTATCCTCATGCTGCTCCGGCCTCAGGGGGACGGGCCTACGCACCGGTTCGTCATCGTCGTCCACAACGCTGCCCGCAAGTTCAGCGGCTGCCGGGTCTTCCTGTTCGATACGGGCGCGCTCGCCAACGGGACGTCGCTTGCCCCCGGCAGGCTCCACCCTCACCACAAGTCCCGCGTTCGCCATGAGGGCCGCGCGAGCGGTCAGCGTCGATGACTCCCACAGGTCCCCGAACGTCCGCCCCGTGTCTCGTGCCTCCCAGTGCGGTTCGGTCTCTGGCGTGGCGTCCAGCACGTCACGACGGGCCAACAGCGACGTGATCTGATCGGTGTACTCCGCCTCATCTTCCGTGCCCCGGTAGAGCCCCGCCTTACGGTCGGCGCGCATGGCCTTGATCGCCGACGCGACAGCCGACCGTTCCCGCCGGTTGTTGCTTCCTGGGTGCCACACGTTCTCGATCACCCGCATAAGGCCGTAGACGGTCGTCATCCGATCGTTCACCCACTCGTCAAGGTCTTCGGTCCGGATGAACGGCGCGGGCTTGTGGCGCTCCTCATTGGGCCGCGAGCACTTGAGCCCGGTACGACCGTGCGTCACGGTCTGAGTCAGCCGCGCATCGCACACCCCGCAGCGACTCACCCCCTGCAACCAGTGCGCGTCGTGGCGCTGGGTACGGGTGACTTCCACGGCGTCAATGGCCGTTTGGACTGCTTCCCATTCCTCCCAGGTGAGCACCGGTTCCCAGATGATCAACGGCAGACCATCCGGGCCGGTCTCGGGACGTTCGTTCCTCCCCACCCGATAGCCCAACTGCACCTGATTTCGAAGGATGGCGCGCACCGCGTTGCCCCGCCAGTACGTGTCGCGCACCTCATGCCCACCCGCGCGCTTGGCTGTCGCCCCTTGCTGCCGGGACGTCGGCACCTTGTCCTCATTCAGCTTCCGCGCGATGGCGGATGCGGAATGACCGGCTACGACCAACGACGCCATGCGCCGAATGTTCTTCACCGCTTCGGAATCGCGTACCAGGACACGCCCCTTACCAGACGGATGTGGCGCCGGAGTGAGCCCGTAGGGGAAGCGGCCACCAACGAACTTATGGTCCTCCAGCCCCTTGCGCCGCGCGTCCATCGAACGCTCACGGATCATCGCGCGCTCAAGCTTGGCGAACACAGCGATGATCTCCGCCATGGCAACACCCATCGGTGACGACAGGTCCAGCGGTTCGGTGCAACTCACCAGGGCAACCCCGGCTTCCTTGCAACGCTCCATCAGTTCGGCGAACGCGAGCGTCGACCGTGACAGACGGTCCAGCTTGTAGAAGACGATCGCATCTACTTCATCCAACCGGGCGAGCATCCGCGCCATGGCGGGACGGTCTTCCGGGTCCGTCGCGCCGCTGACACCCTCATCCGAGAAATCGTCAACGATCTTCCACCCGCGACGGTCGCACTCAGCGGCGCAGTGCTCGCCCTGTCGCTCAATGCTGGTGGTGCGCTCCGTCACGCGGGAGATACGGCGGTATGTGAAGACCCTCATGGACTCCATAGGACCATGCCCCTTACCTGCGACTCTTGGTAAGGGCACCCCTCAGCGCCACCCGTTGTGACTCCGATCAGCAAGAGTGCGTGTACTGCTTCGCCCGCAAGTCGCACAGCTATCTGGACCTTGACACGGGCCTGGACTTCGACTCACAGATCGTGGTCAAGGTGAACGCGCCGGAACTGCTGCGCCGCCAGCTCGGTTCACGCCGCTGGCAGGGCGATCACATCGCGATGGGCACGAATGTCGACTGCTACCAGCGCGCGGAGGGCCGTTACCGGCTGATGCCGGGCATCCTGTCCGCGCTGCGCGACCACGCCAACCCCTTCTCGATCCTGACGAAGGGCACGCTGATCCTGCGCGATCTGGACCTGCTGACCCAGGCGGCCCAGGTCACGGATGTCGGCGTGTCGGTCTCGGTCGGCTTCACCGACCCGGAGCTGTGGCACACGGTCGAGCCGGGCACGCCCGCGCCCGAGCGGCGCCTGGACGTCGTACGGGCCTGCGCCGAGCGGGGCATCGGCTGCGGGGTGCTGATGGCACCCGTCCTGCCGTTCCTGGGCGACGAGCCCGCGCAACTGCGGGCGACGGTCCGGGCGATCGCCGCCTCCGGGGCCACCTCCGTGACCCCACTGGTGCTGCATCTGCGGCCCGGGGCCCGCGAGTGGTACATGGCCTGGCTGGCCCGCCACCACCCGCAGCTGGTCCGCCGCTACGAGCGGCTGTACGCGGACGGCACCTACGCCCCGAAGTGGTACCAGCGCCGGATCACCCGTCAGGTGCACGACCTGGCACGGGAGTACGGCATCGGCCCCACGCGCGCGGGCATGCCGCGCCGCGTCCGGGAGCCCGAGCCCGCACCCTCTCCTGCGGAGCTGTCCGAGCCGACGCAGCTCTCCTTCATGTGAGATCACCCGACGCCCGGGATCACCGGCGGCCCCTGGGGATCATCCGAGCGCATCGCGCGCGGCAATTGGGTCAAATAGTGCATAAATAGGTTCTTTCTGGTGGCTATTTCGGGACGATGCGGCGGCGGGACCGTGACACGCGCGGTCCGTCCCCTCCGCCCTGGGAGGCCCCATGAGAAGACGCGCAGCCGTGCTGTGCGCCGCCACTGCCGCCGCCGCGATCGTCGTGGCCGGTACGGTGACGGCGCTGCCCGCCGAGGCCGACGCCGGTCCCCCGCCGCCGGCGTGGAAGAAGTGCGGCACCACCGCCTATCCGACGCTCCAGTGCGCGTCGCTGGAGGTGCCGCTCGACCACGACGCCCCGCAGGGCCGCCAGATCACGCTGGCGCTGTCCCGGGTCCCGCACACCGCGAAGAAGTCCCAGGGCCCCCTCCTGGTCAACCCCGGCGGGCCGGGCGGCAGCGGTCTCACCCTCGCCGGTTTCGTCGCGTCGGCACTGCCCGCGAAGGTCGCCGCGCAGTACGACGTCATCGGCTTCGACCCGCGCGGGGTGGGCAGGAGCAGCCCGGCCCTCACCTGCTCGCCGGGCCACTTCGACCCGGTCCGCCCCGACTCGCTGCCCACCACCCCCGCGATCGAACGGGACAACCTCGCGCGCGTGCGGTCCTTCGCCGACGCCTGCGGCAAGAAGTACGCGCCCGTCCTGCCGTACCTCGACACGGTCAGCGCCGCACGGGACATGGACCTGATCCGCACCGCCCTGGGCGCCGAGCGGATCAATTACTTCGGCTACTCGTACGGCACCTATCTCGGCGCGGTCTACGCCAAGCTCTTCCCGGAGCGGGTACGGCGGGCCGTCCTGGACTCGATCGTCGACCCGACGGGCGTCTGGTACGAGGACAATCTCGCCCAGGACCATGCCTTCGGCGCCCGCCATCGCGCCTTCCTGGCCTGGGTCGCCCGGCACGACGCCACCTACCGGCTCGGCACCGACCCCGCACGCGTGGAGGGCGCCTGGTACGAGATGCGCGCCGCGCTGGCCGAGCGTCCCGCGCGGGACCTGGTCGGCGCCTCGGAACTGGAGGACACCTTCCTGCCGGGCGGCTACTTCGACGGCTACTGGCCCTACCTCGCGGAGGCGTTCGCCGCGTACGTGAACGACAAGGACGACGGCCCGCTGGTCGAGGCGTACGAGAACTTCGGCGCCGTGGACGCTGCGGGCGACAACGGCTACAGCGTCTACACGGCCGTGCAGTGCCGGGACGCGCGCTGGCCGCGTGAGTGGGGGCGGTGGCGCGCGGACAACTGGGCGGCGTACTCGAAGGCACCCTTCATGACCTGGAACAACGCCTGGTACAACGCGCCGTGCGCGTTCTGGCCGGCCGAGTCGCTGCGGCCGGTGGACGTGGCCAACGGCAAGCTGCCGCCGGTCCTGCTCTTCCAGGCCACCGACGACGCGGCCACCCCCTACGAGGGCGGCGCCACGCTCCACCGGCTGCTGCGCGGCTCCAGCCTGGTGGTGGAGGAGGGCGGCGGGAACCACGGCATCTCGCTGAGCGGCAACACCTGTCTGGACCGCCACCTGGCGGCCTATCTGACCGACGGCACGGTGCCGCGCGGACGGGGCACGGCCGACGCGGTGTGCGAGGCGTCCCCGGAGCCGAAGCCAACGACGACCAAGGCGGTCGGCGGGTCCCCGGACGGGGCGACGCTGCATGGGTTGCTGGGGTTCCGGGGCTGAGGGGGCGGGGTGAGCCTGGGGGCGGGCGTTGGGGGCGCGTCGGGGTGGCGGGCCGGGGGTGGCGGGTCGGGGGTGGCGGGTCGGGGGTGGCGGGTCGGGCGGATACCCGCCGGGGGTGCCCGCCGGTGGGGTGCCCGCCAGGGGACATCTGGCGGAGGCGTCCGTCGGAGCGCGTCCGCCAAAGGCGTCCGTCGAGGGGCGTCCGTCAGGGGATGCCCGTAGGGGACATATGCCGGGCGCCCGGCGGGAGGGGTCTGCCGGACGGCGCCCGGCGGGGAGCACCCGGCAGGGCCCCGGCAGAAAGGGGTCCGTCCGCCGGAGGGCACCCGTCAGGAAGTGCCCTCCGGAAAGGGTTTACCGGAAAGCGCCCGTCGGGCCCCGGCAGAAGGGGGTCCGCCGAAAGGCACCTCAGGAAGCGCCCGCCGGGGGGCGCCCGGCGGAAGAGGTCTGCCAGAAGGCGCCCGCGAGAGGCGCTCGCCAGGGCACTCGCCAGGGCACTCGGCAGAAGGGGACCCGCCGGAAGGCATCCTTCAAGGGGCGTCCGTCGAGGGCCCCGCCAGAAGAAGAGCCGCCGGAAGACGCCCGCCAGGGGACATCTGCCGGGGGCACCCGCCGGAAGGCGTCTGCACACGGCGTCCGTCGCGGGGCCTCCGTCGCGGGGCGTCCGTCACAGGGCGTCCAGCGAAGGGCGTCCGACGGGGGCAGCCGGCGGGACGGCGTCCGGCGGAGGGATTGTCAGACCCGTGATCCATCATGGGGGCATGAGTGAGCTGACGAGGATTCCGGCCCCGGACGGGGTGGCCCCCGCCGCCCAGTACGCGCATGTGGTGATGGGCAGCGGCCGGTTCGTGGCCGTGGCCGGGCAGGTGGCGCTGGATGAGCGCGGTGAGCTGGTGGGTGCGGGCGACCCGGCCGCCCAGGCCCGCCAGGTCTTCGAGAATCTGCGCCGCTGCCTCGCCGCGGCGGGCGCCGGCTTCGAGGACGTCGTCAAACTCACCTATTTCCTCACGGACATGGCCCACCTGCCGGCCGTCCGCGAGGCCCGCGCCGCGCACATACCCGACGACCGGCTCCCGGCGGCCTCGGCGGTCCGGGTCGCCGGGCTGGTGCGGCCCGAGTTCCTGATGGAGATCGAGGCGTTCGCAGTCGTGGGCGAGCGGTGACCAGGTCCGTGCGGGAGATGACCCCGGCCGACTGCCGCAGGGTCGCCGAGATCCGCGCCGCCGGCTGGCGGTCCGCCTACCGGGGCCTGATGCCCCAGCCCTACCTCGACGCCCTGGACCCCGCCGAGGACGCCGAGCGCCACCGTGCCCGGCTCGCCCGGCGCGGCGGTGAGGTGGTCGACCTGGTGGCCGAGCGGGACGGCGAGGTGCTCGGCTGGGCCTGCCACGGCCCCTACCGGGACGGCGATACACACACCCCGGACGCCGAGCTGTACGCGCTCTACGTCGACCCGGCGCGGTCCGGCGAGGGCATCGGCCACACCCTGCTGCGGGAGTCCCTGCGCGGCTGCACGGCCGCCGGATACCCCCGGATGCTGCTGTGGGTCGTGAAGGGGAACGCCCCCGCGCGGCGCTTCTACGAACGGTCGGGCTTCCGGGCGGACGGCACCGAGGAGCCGTACGAGGTGGCGGGGGCGGAGGTCCCCGAGGTGCGGTACGTGAGAGAGCTGACGGACTGAATCCCCCGGGCCCCGCCACCGCGCCTCACCGCTGCTCCGGGATCCGGGCCAGCGCCCCCGCCGCCGCCTTCGCGAGGGTCGGGTGGGTCAGGGCCCGGCGCAGTACGGGCCGGGCGCGGGTGTCACCGAGCGCGCCCAGGCCCTCCACACAGGCCAGGGCCACCCGGTGGTAGGGGTCGTGGGGGCGGAGCCGGCGCTCCAGGGTGGTGACGAGGGCCGGGACGGACTCGGGGGCGCGTAACGCGGCGAGCAGCCGGACCGGGTGCAGGGCGTAGGCGACGCGCAGTTCGTTGGTGGCGAGGGTCGCCGCCGCACGGGCCGTACGGGGGTCGCCGAGCCGGACGAGGGCGTGCGCGGCGGAGGCGCAGCGGGGTGGGTCGCGGTGGTTGAGGAGCAGGACAAGGGCCTCGAAGGCCCGCCGGTCACCGGCCACCCCCAGCCGGTACGCGGCCAGTTCCCTGGCCCACAGGGGCTGTCCGGGGGCGGTGAGCACCTCCGCCAGTTCGTCGTGGTCGGCGCTCGCCGTCAGCCGTTCGAAAAGCGCCGAGCGGGCCGATTCCTGGCGCAGCCGCTCCAGGACCGACCGCTGCGCCTGTTCCGCTTCCTCCATGACCCCGCATCACTCCGGTCGCTAGGGAACACCATTGACATACCCGGCCGGGCCCCGGCCACCCCGGCGGAAGGGACTCCGGCGGGCACGGCAGGGGGCGCACGCGCCGGTCCGTGCCGAGGTCAACTCGGCGCGGGGGCTCGGGGACACGGGGTCGAGGGGTCCGGGTCAGGGGGCACACACCTCCATGGGGTCCGCGTGGAGGCAGGGGCGACACAGAGGCAACGGGGGCCGTGTGCAGGCACGAGGGCCGCCCGGAGGCACGAGGGACACCCGAAGGCACGAGAGGCACCCGGTCCGCAAGTCCTCCCCGCTCCATCGTTCGGTTGAATCCCGCTTCCACCTCCCACCCGCCCCGCTCACCGTACGGCCGACGCGGCGGGGGCGGCTGCCGCGGCAGAATCGCCGCTGACGGACGGCGCCGTCCCCGATATCCCCCAGCCAGCAGTGAGGTGTTCAGCATGTCCAGCCAGTTCAGCCGACGGAAGATCCTCGGCGCGGGAGCCGGGGTCGGCGCCGCGCTCGGACTCGGGGGGCTCGGTGCCTCGGGTGCCCAGGCGGCCACCGCGAGTGCCTCCGGCGCCGTCGCGGAGGAGACCCGGTCGCTCGACGCGCTGTACGAGGCGGCCATGGCGGAGGGCGGCAAGTTCGTCGCGTACTTCGGCGGGGACTACGCGACCATGCACGACGGCATCAAGAACGCCTTCCTGGCTCGCTTCCCCGAGATCGACTTCACGGTGGTCGTGGACTACAGCAAGTACCACGACGTCCGGGTCGACAACCAGTTGGAGACCGACACCCTAGTCCCCGACCTGGTGCAGTTCCAGACGCTGCACGACTTCCCGCGCTGGGACAAGGAGGGCCACCTGCTGCGGTACAGGCCGGCCGGGTTCTCCAAGGTGCACAGCAGCCTCAAGGCGTCGAACGGCTCGTCGGTGGCCGTGATCGCGAACGCGTTCAGCTTCGTACCGAATGTCACGACCGTCGGCGCGGACGCCCCCCGCACCGCCCTCGAACTGCTCGACCCGAAGTGGAAGGGCCGGCTCGTCGCCCGCTACCCGCACGACGACGACGCGGCGCTGTACCTGTTCGTGCGGTACGTGGAGCGCTACGGCTGGGACTGGGCCGCGGGCTTCGCGGCGCAGGACGTGCAGTTCCTGCGGGGCGCGCTGCCGCTGGACGTGGCCGCCAGGGGTGAGAAGGACATCGCGGTCGGTGTGGGCAGTTCGCCGGTCGCCACCGCGACCCCGCTGCGGCTGACGATCCCGGACGGCAACCACCCGTTCATGGCGTGGGGCCAGCGCGCCGCGATCCTCAAGCAGGCGAAGAACCCGGCCGCCGCGAAGCTGTATCTGAACTGGCAGCTGTCGACAGCACGGCAGAGCGTGATGCCCTGGACGGTACGCACGGACGTACCGGCGCAGCCCGGGCTGAAGCATGTCTGGGAGTACCCGGCCGCGGATGTGAACGGCTTCCCGGAGTTCATGGCCGACCGGTACCTGGTGGAGCGGTGGAAGCAGACCTTCGCCCTGTACTTCGGCGAGGTCGTCGGCGAGCCCACCCCGGGCTGGCTGGGCCTGCACCCGGGCGCCTGACCGCGCTCCCCGCCCCGCTCTTCACGTCGGTCATATGAGCCGGCCGCTACCCTCGGGCGCCTGATTGCCGGGCCGAGAACGCCGAGGGGATGTGCCGTGTCCGACCGCCTCACCGCGTCCGACCGCATCACCGTTTCCGACCGCATCACCGTTTCCGACCGTGGCCCGCGGCTCTCCCTGGACCATGTGTCGCACCTGGTGTTCCTCCTGGTGGTCGGCGCCGGTCTGGTGCGGGCGGCGCGGTTCGCCCTGCCGCTGTGCTGGTACATCGTGGCGTTCAGCGCGCTGCTGGCGCTGGTGTACGCGGGCGGGCCCGGCCTGCTGAGACGGTTCGGACGGCACGGCTGGGTTCCGCTGCTGGTGCTGCTGTGGAGCGGGCTGCTGTACATCGCGCCGTCGATGCTGACCCCGGCGTACGTGTGGTGCGGGGTCCCGCTGGCCTGTGCGGCGCTGCGGGTGCTCGCCCCGCGCCCGGCGACGGCGGCGGTCGCCGTGATCACGCTCGTGATCGTGGTGGCGCTGGTGCGGTCGGACACGCTGTTCAGCTCGGAGCTGGTGGCCATCCCGGTCGCGGCGGTCTGGGGCACGGTCGCCCTCTACCGCGCCCAGCAGCGGGACGCGGCGCTGCGCCAGCGGCTGGTGGACGAGTTGCGCGCCACGCGGGACGTCGTCGCCCGGCAGCAGCGCCGGGCCGGCGTCCAGGCGGAGCGCACCCGTATCGCCCGCGATCTGCACGACACGCTGGCCCAGGACCTCTCCGGCGGCCTGATGCTGCTCCAGGCCGCCGAACGGGACTGGGACGCCCGCCCGGACGTGGCCCGTACCCGGGTCCGGGCCGTGGCCGACGGCCTGGACGCCAATCTCGCCGAGACCCGCCGCATCCTGCGCGATCTGACGGCCTCCGCCGTCGACGCCCCCGGTCTGGACGACGCCCTGCGTGAACTGTGCGCCCGCGCCGGCGAGGACGGGACCGCCGCCCAGGTCCGCTTCCACTCCCTCGGCGAACCCCGGCCGGTGCTGGACGAGCGGGCCGCCACCGCCCTGTTCCGGGTCGCCCAGAGCACCCTCGCCAACGTCCGGGAGCACGCCGGCGCCCTCCACGCGACGGTCACCCTGCGCCACGGCCCCGACCGTCTCGCCCTCGAAGTCCGTGACGACGGCGTCGGTTTCGACCCCGCCGACGTCCGCGGGACCGTCCCGGCCCCGGGTCACGGCCTCGGCCTGCCGACCGCCCACGCCCGGCTGCGCGAGTGCGGCGGCGCCCTCGACATCACCAGCGCACCGGGCCGGGGCACGGTGATCCACGCCTCCGTCTCGGTACGCCCCCGCACCCGCCCACCCGTGGCCGAGGCGACGGCATGACACCCCGCCCACCCGGCCCCTCCGGCCCACGCCTGCGTCTCCTCGTCGCCGACGACCACACCGTGGTGCGTGCCGGGCTGCGCGCCCTCCTCGAAGGCGAGGCGGACCTCGAAGTGGTCGGGGAGGCCGGGAGCGGGGAGGAGGCCGTCGAACTGGCGGCGTGGACGGACCCGGACGTCGTCCTGATGGATCTGCGGTTCGGCGGTCCGGGCGGCGGGATCGACGGTACGGAGGCGGTGCGGCGGCTGGCCGTGGCGGCGCCCCGCGTGGCCGTGGTCATGCTGACCAGCTACACCGGACGGGCCGATGTGGTGCGGGCGCTGGAGGCCGGGGCGCGGGGCTATGTGCCGAAGGCGGGGGCGCCGCAGGAACTGTTCCGGGCGGTGCGGGCGGCGGGCGGCGGCTCGGTGGGGCTCGCGCCGGAGATCGTGGGGGAACTGGTCGGCCAAGTGGTCGACCCGGAGCGGGCGTTGACCGACCGGGAGGCGGAGGTGATCCGGCTCGTGGCGCGCGGGCTCAGCAATCGGGGCATCGCCGGGGAGCTGTTCCTGAGCGAGGCCACGGTCAAGACCCACCTCGTGCGCATCTACCGCAAGCTGGGCGTCGACAATCGCCCGGCGGCGGTGTCGGAGGCCGTACGCCGAGGGTTCCTCGAACTGACCTGAGCCACGAGGCGGCGGCCCCGGACCCGACGAGGGCGAGGCGCAGGCCACATTTCAGGGGCTGGCGCGCTCGTTACCCACCGGTTAGGCTCAGACGAGCGAGTTACCCACTCGTACCCCGCTCGCGGTGGCCTGGTGACGCAGCCGCCGCGAGGATCTCCGTACGACCCGGCCACGGGACAGGGCCGGCCGGAACTCGCCGTTCCCCGGACGTGTGCGCGTCCGGCGCCACGACATCGGGCGTATGCGCTCAGCAGCCCGGTCTCACCCGCAGCACTGTGCACCCCCTTTCACCGTGTCTCTTCCGCACCCGGTGCGTGCGCCCTCGGCGCACCCGGGCGCGTTCCCAGTCGTCACCCTCATCTCTGGAGAGTCCGCGATGGCCACTCCCCTGTCCCCTACGTCCATCAAGTCCCCGCACTCCCCGCTGTCTCCGCAGTCTTCACTGACTCCGCTGTCTCCACTGCGGACCGTCGCCGTGGTCGGGCTCGGCACGATGGGCACCGGTATCGCCGAAGTCCTGCTCCGGGCCGGCCGTACCGTGATCGGCATCGACATCGGCGAGGCCCAGGCCGCGAGGTGTGTCGCCGCGCTGGAGTCGGCGACCGCCCGTGCCGTGACGCGCGGGCGGCTGACCGGACAGGAGCGCGCCGAGGCCCTCGCCCGGCTGCGCACCGGCACCGATCTGCGCGCGGCGGCCGACGCCGATCTGGTGATCGAGGTGGCGCCGGAGTCGTACGAGATCAAGCAGCGGATCTTCCGGGAGCTGGACGGGATCGTGCGGCCGGACGCGGTCCTGGCGACCGGGACCAACGCGCTGTCGGTGACCCGGCTGGCCGCCGACTCCGCGCGGCCGGAGCGGGTGCTCGGGGTGCACTTCTTCAACCCGGCGCAGGCGATGCGGCTGGTGGAGGTGGTGTCGTCGGTGCTCACCGCGCCGGCCGCCGTCAGCGCGGTCACCCGGCTCGCCGTCGATCTGGGCAAGGAGCCGGTGGCGGTCGGGGACCGGCCCGGGTTCGTCGCGGACGGGCTGCTGTTCGGCTATCTCAATCAGGCCGCGGCGATGTACGAGGCCCGGTACGCCTCCCGCGAGGACATCGACGCGGCGATGAAGCTGGGCTGCGGGCTGCCCATGGGCCCGCTGGCGCTGCTGGACCTGATCGGCGTCGACACCGCGCGGACCGTGCTGGAGGCGATGTACGCCGAGTCGCGCGACCGGCTGCACGCGCCCGCGCCGATCCTGGGGCAGCTCAGCGAGGCGGGCCTGACCGGCCGTAAGACGGGGCGCGGTTTCTATACGTACGAGGCGCCGGGCGGCACGGTCGTCGTGCCGGACGCGCTCACCCCGGCCGCCGACGCCGACCGGACCCCCGGCCGTATGGTCCGCTCGGTCGGTGTGGCCGGCTCCGGGACCATGGCGTCCGGCATCGCGGAGGTGTTCGCGAAGGCGGGCTACGACGTGATCCTCGCGGCCCGCACCGAGGAGAAGGCGCAGGCCGCCCGGGGCCGGATCGGCGCGTCGCTGGCCCGCTCGGTCGGCAAGGGCCGGATGACCGCCGAGGCGGCGGCGCGGACTCTGGACCGGATCACGCCCGCCGGGTCCTACGACGCCTTCGCGGACGTGGACCTGGCGGTGGAGGCGGTCGCCGAGGACCTGGAGGTCAAGCGGCAGTTGTTCGCGACGCTGGACAAGGTGTGCAGGGCGGGCGCGGTGCTGGCCACCACCACCTCGTCCCTGCCGGTCGTCGCCTGCGCGCGGGCCACCTCCCGGCCGCAGGACGTCATCGGCATGCACTTCTTCAACCCGGCCCCGGCGATGAAGCTGGTCGAGGTGGTCCGTACGGTCCTGACGGCGGACGACGTGCACGCGACCGTGCGCGAGGTGTGCGGGGTGCTGCGCAAGCATCCGGTGGACTGCGGCGACCGGGCCGGTTTCATCGTGAACGCGCTGCTGTTCCCGTATCTCAACAACGCGATCAAGATGGTCCAGGACCACTACGCCACGCTGGACGACATCGACGCGGCGATGAAGCTGGGCGGCGGCTATCCGATGGGCCCGTTCGAGCTGCTGGACGTGGTCGGCCTGGATGTGTCGCTGGCCATCGAGAAGGTGCTGCACCGGGAGTTCCGGGAGCCGGGGCTGGCCCCGGCGCCGCTGCTGGAGCACCTGGTGGCCGCGGGCTGCCTCGGCCGGAAGACGGGGCGCGGCTTCCGCGAGTATGCCCGGCGCTGAGACGCCCGGCGAACGCCCCGACGGCGACGGGCCCGGCGAGCGGCCGGGCGCCGACAGGCCGGACGCTGACAGGCCGGGCGCTGACAGGCCGGGCGAGCGGCCGGGCGCTGACCGCCCCGAGGCCGAGCGCCGCGGCGGACGGCTGAGCGACCGGCTCGGGGAATGGTTCGGGGCGGGCGCCGAGTGGGGCGGACTGCTCGACCCGGCCACCACTCCCCCGCCCCCCGAAGGCGGGGGAAACCCCCGGCACGCGCATCAAGCTGCGCACATGCAGTACGTTCGGGTCATGTCCCAGCCCGCCAAGTCCTCACGTACCCCCGCCACGTCCGACGCACCGGAGAGTGCGGCGGGCAGCCGTGCCGCGAGCCAGCGGCTGAAAATGCGCCGGGAACTGGCGGCGGCGGCGATGGAGCTGTTCGCGACCAAGGGGTACGAGGCGACCACCGTCGACGAGATCGCGGCCCAGGCCGGGGTGGCCCGCCGCACCTTCTTCCGGCACTTCCGCTCCAAGGAAGAGGCGATCTTCCCCGACCACGACGACACCCTGATCCGCGCGGAGGCCGTGCTGAACGCGGCCCCGGCGCACGAGCATCCGCTCGACACGGTGTGCCGCGGCATCAAGGAAGTCATGAAGATGTACGCGGCCCGCCCGGAGATCTCGGTCGCCCGCTACAAGCTGACGCGCGAGGTGCCCACCCTGCGCGAGGCCGAGATCGCGTCGGTGGCCCGCTACGAGCGCCTGTTCACCCGCTATCTGCTCGGCCACTTCGACGAGCACGCGCACGACGACGACGCCAACGACGACCCACTGCTGGCGGAGGTCGCCGCGTCCGCCGTGGTCACCGCGCACAACCACGTCCTGCGGCGCTGGCTGCGGGCCGGCGGACAGGGCGATGTGGAGAGCCAGCTCGACCACGCCTTCGCGATCGTCCGCAAGACGTTCGGCTCGGGCATCATGGCGGGCCGCACCGCCCCCGCGAGGCCGGCCGCCGCGACCGTCTCCACCCAGGGCGAGGTGCTGGTGACGGTGGCGCGCACGGACGCCCCGCTGGACGAGGTGATGCGGACCATCGAGGAGGCGCTGAAGGAGCGCTGAACCGTTTCCCGACCGGCACTGTCCCGACCGGCACTGTGCTGACCGGCACTGTGCTGACCGGCACTGTGCTGACGGCCACCCCACCGGGTGGCCGTTTTGCCATGTCAGGGCCTGTTTTCCACCCGCATTACGCCCCGATTCGATCGATCATCGCTCATTTGTAGCGTAAAGATTTCATTCGAGCGCAATTTCTGGCACCGAGTGCCTTGCCAGCTGTCACAGGGTGCCATACGTTGAAGAGGTCCGGGCGGCCGGCGCACAACGACCATTCGTGCGGCGGCTGTCCCAGCGGGCCAGTCGGCCCGCTCGCCCGGACGCCTGCGTCACAGGCAACCTCCGCGCCACCAAGCGCTGCCGAACAGACCGTCCGCCGAACCGGCGGCACACCACCCGCCGCACCCCTGGCAGCACCGCCGCACCGGCGGCACCCCTCACCCCTCAGCAGCACACCGACGTAACCCTCAGCGCCCCTCCCTCAGGGCGCCCTTCGCCGGAGGCACACCGTGACCGTGATGGACATCCTGGACGCGATCCAGTCGGCCGACGCCACACCGGCCGACTTCGCCGCACTGCCGCTCCCCGAGTCGTACCGCGCGATCACCGTGCACAAGGACGAGACGGAGCTGTTCGCGGGTATGGAGACCCGCGACAAGGACCCCCGCAAGTCGATCCACCTCGACGACGTCCCGGTGCCCGAACTCGGGCCCGGCGAGGCCCTGGTGGCCGTCATGGCATCGAGTGTCAACTACAACTCGGTGTGGACCTCGATCTTCGAGCCGCTGCCCACCTTCGCCTTCCTGGAGCGCTACGGCCGGCTCAGCGACCTGACCCGCCGCCACGACCTGCCCTACCACATCATCGGCTCCGACCTCGCGGGCGTCGTCCTGCGCACCGGCCCCGGCGTCAACGCCTGGCAGCCCGGCGACGAGGTCGTGGCGCACTGTCTCTCCGTCGAGCTGGAGTCGTCCGACGGGCACAACGACACCATGCTCGACCCCGAGCAGCGCATCTGGGGCTTCGAGACCAACTTCGGCGGCCTCGCAGAGATCGCCCTGGTCAAGTCCAACCAGCTGATGCCCAAGCCGGACCATCTCAGCTGGGAGGAGGCCGCGGCTCCCGGCCTGGTCAACTCCACCGCCTACCGGCAGCTCGTCTCCCGCAACGGGGCCGGGATGAAGCAGGGCGACAACGTGCTGATCTGGGGCGCGAGCGGCGGCCTCGGCTCGTACGCCACCCAGTTCGCGCTCGCGGGCGGCGCCAACCCGATCTGTGTCGTCTCCAGTGAGCGCAAGGCGGACCTCTGCCGGGCGATGGGCGCGACCGCGATCATCGACCGCACCGCGGAGGACTACCGGTTCTGGCAGGACGAGCACCACCAGGACCCCCGCGAGTGGAAGCGCTTCGGCAAGCGCATCCGGGAACTCACCGGCGGCGAGGACGTCGACATCGTCTTCGAGCACCCCGGCCGGGAGACCTTCGGCGCCTCCGTCTACGTGACCCGCAAGGGCGGCACCATCGTCACCTGCGCCTCCACCTCCGGCTACCAGCACGAGTACGACAACCGCTACCTGTGGATGTCGCTGAAGCGGATCGTCGGCTCGCACTTCGCCAACTACCGCGAGGCATGGGAGGCCAACCGCCTGGTCGCCAAGGGCAGTATCCACCCCACCCTGTCCAAGGTGTACTCCCTGGAGGAGACCGGCCAGGCCGCCCACGACGTCCACCGCAACCTCCACCAGGGCAAGGTCGGCGTCCTGTGCCTGGCACCCGAGGACGGACTCGGGGTCCGCGACGAGGAGAAGCGCGCCCTGCACATAGACGCCATCAACCGCTTCCGCAACGTCTGAGGGCCGAGCGATGACCGAGCGTCAGTCCTCCGGTGAGCGCAGGGACAAGGACCGGCCCTGGCTCATGCGCACCTACGCCGGTCACTCCACCGCCGAGGCGTCCAACGAGCTGTACCGGAACAATCTCGCCAAGGGCCAGACCGGTCTCTCGGTGGCGTTCGACCTGCCGACGCAGACCGGCTACGACTGCGACCACATCCTCGCCCGCGGCGAGGTCGGCCGGGTCGGGGTGCCGGTCGCGCACCTCGGTGACATGCGCCGGCTGTTCCAGGACATCCCGCTGGAGCGGATGAACACCTCGATGACCATCAACGCCACCGCGATGTGGCTGCTGGCGCTCTACCAGGTCGTCGCGGAGGAGCAGGGCGTGGACATCGCCACCCTCCAGGGCACCACCCAGAACGACATCGTCAAGGAGTACCTGTCCCGGGGCACCCATGTGTTCCCGCCGGGCCCCTCGCTCCGGCTGACGACCGACATGATCTGCTACACGGTCCACCACCTCCCCCGGTGGAACCCCATCAACATCTGTAGCTACCACCTCCAGGAGGCGGGAGCCACCCCGGTCCAGGAGATCGCGTACGCGATGTCCACCGCGATCGCCGTGCTGGACGCGGTGTTCGCCTCCGGGCAGCTCCCCGAGGACCGCAGGGGCGAGGTCGTCGCCCGGATCTCGTTCTTCGTGAACGCGGGCGTCAGATTCATCGAGGAGATGTGCAAGATGCGCGCCTTCTCCCGCATCTGGGACCAGGTCACACGGGAGCGGTACGGCATCGAGAACCCCCGGCAGCGCCGGTTCCGCTACGGCGTCCAGGTCAACTCGCTGGGCCTGACGGAGGCGCAGCCGGAGAACAACGTCCAGCGGATCGTGCTGGAGATGCTGGCGGTCACCCTCTCCAAGGACGCCCGCGCGCGTGCCGTACAGCTTCCGGCCTGGAACGAGGCGCTGGGGCTGCCCCGGCCCTGGGACCAGCAGTGGAGCCTGCGCATCCAGCAGGTGCTGGCGCACGAGAGCGATCTGCTGGAGTACGACGACATCTTCGCGGGGTCACACGTCATCGAGGCGAAGGTCGGCGCGCTGGTCGAGGAGTCGCTCGCGGAGATCGACCGGATCCAGGAGATGGGCGGCGCGATGGCCGCCGTCGAGTCCGGCTATCTCAAGGCGCAACTGGTCTCCTCGCACGCCGAGCGCCGGGGGCGGATCGAGTCCGGCCAGGAGAAGATCGTCGGGGTCAACATCTACGAGACGACCGAGCCGAACCCGCTCACGGCCGATCTGGACACCGCGATCATGACGGTGGACCCGGCGGTGGAGGCGCGGGCGGTGCGGGCCATCGGGGAGTGGCGCACCACCCGTCAGGAGTCCTCGGACCGGCAGGGCATGGGCGACCCGTTCCACTACCCGACCGTCGCCCAGACCCTGGAGCGCCTCAAGGAGGCCGCGGCGGACACCGGGAATCTCATGGAGGCGACACTGGAATGCGTCCGCGCGGGGGTGACGACCGGCGAGTGGGCGGGCGCGCTGCGCGAGGTGTTCGGCGAGTTCCGTGCCCCGACGGGCGTGTCGTCGGCTCCGCTGGCCGTCCCCGTCGAGGAGGGCAGCGCGCTGGCCGGGGTGCGCCGCAAGGCGGAGCTGACGGCCAAGGAGCTGGACGCGGGCAAGCTGCGTTTCCTGGTCGGCAAGCCGGGCCTGGACGGGCACTCCAACGGGGCCGAGCAGATCGCGGTGCGCGCGCGGGACGCCGGTTTCGAGGTGGTGTACCAGGGCATCCGGCTCACCCCGGAGCAGATCGTGGACGCCGCGCTCGCCGAGGACGTGCACGCGGTGGGCCTGTCCATCCTGTCCGGCTCGCACGCGCAACTGGTGCCGGACGTGCTGGAGCGGCTGCGCGCGGCGGGCGCCGGGGACATCCCGGTGATCGCCGGCGGGATCATCCCGAACGCGGACGCCGAGCGGCTCAGGGCCGCCGGGGTGGCCGCGGTCTTCACCCCGAGGGACTTCGACATCACGGGGATCATCGGCCGTATCGTCGATGAGATCCGTACGGCGAACCAGCTCGACCCTCTGCTCGACCCGTGACCCGACTCCATGACCGACTCCATGACCGGCCCAGTGACCGACCGCATGACCGACCGCATGACCGACCCCTTGGAGGTCCCCGCATGACCACGCCCGCCCCACAGGTCAACCGTCTGCGTCCGCGGCGCTCCTGCCTCGCGGTACCGGGAAGCAACCCGCGTTTCCTGGAGAAGGCCCAGGGCCTGCCCGCCGACCAGGTGTTCCTGGACCTGGAGGACGCCTGCGCGCCGCTGGCCAAGCCGGACGCGCGGCACACCATCGTCAAGTTCCTCAACGAGGGCGACTGGACGGGCAAGACGCGGGTGGTCCGGGTCAACGACTGGACGACGGAGTGGACGTACCGCGATGTCGTGACCGTGGTCGAGGGCGCGGGCCCGAATCTGGAGTGCGTCATGCTGCCGAAGGTGCAGGACGCGCAGCAGATCGTCGCCCTGGACCTGCTGCTGACGCAGATCGAGAAGACGATGGGCTTCGAGGTGGGCCGGATCGGCATCGAGGCGCAGATCGAGAACGCGCGGGGCCTGAACAACGTCAATGAGATCGCGCAGGCCAGCCCGCGGCTGGAGACGATCGTCTTCGGCCCGGCCGACTTCATGGCGTCGATCAACATGAAGTCGCTGGTGGTGGGCGAGCAGCCGCCCGGCTACCCGGCGGACGCCTACCACTACATCCTGATGAAGATCCTGATGGCCGCCCGCGCCAACGATCTCCAGGCGATCGACGGCCCCTACCTCCAGATCCGCAATGTCGACGGCTACCGCGAGGTGGCGCGGCGGGCGGCGGCGCTGGGCTTCGACGGCAAGTGGGTGCTGCACCCGGGCCAGGTCGAGGCGTCCAACGAGATCTTCTCGCCGTCGCAGGAGGACTTCGACCACGCCGAGCTGATCCTGGACGCGTACGACCACTACACGTCCGAGGCGGGCGGCAGGAAGGGTTCCGCGATGCTCGGGGACGAGATGATCGACGAGGCGAGCCGCAAGATGGCGCTGGTCATCGCGGGCAAGGGCCGGGCGGCGGGGATGTCCCGGACGTCGGCGTTCGAGATCCCGGAGGCGTGAGGCCATGCAGTTCGGGCGCATCTACGAGGAGTTCGAGGTCGGCGCGGTCTACAAGCACTGGCCCGGCAAGACGGTCACCGAGTACGACGACCACCTCTTCTGTCTGCTCACCATGAACCACCACCCGCTGCACCTGGACAGCAACTACGCCGAGAGGACGACGGACTTCGGCAGGAACGTGGTGGTGGGGAACTACATCTACTCCCTGCTGCTGGGCATGAGCGTGCCCGATGTCTCCGGCAAGGCGATCGCCAACCTGGAGGTCGAGTCGCTGAGGCATGTGGCGCCGACCTTCCACGGCGACACCCTCTACGGCGAGACGACGGTCCTCGGCAAATGGCCGTCGAAGTCGAAGGACGACCGCGGGATCGTGCACGTGGAGACCAAGGGCTACAAGCAGGACGGCACGGTCGTCTGCATCTTCCGCCGCAAGGTGATGGTCCCCACCGAGACGTACATCAACGAGCGCGGCGGGGAGCAGCCCGGCCGCCCGGAGCCGCGGGAGAACTAGATGAGCCGCCTCGCCCAGACCGCCGGTCTGACGGACGTCCAGCGGGAGATCCTGGCCACCGTCCGTGACTTCGTCGACAAGGAGATCCTCCCGGTCGCCACCGAACTGGAGCACCGCGACGAGTATCCGCAGGCCATCGTCGACGGCCTCAAGGAGCTGGGCCTGTTCGGCCTGATGATCCCCGAGGAGTACGGCGGTCTGGGCGAGTCCCTGCTGACGTACGCGCTGTGCGTGGAGGAGATCGCCCGGGGCTGGATGTCCGTGTCCGGCATCATCAACACCCACTTCATCGTCGCGTACCTGCTGAAGCAGCACGGCACGCAGGAGCAGAAGGAGCACTTCCTGCCCCGGATGGCGGCCGGTGACATCCGGGGCGCGTTCTCGATGTCGGAGCCGGGGCTGGGCTCCGACGTGTCGGCGATCACCTCGAAGGCGGTCCGGGACGGGGACACGTACGTCCTGACCGGCCAGAAGATGTGGCTCACGAACGGCGGTACGTCGTCGCTGGTGGCGGTCCTGGTCAGGAGCGAGGAGGGTCACCCGGAAGGCACGGCCCCGCACAAGTCGATGACGGCCTTCCTGGTGGAGAAGGAGCCCGGCTTCGGCGAGGTCCGACCCGGGCTGACCATCCCCGGCAAGATCGAGAAGATGGGCTACAAGGGCGTCGACACCACCGAGCTGATCATGGACGGGCTGCGCATTCCGGCCGATCGTGTGCTGGGCGGGGCCACCGGCCGGGGTTTTTACCAAATGATGGACGGTGTCGAGGTGGGCCGGGTCAATGTGGCGGCCCGTGGCTGCGGGGTCGCTCAGCGTGCGTTCGAGCTGGGGGTCGGGTACGCCCAGCAGCGCCACGCCTTCGGCAAGCCGATCGCCCAGCATCAGGCCATCCAGTTCAAGCTGGCCGAGATGGCCACCAAGGTGGAGGCGGCCCATGCGATGATGGTGAACGCGGCACGCAAAAAGGATTCCGGCGAACGAAACGACCTTGAGGCGGGGATGGCGAAGTACCTCGCCTCCGAGTACTGCAAAGAGGTCGTCGAGGACGCCTTCCGGATCCACGGCGGGTACGGCTTCTCCAAGGAGTACGAGATCGAGCGCCTCTACCGCGAGGCACCGATGCTGCTCATCGGGGAGGGCACCGCCGAGATCCAGAAAATGATCATCGGGCGCAGGTTGCTCGAAGAGTATCGATTCCAGGGCTGAATGCCGGAGACGGGGTGCTTTGTTCGAGAAGAAGATCACACCCCGTAGGCGGTGTGCCGCTCTCGACTCGGCTGCCTGGCTTACCCAGTTGTGGCCATGAACCGCTACGATCGCCGAAAGCCGCCGTCCCCCGTCCAGTGCGGCATCATCCGCTACGAAGGTCATCCATGCCCCACAGCCAAACCTCTGCACACCGAGACAGCCTGGCCGGCGTACGCCTCGCACGCGGAGCATCGCCGTGGCTTCTCCCGACCGTCGCCACCGCAGCCGTCAGCCTGCTGCGCGCCCCCCGCTCGGGTGCCGCCAAGGCCGTCGCCGTCCCCGCCACCGCGCTCGCGGCCGGGATGCTGTGGTTCTTCCGCGACCCCGAGCGTGAGATCGCCACGGGCCGGGTCATCTCCCCCGCCGACGGAGTGGTGCAGAGCATCATGCCGTGGAAGGACGGCCGGACCCGCGTCGCGATCTTCATGAGCCCGCTGAACGTCCATGTGAACCGCGCCCCGCTGGCCGGCTCGGTCACCTCGGTCGAGCATATCCCCGGTGGTTTCGTTCCCGCCTTCAACAAGGAGAGCGAGAACAACGAGCGGGTGGTGTGGCACTTCGACACCGAGCTGGGCGACATCGAGATGATCCAGATCGCCGGTGCCGTGGCCCGGCGTATCGTTCCTTATGTGCCTGAGGGAACCAAGGTCGAGCAGGGTGACCGGATCGGGCTGATCCGTTTCGGCTCGCGCGTGGACCTCTATCTGCCGGAGGGCGTGGAGGTCGCGGTCGAGGTCGGTCAGAAGACCGTGGCTGGGGTGACTCGCATTGACCGTGATTGACCCGGAGACACAGGCGGGCTGGGTACCCGAGGCCGAGGAACCCGACGAAGAGGAGGAGATGCCACTCTCGCTCCGCCTCTCGATAGCGGACACCCTCACCCTCGGCAATGCCACGTGCGGCTTCATGGCGGTGTACTTCACCACCACCGGCATCCTGATCCCGCACCTCACCGGCAGCCAGGAGACCGGCATGGCCCGCCACAGCGCGGCCACGGCGGTCATTCTCATGCTCTGCGCGGCGGTCTTCGACCTGTTCGACGGCCTCGTCGCACGCAAGCTGCGCTCCTCCCCCATGGGCGCCGAGCTGGACAACCTCTCCGACCTGATCAGCTTCGGACTCGCCCCGGCGTACTTCGTGCTGGTCTACGGCATGGTGGCCGACGACGCGCACCAGCGGGTAGCCGCGGTCGGTGCGATCGTCGTGCTGCTGGCCGTGGTGCTGCGGCTCGCCCGTTTCTCCTGTGTGACCCCGCCGAACGGCATGTTCCAGGGCATGCCGAGCCCCTTCGGCGCGCTCACGGTGGTCTCCATCGTGCTCCTTGAGCTGCCCTTCGTGGCCACGCTCCTGGCGATCCTGGGCACGGCCTGGCTGATGGTGAGCCGCGTCGAGTACCCCAAGCCCCGGGGCCGGCTCGCGGTCGCCATGCTCGCCTGGATCGTACTGAGCATGGGCCTGCTCGCCGCCTGGGCCTTCGACGCCCCGAGCGGCCAGCTCCTGCTCCAGACCGGCTGTGCGCTCCAGCTGGTCATGGGCGCGGTCATCCCGCTGTTCGCCACGGCCCGCCGGGTGAACAACTTCCGCGACAACCGCCGCGAGTCCCGGGCGGCACAGCTGCCGTAGCGGAACGGACGCGAGGCGGGTCTCGTACGACGGGAAGGGCCCCGGACCGATGACGGTCCGGGGCCCTTCGCCGTTGCGGGTGCGGGGTGTCCGCCGTACGGGGTGAGGGCGGGACCCGCCGGGCAGGAGGGGGCTCGGTCTCAGGTCAGGTAGTCCTGGGCGATGCGCTCGGCCACCCGTTCCAGGAGCGGGCCCGCCTCGGTGATGCACCGGGTGATGTCGGGTTCCTGGTCGGTGAGGGGGTAGGCGCGGCGGATGCCGGCGCGGCCCAGGGCCTCGGGGGGCAGGGCCAGACGGCCGCAGACGGCCACGACGTCCTTTCCGGCGGCGCGGGCCGCGGCGGCGACGCCCGCGGGGGCCTTGCCGTGGAGGGTCTGTTCGTCGAGGGAGCCCTCGCCGGTGATGACGAGGTCGGCGCGGGCGACGGCGGGGGCGAAGCCGAGGACGTCCAGCATGACCTCGATGCCGGGGCGGAAGCGGGCGCCGACGATCAGGGCGCCGTACCCGATGCCGCCCGCGGCTCCGGCGCCCGGCGCGGCGGCGGACTCGGCGGCCCGGGGGCCGACGGTCTCCTCCAGCACCTTCGCGTAGTGGGCGAGCGCCGCGTCCAGGGTGGCCACGTCCTGGGGTGAGGCGCCCTTCTGCGGCCCATAGACCGCGGGGGCGCCCGTCGGTCCGGTCAGCGGGTTGTCCACGTCGCTGGCCAGGATGAGATCGACGCCGGTCAGGCGGGGGTCCAGGGCGGACAGCTCGGCGACGGCCAGGTGGGCGAGGCCGCCGCCGCCCGGGGCCACCGGATCTCCGTCGGCGTCCAGGAAGCGGGCGCCGAGTGCCGTGAGCATGCCCGCGCCGCCGTCGGTGGTGGCGCTGCCGCCGACGCCGAAGACGATGGTCCGCGCGCCCGCGTCCAGCGCGGCCCGCAGCAGCTCGCCCGAGCCGTAGGTGGAGGCGGCCAGCGGGGCGAAGACGCCTTCGGGCAGCCGTTGCAGCCCGCTGGCCTCGGCCATCTCGACCACCGCCGTGCCCTCGCGCAGCGCGTACGCGGCGGTCACCGGCTCGCCGAGCGGACCTGCGACCCGTACCTCCCGGCGTTCGAACCCGGCGGCGACGGCCGCCGCGACCGTCCCGTCGCCGCCGTCGGCGACCGGGAGCGCCTCGACGACGAGGTCCGGGACAACCCGGCGCAGTCCGGCGGTGACCCGCTCGGCGACCTCGACCGCCGTCAGCGAGCCCTTGAACTTGTCGGCGGCCACGAGCACCCTCTGGGTCCCGCGCCCTCCAGCAGCGTCCGCCACGTTGCCATCCCCTAGCTGTTCGGGCCTTGAGCACGTCAAGGCAGTCGCGCCGCTGCGACCTTAACCGGAGGCCGCCCTCGGCGTCATGCCCCATGATCCCCGGCCGGGCGGGCGGCGGGTCCGGGCGGGTGGGGGCGGGGGCATGGCGTCGCCCGGCTTGCGGGTGGGTGACGGGCCGCCCTGGCTACCCTTGCCAGGGTGACCACGACTCCTGATTTCGCCACGTACATCGCGGGGCTGCCCCGTGTCCTCGCCGGTGCCGCCGCGCTCTTCCGGGACGCGGAGGGCCGGGTGCTGCTCGTCGAGCCCAACTACCGGGAGGGCTGGACGCTGCCCGGCGGCACCATCGAGTCGGACGACGGGGAGACCCCGCGTCAGGGCGCCCGCCGGGAGACCGCGGAGGAGATCGGGCTGGACCGTCCGCTGGGCCGGTTGCTCGCCGTCGACTGGGTGCACAAGCCGGGCTGGCCGCCGCTGGTGGCGTACCTCTACGACGGCGGGGTCCTCGACGCGCGGGATCTCAAGGCGATCCGTCTCCAGGAGGAGGAGCTGCTGTCCTGGCGGCTGGTCCCCCGGGAGGAGCTGGGCACCCATCTGCTGGGCACCATGGGCCCGCGGGTGCTGGCCGCGCTGGACGTCCTGGCGGAGGGCGCGGGGACGGCGGAGCTGGAGAACGGGAAGCGGGTGGGGTGACCCCTGACCCGTGAACCGTGACCTGTTAGCCGTGACCCGTGACCTGTTAGCCGTGACCTGTTGACCGTGACCCCTGACCCGGGCCGCGGACACAGTGCGGTGCCGGACTGTCCGGGCCGGATGCGCGGTCCGGATATCTGTTCGCCTGCGCCGGACGGGCCGCCCTACCCTCGGTGCCATGACCAAGCCCACCAGGCCCCTCGTCGCTCTGCTCAGCGGTGCCGGTATCAGCACGGACTCCGGGATTCCCGACTATCGGGGGCCAAACGGGCTGTGGCGGCGGGATCCCGGGGCCGAGAAGCTGGTGACGTACGAGTACTACATGGGTGATCCGGAGATCCGGCGGCGCTCGTGGCAGTTGCGGCGGAGCAATCGGGCCCTGCGGGCCGAGCCCAACGCGGCGCACCGGGCGGTGGCCGGGCTGGAGCGGTCCGGGGTGCCGGTGCGGGTCATCACGCAGAACGTCGACGGGCTGCACCAGCTGGCCGGGATGCCCGCCCGCAAGGTGCTGGAGCTGCACGGCAGCGCCCGGAGCGTGGTGTGCACCCAGTGCGGGGCGCGCGGTCCGATGGGGGACGCGCTGGCCCGGGTGGAGGCCGGGGAGCTGGATCCGCCGTGTCGGGAGTGCGGGGGGATCCTGAAGTCCGCGACGGTCATGTTCGGTGAGCGGCTCGATCCGGTCGTCCTCGGCGAGGCCGTGGCGATCAGCAAGGCGTGCCAGGTCTTCTTCGCCGTCGGCAGCAGTCTCCAGGTGCAGCCGGCGGCGGGCCTCGCGGGTGTGGCCGCCGACCACGGGGCCCGGCTGGTCGTCGTCAACGCCGAGCCGACGCCGTACGACGATGTGGCCGACGAGGTCGTACGGGAGCCGATCGGCACCGCGCTGCCACGGCTGCTGGGCGAGCTGGCCGCCGCCGCGCGGTGACACGGCCGGGGATCGAGAGCCCCGTCAGAAGAGGGCCGTTCCGCACTCGAAGTCGAGCAGGCGGCGCTTGCGGTCCAGGCCGCCGCCGTAGCCGGTGAGGCTGCCGGCGGAGCCGATGACCCGGTGGCACGGGACGATGATGCTGATGGGGTTCTTGCCGTTGGCGAGGCCCACCGCGCGGGACGCCTTGGGGTTGCCGAGGGCGTCGGCGAGATCGCCGTACGCGCGGGTCTCGCCGAAGGGGATGCGGCACAGCTGGTCCCAGACCGTGCGCTGGAAGGGCGTGCCGTTCAGCCGGAGTTCGAGGCTGAAGTCCTTCAGGTCGCCCGCGAAGTACGCCTCCAGCTGCTCCTCGGCGGCGGCGAAGGCGGGGGCGCCGTCCGCCCGTGCGCCGAAGGTCTCCTCGGTGGGGCGGTGGCGTTGCCCGGTCATGTAGAGGCCGCACAGGACGCCGTTCTCGGCGACCAGGGTGAGCGGGTCGTACGGGCTGTCGATGACTGTGTGCTGTCGCATGGAACGTCCTTATACCGGCAGGAAGTTGATCGGGTGGCTGTCGGTCGCCCAGAGGTACTGGACGGCGTACGCCCGCCAGGGGCGCCAGGCCGCCGCGCGGGCGGTGAGCGCGGCCGGCGTGGAGGGCAGGCCGAGGCCGGCCGCCGCGCGGCGGATGCCGAGGTCGGTGGGGAGGAAGGCGTCGGGGTCGCCGAGGGCGCGCATGGCGATGACGTCGGCGGTCCAGGGGCCGAAGCCGGGCAGGGCGAGGAGTTGTTCGCGGGTCTCGGGCCAGTCGCTTCCGGCGCCCAGGTGCAGGGTGCCGTCGGCGAGCCGGGAGACGAGGGTGGTGAGGGTCGTGCGGCGGGTGCGGGGCATGGCGAGGGACTCGGGGTCCAGGGACGCCAGGCGCTCGACCGTGGGGAAGAGGTGGGTCAGGCCGCCCTCCGGGTCGTCCACCGGGTCGCCGTGGGCGGTGACCAGGCGGGCCGCGTGGGTGCGGGCGGCGGCCGTGGAGACCTGCTGGCCCAGGACCGCGCGGATGGCGAACTCGGCCTCGTCGGCCGTGCGCGGCACCCGCCGTCCGGGGGCCTTGTCCACCAGCGGCGCCAGCAGCGGATCGGTGCGCAGCTGGTCGTCGACGGCGACCGGGTCGGCGTCCAGGTCCAGCATCCGGCGGCAGCGGGCGATGGCGACGGGCAGATCTCGCAGGTCACTGAGGGTGAGCCGGCAGGCGATGTGGTCGGGGCGGGGGCCGAGCGCGGCGAGGCCGTGGCCGTACGGCAGCCGGAGCGTGCGGCGGTAGGCGCCGTCCCGCCACTCCTCGACGCCGGGTACGGCGGTGGCGGCGAGGTGGCCGAAGAGGTTGTCGGGGTTGAGCGGGGCGCGGAAGGGCAGCCGCAGGGTCAGGGCGCCGCCGGTGGTCTGCGGCTGTCCCTTGGGGCGGCGGGCGCGCAGCTCGCTCGGGTTGAGGGCGAAGACCTCGCGGACGGTGTCGTTGAAGGTGCGCACGGAGGCGAAACCGGCGGCGAAGGCCAGGTCGGCCATGGGCAGGCCGGTGGTCTCGATGAGCAGCCGCGCGGTTTCGGCGCGCTGCGCGCGGGCGAGGGCGAGCGGGCCCGCGCCGAGTTCGGCGAGGAGCTGGCGCTCGATCTGGCGGGTGCTGTAGCCAAGCCGGGCGGCGAGGCCGGGGACGCCCTCGCGGTCCACCACTCCGTCGGCGATCAGCCGCATGGCGCGGGCCACGAGGTCGGCCCGCTGGTTCCACTCCGGGGAGCCCGGGCTGGTGTCGGGCCGGCAGCGCTTGCAGGCCCGGAAACCGGCCTGCTGGCAGGCGGCGGCACTGGGGTGGAAGACCATGTTCCCGGGCTTCGGCGGCACCACGGGGCAGCTGGGCCGGCAGTAGATCCCGGTGGTCAGTACCGCCGTGAAGAACCAGCCGTCGAACCGCGCGTCCTTGGACCGGACGGCGCGGACACAGCGTTCGATGTCGGTGTGCATCCCGTTCTGCATAGGTCCAGCATCGGGCACACGGTGGTGTGGGGCTGGCGAGAATCCGACATCTAGGTTGGCTGGGCAGCGAGGGGTTGGATTGGGTGGAGGGGGAGGGGGTGGGGCCGGGGGGCGTGGGGTGCGGATCGGGTGGGGCGGATTCGCCGGGGCGGCCGAGGGGTGGGGCCCCGGGTCGCCCTGAGGAGGCCGGGGTGCGGGTCGGGGGGCCCTGGGCCGGGCCGGGCTGGATCCGTCGCGGGCCGGGCCGGGTCGCCGACGGTACCGGGCCGGGTCGTGCATCGGCCGGGTGCCGACGGTAGCGGGGCTGGACCGCCCATCGGGCCGGACATCGGCGGGGCCGGGTTGGATGGCTCGCGGGCGGCGCGGCGAGGCCACCGGGGCGCGTCTCACGGAACCGTGCCCAGCCAGCGCGCCCGTCCACCGCGCGACGTGGAACAGAGCCCGCCGCATCTCCCCGAAGCCGGACGGCAGTGCCACCGGGGCGCATCGTCCAGGGAACCGTGCCTGGGCGGAGCGTCGCGCGACGCGGAGCAGGGCCGAAAATCGCCCATGGCTCAGGCGGCGGCGGTATCAGAGGACCGGTGCCCCGATGGCCTCGGGGTGTTACCGGTGGGCCGTGCGGCGGTGGGCGGCGGTGTTCGCGGACTCCTGGCGGGAGGCCAGGGCCCAGATCACGAAGACGTCGATCGCCATCAGGACCACGGCCCAGAAGGGCGCGTACGGCAGGAACAGGAACTGGGTGATCAGGCTGAGCGAGGCCAGCACGATGCCGGTGATCCGGGCCCAGGACGCGCCCGACAGGACGCCCCAGCCGGTGATGGCTACCAGGACGCCGAGGACGAGGTGGATCCAGCCCCAGCCGGTGAGGTTGATCTCGTACGTGTATGTGCCGACGCTGCTGTACACATCGTTCTTGGCGATCGCCGCGATGCCCTGGAGGACGGCGAGGATGCCGCTGCACAGCAGCAGGACACCGGCGAAGGTGACTCCGCCGGTGACCCAGCCGTCGCCGCCGGAGGACGCGGGGTGCTGTGGGCGCGCGGTCCACGCGTCGCCGATCTCGCTGTCCGGTCTGCCGGTGTCTCCCGGCGTGCCGGTCCCGCCCTGCGGCTCTCCGCCCGGTTGTGCTGCGTTCTGGCTCATGAGGCCAGGAGACGCCCGTGGCAGAGGGAAGGCGAGCGCTGAGGGCCGTATGGGTGACCCTCGCCGCGTACCCCGCGTGTCTCACATGTTGATCATGTGGCCGGCCAGTCCGTGCAGCGCCTCTTTCACCGCCTCGCCCAGGGTCGGGTGGGCGTGGACATTGCGGGCGGCCTCGTGGACGGTGAGGTCCCATTGCTGGGCCAGGGTCAGCTCGGGCAGCAGTTCGGTGACGTCGGGGCCGATGAGGTGGCCGCCGATCAGCTCCCCGTACCTGGCGTCGCTGATCAGCTTCACGAAGCCGGTGGTGTCGCCGAGGCCGTGTGCCTTGCCGTTCGCGGTGAACGGGAACTTGGCCACCTTGACGTCGTACCCCAGTGCACGGGCCTGCTCCTCGGTATGGCCGAAGCTGGCGATCTGGGGCTGGCAGTACGTGGCGCGCGGGATCATCGCGTAGTCGAGTTCCATGGTCTCGGCGTCCGCGAGGGTCTCGGCGGCGATCACGCCCATCGACTCGGCCGCGTGCGCGAGCATCAGCTTGGACGTGACATCGCCGATGGCGAAGAGGTGCGGTACGGAGGTGCGGCAGCGGCCGTCGACGTCGATCGCGCCGCGCTCGGTGAGGCGTACGCCGGTCCGCTCCAGGCCGTAGCCCTCGACATGGGGGCGGAAGCCGATCGCCTGGAGCACCTTGTCGGACTCCAGCACCTGCTGGGAGCCGTCCTTGGCGGTGACCGTGACCCTGACCTGCGGGCCGGACTCGTCGATGGCGTCGACGCGGGTGGAGGTGAGGACGTCGATGCCGAGCCTGCGGTACTGGCGGGCGAGTTCGGCGGAGACCTCGGCGTCCTCCAGGGGCGCCACCCGGTCCAGGAACTCGACGATCGTCACCTGCACGCCGTAGTTGTGCAGGATGTACGCGAACTCCACGCCGATCGCCCCGGCGCCCGCGATGATCACCGATCCGGGCAGTTCCTCGGCGAGGATCTGTTCCTCGAAGGTCACCACGCGCGCGGTGCGGCGGGTGCCGGGCAGCAGCCTGGGGCTGGCCCCGGTGGCGATGACGCAGTACTCGAAGCCGAGGGTGCGGGTGGTGCCCTCGTAGTCGGTGACCTGGAGGGTGTGCGGGTCGAGGAAGGTGCCCCGGCCGTCGTACTCCGTGATCTTGTTCTTCTTCATCAGGTAGTGGACGCCCTTGACCCGGCCGTCCGCGACCTTGCGGCTGCGCCGGTACGCCTCGCCGTAGTCGAAGGTGATCTGGCCGTCGACCTTGATGCCGAAGGTCTTCCGCTCATGGGTGACGATGTGCGCCAGCTCGGCGTTGCGCAGCAGGGCCTTGGTGGGGATGCAGCCGACGTTCAGGCAGACGCCGCCCCAGTACTTCTCCTCGACCACGGCGACGCGCTTGCCGAGCTGGGCGGCGCGGACGGCGGCGACGTATCCGCCGGGGCCGGCTCCGAGTACCACGACGTCGAAGCGGTCGTCCTGCTCGTCCATGCGGGGCCCTTTCCCGAGGGTGCGGTGCGTTTCCTCTATGGATTCTTTCGCATCATGTGCGGATTCTTCGCATCATTTCGTCTTCTCGGGGAGGTGGGCGGCGAAGGCCGCGTACGCCCGGTCGTCGAGGACCACGAATCTGACCTCGGTGACGGCCGAGCCGGCGGCGACGGTGGCGCGGACCGTCGCCACGGCGATCCGGGCTCCGTCGTCCAGCGGCCAGCCGTAGATCCCGGTGGAGATCGCGGGGAAGGCGACCGTACGGGCTCCCAGTTCGTCGGCGACCCGCAGTGACTCGCGGTAGCAGGACGCGAGCAGCTCGGAGCGGTCCTCGGTGGTGCTGTGGACCGGGCCGACGGTGTGGATCACCCAGCGGGCGTCCAGCCGGCCGGCGGTGGTGGCGACCGCCCGGCCGGTGGGCAGGCCCTTGCCGTAGTGCCCGGCCCGCAGTGCCCGGCAGGCCGCCAGGATCGCCGGGCCGCCGCGTCGGTGAATGGCTCCGTCGACGCCTCCGCCGCCCAGCAGCGAGGAGTTCGCGGCGTTGACGATGGCGTCGGCCGACTGCTGGGTGATGTCACCCCGTACGAGGGTGAGGGTCGTCATGGCACGAGGGTGAGGGTCGTCATGATCTCAGTCTGCGCCATACGGCCTTCGCCGCGTTGTGGCCCGACATGCCGTGCACGCCGGGGCCCGGCGGGGTGGCCGACGAGCAGAGGAAGACGGCCGGGTGCGGGGTGCGGTACGGGTCGAGGGTGAGTCTCGGGCGGAGCATGAGCTGGAGTCCGTCGACCGCGCCGGTGGCGATGTCGCCGCCGACGTAGTTGGCGTTGCGCGCGGCCAGCTCGGGCGGGCCGGCCGTGGCGCGGGCCAGCACCCGGTCGCGGAAACCGGGGGCGAAGCGCTCCAGCTGGCGTTCGATGGTGTCGGTGAGGTCGCCGGTGTAGCCGTTGGGCACATGGCCGTAGGCCCAGAAGACGTGCTTGCCTGCGGGGGCGCGGGTGGGGTCGACGACGCCGGGCTGCACGGTGATCAGGAAGGGCCGCTCGGGCGCCCGTCCCTCGCGGGAGACCGCCCTCAGCGCCGCGTTGATCTCCGTACTGTCCGCGCCGATCTGCACGGTCCCGGCGATCCGCGCCTCGGGCGCGGTCCACGGCACCGGTCCGTCCAGCGCGTAGTCCACCTTGAAGACACCGGGGCCGTAGCGGTACCCGTCGTAATAGGAGCCGAAGCCGGCGATACGGGCGAGGGCGGTGGGTGAGGTGTCGAAGACGTAGGCGCGGGCGGGCGGCAGCTCGTCGAGCCGCTTGACCTCGAAGCCGGTGTGGACCGTGCCGCCGCACTCCTTCAGATACGAGGTGAGGGCGTCGGAGATGGCCTGGGAGCCGCCCTGCGCCAGCGGCCAGCCCCGGGCGTGCGCGGCGAGGGCGAAGACCAGGCCGACGGCTCCGGTGGCGAGCCCGTCGAGGGGGGCCATGACATGGGCGACCAGCCCGGCGAAGAGGGTCTTCGCGGGCTCGTCCCGGAAGCGGCGGGTCAGCCAGCTGGACGGGGGCAGGCCGGCCAGGCCGAAGCGGGCGAGGGTGACCGGGTCGCGGGGCAGTGAGCTGAGGGGGAGCGACATGAAGTCGCGGACCAGGGTGTCCCACCTGGGGAGGAAGGGCGCGATCAGTCTGCGGTACGCGCCCGCGTCACGGGGGCCGAAGGAGGCGGCGGTCTCGGCGACCGAGCGGGCCAGCACGGCCGCGCTGCCGTCCGGGAAGGGGTGGGCCATGGGCAGCTCGGGGTGCAGCCAGGTCAGGCCGTGCCGCTCCAGGGGCATCGCGCGGAACGCGGGTGAGTTGACACCGAGGGGGTGGGCGGCCGAACAGGGGTCGTGGCGGAAACCGGGGAGGGTCAGCTCTTCGGTGCGGGCACCGCCGCCCACCGTGTCCCGGGCCTCGAAGACGGCCACGGAGAAGCCGCGCCGGGCCAGCTCCACGGCAGCCGTCAGTCCGTTCGGCCCCGCTCCCACCACGACCGCATCGAGCATCGACGGCACCTTCGGACTCCTTCGTCAGCCGATGGCCACTCCCGGTCAGGATATGTCGGGGGACGACATCGCCGGGCGGGGGCCCGGGGGTGAAGTGGGTGGAGTGGGGCGCCCGCCGCCCGCCGAGACCGTCCGCTCGCCGAGACCGGCCATCCCGACGAGACCGCCCGCCCCGTTCAGGCCACCCCGCCCGCCGAGACCGCCCGCCCGCTCAGGCCGCCCCCGGGCCCGCCAGCAACGCCGCCACCCTTCGCGCGGTCGCCGTGTCGCGGGCGGCCGTGAAGGGCAGGGCGTTGCCGCCCGTGATGCGGAAGGGCTCGCCGGTTCTGGTCAGCTGGGTGCCGCCCGCCGAGACCGCCCGCTCGCCGAGACCGCCCGCGCCGTTCAGGCCGCCCGCCCGTCGAGACCGTCCGCCCGTTCAGGCCCCCCCGGGCCCGCCAGCAACGCCGCCACCCTTCGCGCGGTCGCCGTGTCGCGGGCG